>SLHA01000120.1 GCA_007136405.1 Candidatus Latescibacterota bacterium
GGCCTTTCCTGTGCTCCGCCCTTCTCTATCTATTACCGTATACCGCAAGATTACAACAGGTCTATCATGGCCAAACAGGATCGTTCCAGACTTGTCTGCCGCGTAGCGGCTTAGTCCAACAACGCATTCAACCCGGACGCGCGTAACCGCGCGCCGGTTAACGCAGACGATGGCGCGGACGCTTCGCGCCGCCCCCTTAGACAGCAAGGGCATTCGACCGAAGGTCAAGCGAAAGGAGGTGACATGAAATCAATGAAGCTCGTGCTGCTTCTGGTGCTGGTTGTCGCTTTGGCGGCAGTTGTGCTCCAGAACCAAGCGCCCTGGCAAGTTCGTTTTCTCTGGCTAAAGGGAGAAGTGCCAGGCATCATCCTGCTGTTCCTCGCCGCAGCGGCGGGGTTCATCGCAGGACTCACTGTCGCGCTTCTGGTGAAGCGTGACGCAAAACCACACAACAGTAGACAGGAGAAAGACATGAACGAGAAAGAACTGTATCAACAGAAGAAGCAGGCCCAGTTGGACGAATGGAAAGCGGAAGTAGACAAGCTTAAGGCAAAGGCCTCTGGGGCCACTGCCGACGCACAGATCGAGTTGAACAAGCAGATCGAAGCGCTCGAAGGCAAGATCGAAGAAGGCAAGACCAAGGCTTGCCGAAATTGCGGACACAGGTGAAGACGCATGGGAGTCCATCAAAGACGGTGTAGAGTCCGCATGGGATTCCATGCAGTCTGCTTTCAGTGAGGCCGTCGACAAGTTCAAGAAATAGCTGCCTAACACGTATATGGCCTCCGCTGTCAAGACACAAATTGATCCCTGGATAACGAAAGGTTTCATTTTCTCGTTACCGAACGTTACCTATACCCTACGCTGACGTACGCGTGCTGACTTCATTTCTAGCAGGGGCAGCAACCTGGATAGCCCGGGTCTGCACCAAACACATATTGAGGCTCAACGAGCTGACGAGATGGGACTATGGCTCGTGGTACGGGTACGATGCCCGTACGGCCTAGAAACCTGTTCGTACCCTCATCCCGGCCGACGCAAAAGTAGGAGTTCAAGCAGATGATCACTTGTCCCAGTTAGTATGCGGCTCGGAGGAGGGGCAGCGCCCGTCACGCTTCTGCTCGAGTATAGGTCAAAGATATGGCACGGCGCCGGTGTCCAATCAAAGCGTCCAGATCCGGGATTGTGCGCTATACATACCGGTATGCATGCGTTGGTGCGGTAGATAGGTATGTGGCTCAGCGTCCTCCCCAACGGACCCAGTTAGGCGTCGGGCTCACCGACGCCGGCCGTTATTCAACTGGGTAGCAAGCGTTTTTCGTCAAACGGCTGCTTTCGTTTGAGTATGTAGTAGGCACAGCGTCCCAATTTGTGGGCGACGATGGCAAGTTCTTGGGCTTGTATTTCTGCACGGCTGGGCAACAGCGGATCAGCAGAGCGGCTGCCGCGGAGAACGCCCATTTCCAATGTGCGTTACCTATTTCTTTACCTGAGTGGCAGTACGTTTTACCCGCCGATTGATGCGCGCCTTGAATGAGACGGCAGTAGGAGCAGAAGTTCTGTACGCGGGGGAAACGGTGGATGTCGTGAATCTCGTAGAGCAGGACCAGCGCCAGAATCTTGCCGACCCCGCGGATGGAACGGAGCAGATGAAAGGCCTGGGGATCATGGATTTTGGCGGTGCTGACCCAATTCAACTCTAATTGGGTCAGCAGTGGATCATAGAAGTCGATGAGCTTCAGGTTCACTTCCATGCTCTGTCGTACGGCTTCATCCGGGAAATGATCAGCCACTCCTTCGCGATTGGCCTTGTAGGCGATTTTCCGGCCGATGGGGGGCAGATTATATTGACTATTGGTGTTTCGGATGTGGGCTAGCAACTGGGCGCGCTGCCGCATCAGATGCATGCGCCGGCGTAGCAGATCGCGGGTGGCACGCATTGCGGTAGGATAGACGTATGCCATGGGAATATACCCACCCCGCAGTAGGTGAGCGATCTTGGCCGCATCGATACGATCGTTTTTGGTCTTCCCGCCGTGAATGGCTTTCATATAAAGCGCGTGTCCCAAGACAAAGGGGAGATTCTCCCGGGCACACAGATCGGCGATCCAATACCAGGTGAAGATGCACTCGACGCAGACCACCAGGTCGGTGCGATAGGACGCAATCACGTGGAGAAAGGCTTCTGGATCGCTTTTTATATTGCGGTGTAGCAGGACGTCACCGGCCTGGTTGAGAATACACAGGTACATGGTTTTGGCATGCAGATCAATGCCGCAGTAGTACGCGTGTTGCTGGGTGAAGAAGCGCATCGGTCTCCTCCTTGTTGAGGGTTCCTTGCTCGGGATACGGCTAAGATATATCCTGCAAGGAGGAGGCCATAATAAATATCAAAGCCATGCAGCCAACGCTCGTACCTCGCGCGGCTGATGGCTGCCGTTCGGCAATTAGCTAGGTGAGCAGGTGGAAGGCCGAATGCAGTAAAATTAATGGATATCAGTTCTCTGTGGAGGATGTGCCATCGTGAAAACAGAAGACTTGTTGCGAGAAATCGAATCACTCCCTGTGGAGGAGCGCGCGAGGGTAGCTGACTCGGTGCTCAAGAGCCTAAATCCACCGGAGTCGGGAATCGACAAAAAGTGGGCGGAAGTAGCCAAGCGACGGTTGGATGAGATCCAATCAGGTACGGTCAAGCCAGTATCAGGAGAAGAAGTTTTTGAAGAGATCTGGAAACGGTTCTCGTGATGAGGTACTCGTTCCATCCAGAGGCTCGAGAGGAGTTTTGACGCGCAATTGATTATTACGAAGAGCGAGAGACGACACTTGGGTACCAATTCGCGGCCGAAGTGTATGCAGCGATAGAGCGAACCTCGGCACATCCAGAGATGTGGGCCTTTATTGAAGAAGGCGTTCGCCGGTGTCTTGTCCGTCGATTCCCGTATGGGGTCATCTACTATCACGACAAACGCAACAATGAACTGATTATCCTGGCGGTAATGCACCTTCACTGCGAACCGTACTACTGGGCTCATCGAAGCTAATGCCGAACAAGCCCATCAACGCCGACAGCCCAAAGCTACGCTCCTTCGTCGCTCCGCTTTCGGCTGTGGGTTATGGGCAGCGTTCGACGGAGAAATCAATCTATGAAAATGACACCGAAACAGAATCTTATCGCCGTCCTTTCTGGCGGGGAGCCGCAATGGATCCCCGTCTGCATGCATATTGCCAACACCAACAATCTGCCAGGGCATCTGCCACAAGCCCTCCTCGAAGAGCCTCTCGACCGGCTGCACATCAGCGAGTTCGTAGGGGGCGACATGCTCCATGAAGTCAGCGCAGTCCGCACGAAGGCGAACACAGGCTGGGACATCAAGACTGAGGCTCGCGGGGATATGCGTATTTCGACATTGACCACAACGGAAGGCGCTCTGACGCAAGAAGTGATGACTGCCGCAGTTTCCACCCCCGTCTATGATCCCTTACCTGAGGGGCACATTCTTCCCGGGCCGATCATGAACAGTGTCCATAAAGCCTTTTTCGTAAAGCAACTGTCGGATTACCGGATTCTGAAGTGCTATTACGAAACCCTGACGTACGAATGTGACAATAATCTGATCGCCCGCGAGCAGGCGCGCGTAGCTGAGAAAGGCCTTTGCGTTTTGGGTGGCGGGCCTTCCAGTCCGCTGTATGCCTTGGTGTCAAGTCATGTCGGGATAGAGCGATTGAGCCTTGACCTGTTCGACGATTCGGAGGAGGTGGAGTCAACAATGCAGGTGATGACAGACACTGCCTGTCGCTGGTACCGCACAGCCGCCGCTTCGCCCTGTGAAGTAATACGTTGCACCGAAGATCTGGATACCAAACTGGTTTCACCCGATTGGTTCAGACGTTACGCCGTGCCGGCGCTCACGAAATACGCCCGAATCTGTCATGCGGCAGGGAAAAAGTTTGTCATTCATATGTGTGGTCCCGTCAGAGATTTTCTCCAGGACATTAAGGCAACCGGGGCGGATGCCATCCATTGCCTCACCGCACCTCCCATGGGGAACACCGCCATCCAAGAGGCACGCAGAATGCTACAAGGCCATATGGCGGTCATGCTGCGCGTGGATGCTCATCTGCTGTTGAGCGGAAGTGTCGGGGAAATTGATTGTGCCGTTGCGAATATGTGCAGCGAATTGGGCGACTGGAATAATGTCCTGGCAATCATACCATGTGGACGCGCTCCCCTTGAAAACATCCGTCGCGTTATTGATCAATTCCGTAAACAAAACCACCGGAGATGAAATGGAGTCGAACCATCGGCTCGTGTAGACACGCTAATCGCGCGCCGCACAGCCGCGTCGTTATGTGTCAAAACAAAGGAGACTAAAAATGGGACCAGAATATTTTTGGATGGGTGGAATGTGGATATTCCCAATCATTATGATTGTTGTAATGTTGATTGTTGTTTACCTGATATTTGGACGAGGCAATATCAGACCACCATGGTGTGGTCCCAGTCAATATTACGATAATGTGAAAAGCTCAGAACCCGCTTTGGAAATCTTGAAAAAACGATATGCCAAAGGCGAAATTACAAAAGAAGAATTTGAACAAATGAAAAACGATATTATCTGAGGCGAATGAAAATGACTGATTCAGATTTAGATAGAGCATGTCTAAGCAAACAAGAACAAAATTGGGAAAATACATTTACGAATTACCCCGATATATTTGGAAACTAACCTAGCAAAGCGGCATTAAAGGCTGCTGAAACATTTAAGAAAGACGGCTCAACATATTATACGAGAAGGTAGGACAAGCTACTTGAACCCGGACGCGGGCAAAGCCCGCGCCGGTTAAGCTGGGCGATGGCGCGGACGCTTCGCGCCGCGCCATCGGGGCGGCGGATTACCCTCCGCTTTCTGTCCGGCGCTTCGCGTCGGCCATCAAGCGGATGCAGCGGTCGGCCGTCCACGCGAGCAAGCTCGCGCGTCCGCCCGCCGCTGATCCGCCGCCCCGTTCGATGTGCGCCTTCGGCGCAGAGATTAGATGATTATCAACATAGGAAAAATATTATATGGGTTCGCGCTTCGCGCGGCATAAACTGCGCCAAAATACGCCTCGCAGATTAAGAAAATGTTTGAAGATAGGAGGCGATACCACATGAACACTGCAAAAGACGAAGTGAAAGAAATTCATCTTATCGTTATGCTGAAGAAGGTGGAGCATGGAGACGGTGCCCAAGGCGTGCCCTGGGCAGTCTGAAGTGCGCTGCGGCGACGTGGAGGCATGATGGAAATCGACAGCACCGATGCGCAGAGGATCTGCCTATGCGGGAGCTTCCGCTTTGTGGATGACATGATGTATCCCTCTGTAATAGGCGTTCGCGCCAATGACGACTTCACGCTCCACGTCGAGTTCGATAACGGGGACGAGGGCATTCTCGACATGAGGCCTCACCTGGGGCTCGGGGTCTTCCAGCGCATTGCGGAGATCGATGCGTTCAAGACGGCGCGCGTGGCATTCGACACTGTCCAATGGGACAACGGAGTCGATCTTGATCCTGAGTTTGTACATGCCCGATGCCGAAAGATTCAGAGAGCATAACATAGAATGTCATTATGTCATTATCCAAAAGGTCAAGGCTTTTCTTCCTGTAGAGGGCGAGATCCTGCAGCTGGCGATAATGTCGTATCGGCCTTGAGCAGACCCGGCTACTGTCACGGCCGTTGCTTACGCAACGCCCGCGCCAGCTTCACGCCGGGCAGCTCATTGAACTGCACGTGAAACACAGCGGCAGGATGGGTTCCTTGATGCCTGGTACCTCGAAAATCATCACGTGCCGCGCCGGTCCAGAATCTCCTGCATGTTGTGGCGGAAAATTCGCTGTTTTTCCTCTTCGGTCAGTGCGGCCCCCAGGATTTTGCCGACGCCGCCTTCCATGGTCATGTCCGTGCCGAAAAGCAGGCGTTCCACGCCCAGCTCGCGGGCGGCCATGTCCACCATACCCTCGTCGATGACGCTGCCGCTGGTGTCCAGGTATACCGATGGCGCCTGGCGCAGCTGCCGGATGGCCCACTCCCAGTCGCCGCCGCCGCCGATGTGGCCCTCGATCAGCACGGCTTCCGGGTACAGGCGCGCGGCGCGGACGAAATCTCCGGCATGCGACATGTTGGGCTGCGCCTCCCACTGGTCCCGGGTCGTGGGATACCCGGCATGTTCCAGGATGGGAATTCGCTCCTGGATCGACTTTTCGATGACGGCATGGACGGCCGGATCCCAGAGCTTGTATTGATTGTACAACTTGATGCCGATCATGCCCTGGTCCAGGCACCGGTCGATTTCGTCGAGGGATTCGCGGTACCCGGGTACGACGAAACAGTAACCCAGGATACGCCCCTTGTACCGCTGCATGGCGGCCAGCACGTCGTCGTTGCAGGCGCGTATCTCGTCCATGGCCGGCATGCCGCGCGTAACCGGTATGGAGCTGCACAGCCGTTCGATTTCCAGCCGGTCGGCGGCCTCGATGATACGGTCGTTGTGTTCCCAGTTCCACGCCACGGAGCGGCCCTTGACGTGCATGTGACAGTCCAGCTTCACGCGGTGCTCCTTTCGTCGGATGCTAATTCCGCCGGTTTGGGATGGGCAGTCTGCCGTCGGCATCTATGGCGCGTGCGATAGTCAGCATGTTCTGCTGCCAGCGGTCTGCGGGAATATCCTCGGTGATGCCGATGATCAGACGATCGCCAGGCGCTGCCTGGGCGATCAGCGCACGGGTGGTGGCCTGAATGCCCTCAAGGGTAGCCAGGTGCACGGAAGACGGGAAGTTGAGCCAGAGGAACTTTCCCGGCCATCGATCCAGTGCCTCCCTGATGGATAGATCGCAGTCCGGCGGCGGGGTGAAGGCTTCGACATAATCCAGGCTGGAGGCGGCCACGGCGTGCGCCCAGGCGCGGTTGTTCCCATCCAGGTGCGAGCCCAGCAACACACCGTGAGCATGAAGCTCGGTGGCGGCCTCCGCATACAAGGGCAGGCAGTACTGTTCGAAACGTTCCACCCCCATGACTTCCGGGACCTCGTTGCCGCCATAGTTGGCGTGAGAAGCAGGTGAACGGGCCACGAGCCGGTAGATTTCGCGGTGGCGCTGCGCCATGATCCGGTACAGAGCCAGGATCTCATCGCGCCGTTCCATCCACTCCACCGCGAAGGTTTCCACCCCCATCCAGCCGATCATGATCTGATGCAATGGGGTGGCAGCGATGCCGGCGCGCAGGATGAAATCTTCCCCCAGATCCGCTTGCTTGCGCCTGAAATCATCATAACGCGGCTCGAACCGCTGATCCTCCACCAGAAAGCGCAGCTTGGCGTAATCCTCGGGTTGCTTGAACATCCGTTCCATGTGCCAGGAGGTGAAGCCGGCCGGGCGATTGACCTCGGTGAGCGTGCCCACGGGCGTCTCGGTGTGGACACGCACGTACTGGACGCCATCCTGTTCAAAGGTCTCGCTCGTACGTCTGACATTGGGCGTGTGGGTGGCGAAGACAGCCGTCCGGTACACGATGCACAAGCCGTCGTTGCGCAGTTGCCGTTCCACCGTGCACTGAGGGATCATGCACTCGTACATTGTCAACGGCACCTTGTCCGGCAGGTCGCCGTGCAGGATGGCCTCGACGCGCTTTCTGGGGGTCCAGTTCATGGAGATTGCCCGCCTCAGGCCAGGTGACGACGCGCCGACTGCAGGATGCGGTCGATCTCGCGCTCCGTGTCGGGGTCCAGGGGGATGGATTCGTGCGAGGCGAGCAGCTGCTCCTTGGCGGCGATGCAGCGCTGATGCATGCTGGTACCGCCGTCTTCGCGCCAGGCGTCCCAGTAACGGCGGTCGAGCAGTTGCGGGAACCAGAGTTCCTGCCGGAAATGGCGCGCCGTATGCTCGTTGTCCAGAAAGCTGCCGTCGTGCCCGACCTGACGGATCACGTCCAGCGCCAGGTGCTCGTCATCCACCTGGAAGCCCTCCATGAGGCGTTCGATGTATTGCACGATCTCGTGTTGCAGGAGCAACATCGGCAAGGACGCGGCCTGGTCCACGCCACAGATACCCAGATGACCGAAGATGTCCGCGCCCGCCAGCACTCCGGAAAGCAGCGTCATCCCCGCCTCCATGCCGGCCTGGGCGTCCGGCAGCTTGCTGTCTGTGAGCCCGACGTTGATGTACACGGGAAGACCGTAGTGCCTTCCCAGCTGGGCCATGGCCATGGCCATCAATGCCTGTTCCGGACCGGCGAAGATCAGTTGCGTCGTGCGCATGTCGAAGGCGTGCGGTATGCCGCCGTAACAGACAGGTAGACCGGCACGGATGAGCTGGGTGATGCAGACGCCGGCCAGGATCTCCGCGTTCTCCTGCGCCAGCGTTCCCGCCAGGGTGGCCGGCGCCGTGGCGCCCACCTGGGCCATGGGACCGATGGGCACCGGCAGCGACAGGCGCGCCGTCTCGAAGAGCAGGTCGATGCCGTCGAAGGGGAACTTCAACGGGCTGATGGGTTCCAGAAAGGGATAGGCCAGCGGGTAGCGCGTCGCCTCCGTCTCGTTGCCGCGCACCGCTACCATCAGTTCCAGCACATACCGGGCGGAGGCGCGGTCCGAGAACCAGAAATGGATGGGTTTGGTGGTGTGGCGCAACTGCGCCGCGGCAACTTCTACACAGCGGTACGCGGTGGGGATCTCGTGCGGATCCGCCATGGCGCCCACCAGGTCGATGCGCGGCAGCGCGTCTCCCAGGCGGGTAGCGGTCACCACATCGTCCAGACAGGCGTAGCGCCGCTGCGTGCCCAGGTCGTCTACCCAGAGCGCCTCGCCGGCTATGGAATTGTAGTTGCGCTCGCCTGCACCGAAACGTGCCTGCCGGTTGTGGTCGCGTCCATACAGGGTGAAAGTCTTGCCGGCCGATTGCAGCGAACTCTCGATCAGGGCGGCAGGAATGAAGACGTGTGCGGTGGTGTCCTCCACCCGGGCGCCGGCGGATCTGAAGCGCCGGCGTACTTCATCATGGGGTACGCGCACACCCACAGTAGCCAGGATCTCCAGCGAGGCTCCATGGATGCTCTCCAGCTGCTGTGGGGTGAGACTGCGTAGGGTCAGCATGGTCTCTGCCGTCTGTCGTTGCGGTCTCTTCGCGTGGCCAGGCCCCGAATTCCCGAACATCGAACCCTGGCAGATCGAATGGGCTGCGGGCGCCATCCAGGGTCCGCCGCGACGCCCCCAGGGACCGAACCCCCCGGCGCGCCCAAAGCCGGAGGTGCCGGGCCGCAGGCACGCCAGCCGTGGCTGCCGGGCGTGCCGGGGGCCGCCGAGATGGCGCCCCGATCGCCGCGACGTTCTACCATACTACGTCAACTCAGCGGTCCGATCAAGCGTGCCGGGCCTGGCGGAGGCCGCCCTGTCAGCGCACCAGCCGCGACCACACCGGACCGCTTCCTACGGCGGGCACCATGCTGCAAGACCAATCGTCCGGACAACAAACCCAACCGTTCGAATTTCAGCTCTGCCGTTCGAACTACAACAGGCCCAACCGTTCGGCCAACAAACCCAACCGTTCGAATTACTTACAGGCCCAATCGTTCGAACTGCTCTGGCGGCGCGGCGTTGGCCCGCATGAGGTCGACCATCAGTCCGGTCATGCGTTTCTCGACGGCGGCATTCCGGATGGGGCGTTCCTGGTGCGGGTCGTCTTCCAGATCGAAGAGCAGCGTGCCGAATTTGAACAGGTCGCGTTTGCTGGTGGCGTCGCACCTCAAAGTCGGCAGTCCCTTGGTGAAGGGGAAGGGGTCGGACAGTCGGGCGCTGCGCAACTGGTCCTGACCGAAGAAACCGCGCATGTGCGTCGGCATGAGCGTATAGTTGAACAGTGGTGCGTTCGCGGGCCTGGCCGGGGCGCGCATGTAGACATAGCGGCCGTCGGTGACGTTGACGTGTCCGCCGTGAATGCCGAACAACCCGGCTTCGCGAACGGGTGTGTCGGCGGCCACCGTCGAGGCCAGGGGCACACCCTGGCAAGCCGGTGGCAGGGGCTGCCCGAACCACTCCAGCAGCGTGGGCGCCAGGTCGATCGTCTGCACGAGTGCGGCGCGACGTTCGCCGCGGGCTCCCGAACGCGGATCCCAGATGAACAGCGGTGTGTGCGCCACCTCGTCGTAGAATGGCTGCCAGCACTTGGCCCACATGCCATGCTCACCCAGCATGAAGCCATGGTCTGTGTTGACGATCAGCATGGTGTCGTCCCACAGGTGCAGCGCGTCCATGCGCTCGAGTATCGTTCCCAGCCAATGGTCGCACATGCTGACCAGCGCGAAGTATTCGCGCCGACAGTGCTCCACCTGCTCCGCAGGCTGGTTGACGGCGGCGTAGGGAGGCCAGTCAAAGTGCGGTCCCCGGTAGTCCCCGGGGTAGAGATCCTTGTACTTCCGTTGCGTGAAAAACGGTTCATGTGGATCAAAGGTCTCGATGTGCAGAAACCAGTCGTCCTGACTGCCGTTTTCGTCCAGGAAGTCCAGGCCCATGCGGAAGGTGTTGGCCTGGGGTTGATCTTCTTCACGGCTCATGTACTGTCGGTTGACCCAGTCCTGCCGCCAGTGCCTGTTGCTGTGGCGGTTCACGGACACCGTTACCGGAATATCCGGATCTCGCACCTGCCCCTTCCAGGGATCTCCCTCCTGTCCGCGGGCTATTTCCCAGGTCCCGTAGCGCGTGTGGTAGGTTGCTCCGCCGTCCTCCCAGTAATGGTAGTGATCGCTGGCCAGGTGGGTGTGGATGCCGTGTTCCTGCAGGATGCAAGGCATGGAATCGTCAAAGGGTTCCAGCGGTCCCCACGAACGGTGCAGGAAGTTGTAACGCCCGGTGTGCAATTCGCGCCGCGCCGGCATGCAGGGCATGCTGGCCACATAGGCGTTGTCGAATGTGATCGTGCGTTCCGCCAGCCGCCGGAAATTCGGCGCGTGGACGTAGTCGCATCCGTACGGCGGCAACATGCGCCGGTTGAGCGAGTCGAACATGATCATGATGGCTTTCACGGTGAGACTCCTGGCGGATACGGGGTTCTCCGGTAACTCGGGCTTCGGTCAGGCGAGCTATGGCCGGACCACCGAAGGTCCTGCTGCGGCGGTAGGCGCCGGACCAGGCGGAGTTGGCCGGATAGGGCTGTCCTGTTGTGCGGGTGAAGTGCAGAGGATCGTCACATCGGACGCCCCCGGAAAACGTTCGGGGCGGGCGCACAGCGCTTGCTCCAGCGCATCCAGGGCCAGATCGCCGCGCAGGCTGTCCGCTATGCGCCAGCCGACGATGTGGCGCGCGAACCCGTTTGTTGCCGTTCTGGGCGAAACCGCTCGACACGGCCAGCCACGGGCCCTGGGGTGCTGGTTCCCGTCGGCGAGCCACGAGGTTGGGCGGGTGGCTGCGGGAAGCCCCGCGGGCCCCTTAGCCAACCGCCCCCCCCTGGTCACGGGGCGCGCTTGATCTCCCCCCAGGATCGCGGTGCTACGCCGGTCTGCTGCTCCTGGAACATCCACCAGCTGCGTCCGGGGCGTTCGACACGGAAGGTCTCCACGTGGCGGGCATCGGCAACGGTGACATAAGCGGTGCGTCCGTCCGGTCCGCCGAAGGCGATGTTGCTGGGATTGCTGCCGTGCAGCTCGATTTCACGCAGCACATCGCCGGCCGGGTTGATCTTGGCGATCACCCCCTTGCCGTAGCGGGTGACGTACAGGTTGCCGTCGACATCGCAGCGCATGCCGTCCAGGCCGTAGTCTGGAAACTCGATGAGCAGGCGTTTGTTGCTGACATTGCCGGCCCCATCCAGGTCATAAGCCCAGATCCGGCGTTGTCGTGTTTCGTTGACATAGAGGACGGCGTCTCCGGGCGCCACTTCGATGCCATTGGTGGTTCCCATGTCCGCTTCCAGCAGGGTCACCGTGCCGTCTGGATCGATGCGCCAGAGCTGGCCGGTGCCGTCGGACCAGTTCGGGTCCGAAGCGTAGACGCGGTCCTGGGTGTCTATGGCCAGGTCATTGGGCTGGTGCATGCGCGGCTCGTGTGCCAGCACGCTCACCTGGCGCGTGGCCATGTCGACGCGCAGTACGTTGTGTCCGGTGTAGTCGGCAATCAGCATGGCGCCGTCGCTGGTAAAGCGGATGCCGTTGCCGGTGCTGCCGGCCGGCAGTTCGAGGAACAGCTCGGCGTCACCCGCCGGACTGACCCGGCCGATGTTTCCCCGCTGGCCGAAGCTGACCGCGTACAGCATACCGTCGGCGTCGCAGGCGGGGCCCTCGATGCCGCCGGTGAACAGATTCGGGGCAGTAAGGATTGAACTCTCGTACGATGCTTCGACAGGATCATCGAGAGGCGCGGCGGCTGTAGCCGGCGGCCATCCCAGTGGCAGGATCATGATCAGCGCCAGGAATTGCCAAGGTATCGGGCGAAGTCTGAGACCAATGGGCAACGGACGGGACGGAGAACCGATGGTGTCGCGGACGCCAACCGGCCAGACGGCCGGGACGAACCGCCGGCTGATCCGGCGGATGGTGCAGGTCTGCATGATAACCTCCAGTGACGGGTTGATAGGGCTGCCTGAAAAGCTAACCACGGGCGCGCATGCAGACGAGTCCCGGTTGACTGGGGTTCATCTCCATACCTACTTCTCACCGGTACGGGATCTACCACGAACGCAACCTGACCAGCGGGGATAGAACGATGAGTGAGCTTCGATTCGAGACCATAACCATGCCCGGCGCCGACCTCGGTCCGGAGAACCCGCTGCCGCCGTTGCGGCGCGGCGGCGGCAGCCGCAAGCCGGATACGTCCCGTTACCCCGGCTTTCCGGCGGAGATACTGCGTAACATGGCGTACGGCAATGTCGCCAACTACCTGCCCTACACCATGCAGGACCGCTACGGGCGGCAGCTCACCGAACGGAGCTTCCGGGCGGCCATTCTGGAAAACGAGACCCTGCGGGCCACCTTCGTGCTGGAACTGGGGGGACGCCTGTGGTCGCTGGTGCACAAACCGTCCGGGCGTGAACTGCTGGAAGCCAACCCGGTCTTCCAGCCGGCCAACCTGGCCATTCGCAACGCCTGGTTCAGCGGCGGCGTGGAATGGAACATCGGCATGCGCGGACACTGCCCCTTCACCTGCTCGCCGCTGTTCGCCGCCCGCTTGTCGCAACCTGACGGCACGCCGGTGCTACGCTTGTGGGAGTGGGAGCGCATCCGCCAGGTGCCGTTCCAGATAGACGCCTATCTTCCCGACGGCAGCCCCATGCTGATGGTCCGGGTGCGCATCATCAATCCGCACGACCATGAGGTGGCCATGTACTGGTGGTCCAACACCGCGGTGCCGGAAACCCCGGAGACGCGGGTCCTGGTGCCGGCGAACGGGGCCTACAATTTCGGTTACGGCAAAGGCGGGCCGGCCATCGTCGAGATTCCCGTGGTGCAGGGAACCGACATCACCTACACCACCAACATCGATCGTTCGGCGGATTTCTTCTTCGATCTGGACGACGGTGCCCGGCCGTGGATCGCGGCGCTCGATGCCACCGGGCAGGGACTGGTCCAGGTATCCACGGACCGGCTCAAAGGGCGCAAGTTGTTCCTCTGGGGTATGGGTGCCGGCGGGCGCCGCTGGCAGGAATTCCTGTCGGTCAAGGGACACGCGTACATCGAGATTCAATCGGGTCTGGCGCGGACCCAGACCGAACACATTCCCATGCCGGCCAGGACTACGTGGGAGTGGTTGGAAGGGTACGGGCTGATGGCCGCGGATCCTGCCGTGGTGCACGGTGCCGACTGGGTAGCGGCCCGGGAAACGGTGCATACGGGTCTGGAGACGATGCTGCCGCGCGCGGCGATGGACGCCGAAATGGAACGCACCGCCGCCTGGGTGGACCAGGCGCCCCAGGAAATCGTCCAGCACGGTTCCGGCTGGGGCGCTCTGGAGCAGGGGCGCCTTCAAGCCGCCGGCCTGCCGCCCTGTGCCGGTCAAGCCATCCCCTTCGGACAGGAATCGATGGGCAACCAGCAGGAACCCTGGGAGCAATTGCTGCGGCAAGGCACACTGCCTGAAGCGGATCCGGATGACGAGCCGCTGGGGTACATGACGCAGACTGAATGGTGCGATCTGCTGGAAGGGGCGGCACGTGAGGGGCGGGGTGATCACTGGTGGACGTGGCTGCATCTGGGGGTCATGCGCTATGCGGCGGCCGACTATGACGGCGCGCGCGCGGCCTGGGAGCAGTCACTGGCCAGACGGGAGACGCCCTGGGCGCGGCGTAACCTGGCCGTACTGGCCAGGGAGGAAAATCGCACCGGAGACGCCGCGACGCTGTACGTCGAGGCTTGCCGCCAGCGGCCGCAGCTGTTTCCGCTGGCCGTCGAGTGCGGCAGTTTCCTCATCCAGGCTGAACGTCCTCAGGAGTGGTTGGATCTGGTGCGTGATGCGTTACCCGAATCCGTGCGCACGGCGGGCCGCATACGCTTGCTGGAGGGGCAGGCCGCTCTGGCCACGGGAGACCTGGACCGGGTGGAAGCCATCCTGAACGAGAAGCTGGTCATCGACGATCTGCGTGAAGGCGAGCGGTCACTGTCTCATCTGTGGTTCGGTCTGCACGAACAGAAGCTCAGCCGGCAGGAAGGGGTGGCCGTGGACGACGCGCTGCGCGCTCGGGTCCGGCGCGAGTTTCCGGTACCGGAGCACCTGGATTTCCGCATGTCGACCGATTGACCGTCCAGCCGGAGTGTCCGCAGCCATGGCCAAGGCGCCCGCGTCCGGCCTGAGTGTCCGCAGCACTGGCCGTGGCGCTTGTGTCCGGCCGGAGTGTCCATAGTAATGGCCACGGCGCCCGCGTCCGGCCGGAATGTCGGGAGGAATGGCACCAGGGTCCGGTGGTGGTGAGGTTCAGGTCGTCCGGGTCAGCAATGCTCCGTGCGTTCCAGCAGCGACGCCTTGAGCGCCGGTGAAAGCCGGTTGAAATACTCGGAGTAACCACCCACGCGTACCACCAGATCCTGGTGCCGCTCCGGATGGTCTATGGCCTCGCGCAGGACGGCCTGGTCCACCACGTTGATCTGCAACTGCATGCCGCCCAGGTCGAAATAGGTGCGGATGAGACCGATCAAGCGTTCGCGCTGCTCCGGCTCCTGCAGCATGGAGCGTGCGAAGCGTGCGTTTACGACCAGCGTTCCGGGGGCCAGATCGTGGGTGATGCGCGTCACGGAGCGCAGCATGGCCGTCGGGCCGTGGTGGTCTCGTCCCTGATATGGCCCGGCGCTGTCGGCGATCGGCGCGCCGGCGAAACGGCCGTCTGGCGTGGCCATGACGCTTTCGCCGGCGCCGGCATAGGTGACGAACATCAGACAGGCCGGCAGGAAGCGACCACCGCGCCATGGGGCGTACCGGCGCAGATCGGTGAAGACGAAGCGGGACACCGACGCGGCCAGCTCGTCCGCTTCCGGGTCATCGTTGCCGAAACGGGGACAGTTGGCCAGCTTTTCCCTGAGCGCCTCATGGCCGGCGAAGTCCGCCCGGAGAGCGTCCCGCAGGTCCGTGCCCGTCAGCATCTGTTCCTGGAACACCAGCCGGCGCACCGCGGCCAGCGAATCCGCCACATTGGCCAGGCCACCTACGTTGACCACGCTCCAGTTGTAACGCGCCCCACCGGCATTGAACTCCACGCCCGCATCGATGCAGTCGTCGACCAGCAGAGACCGGATCGGCTGCGGCTGCCACTGGGCCTTGGCTTCCTGGTCGGCGTTGACCTCGGCCACGAGCCGAGCTATGGCGTGGCGTAGATCGGCGTAATACGCGTTCAGCAGGGCATCGAACCGGTCCGCCACGGGCAGCTCCCGTTCCAGGGTCCGGGTGAGGATCTGCGGCAGGTTGATCCCGGCATCCAGCGAACCCACGTTGGAGGTGCCGTGCATCATGGTTTCGGTGCATCCCCCGAAGGCGAAATCCGCCAGGTCCTCCTGACGGATATTCAGGTGCGCCCGGCGCAGGGCCAACTGATATCCTTCTTCGCTGTACAGGGCGGGAATACCGCAACCCGTGGCGATGGCATCCAGGGCCAGATCCAGGATGTCGCGCGGTGTGTCGCGGCGGAGGCGCAGGGCCAGATTGGGCCGGCGAATGGACCGGGCCGCCCGTAAACCGGCCCGGGTGAAGCCGTTGTAGGCCGGCTTGCCCTCCCCGTTGGAACCGCCCAGCGCTACATTCCAGCCCGAGTTGGCGTCCACGTTTTCCCACAGCGCGCGTACCAGCCGGGTTCCATCCTCTTCCGTAAGCCTGCCGCCGGCGAGGTCCTGGTCGTAGTACGAGCCCAGGTCCTGGTCGATGCGGCCCAGACTGTCGCAGCCATCCAGGTAGTACACGAAGTTGGCGCAGACCAGGGCTTCGAACAGGTTGCGGGCCGGACTGAACGGCACACGCCGCAGGGCGGCCAGCAACTGCTGCCGCGGGGAGCCGCCGCTGGTCACACCTGGGCGCGCGTCACCGGGGTCCGGGGCGCTCTCCAGGTGTGCCAGACAGGCCGCGTGCCAGGCGCGCACTCCGGCTAGAACGTCGATGAGTGCGGTGCACAGATTGATGGCCTCATCGTCCTTCCGGGCACGGGCCCGCTCCAGGCACTGGCCTATGCGTTCCTGATAGCGGTCCAGCCCTTCACGGGCAATCCGGCCGAAATTCGGAATGCTGTGGGTGTACCCGGCGCCGCCCAGGCGGAACTCGGGCGATATGGGAGCGCCGACCATCGGGTAGTCGCACAGACACCGGTGCAGTGCCTTCAGGTCCAAGGCGGTGTCCGGATGGTTCTGGCGCAATTCCTGGCAGACGCGGGCGTCGTAATGCAGGGAGCGGGAGTATTGAAAGGTGACGATGCGCCCTCCCTCCCAGATGTTGTACCGGCCGCCCGGGTACAACAGGTGGTCCTCCCAGACAGGAGCCTCACGATTCTCCAGATGACGCCGCAGAGCCCTGCCCATGCGCTGGACGATGGACTGGGCCGGTGCCTCGAAAAAACCGGCTGCCAGGTGTTCGCCCAACCGGGCCAACGTAGCGACGGCTGGCGCGGTTGGAACAACGGGCGCATGTGCATCAAAAGCGTACGCGTGTGCCGTGGTCATGTTTTTTACCTGCCTGGCCTTATTTTTCAGGTTGTGCCGGTGCGGTAGTCATGATGATCTGCCTGACGGGTCTGTTCGCGCGATGATCCGTTGCCTGCGCCACCGTGCATTTTTTGCCCACCGCGGGTTTTTGCCTACCGTGGGTCGTTGTCCACCGCGGATTTTTGTCCACCGAGAGTTTTTTGTTTCGGCGCCCGTGACCGGGGCAGTGCGCCTCCTCCCGGTACCCGGCTCACGGTGCGTCCAGGGCCAACCTGCAGCCGGCGCCCATGGTCGTAACTATATAGTCGTAACTATAGTGACTTGTAAAGCTGTGGCAATGGGCTTGCACGCTGCGACCGGAACGCCCACAGGCGCGCCGCATGAGTAGCACGGTAAGCACCATTATTTCTGCAACGGTGTACTACCTGCGTTGGAAGGTTGCCCCTTTCTGCTCAATGATTCTGTTTCCTGACCGCTCCCTTGACGATGGATTCGGCCAGCCTGGGCCAGAGCAGGTTGAGCACCAGCAGCGCCTTGAGCTTCCATGGAATGATCAGCGTGCGCCGGCGCCGGCGGATGGACCGGATGATGGCGTGGACCGCATCATCCAAAGGTACCGACTCACGGCTGTGACCGCGCGACGAACGGCCCAGCTGGCGGCCGTCTCCCCCGAAGGCATGATCGCGCAGCTCCGTACCGCGCAACCAATGCGGCATCACCGTGAGGATATCCACACCACTGCCTTCCAGCTCCATGCGGAGGGTTTCGCAAAACCCCTGCAGAGCGTGCTTGGAGGCGACGTACCCCGTGTGTAGCGGGACTCCGATCTTGCTCTGGATGGACGATATCACCACGATCATGCCACTGGTTTTACGCAGCTCCGGCAGGGCGAAGTGAACGCAGTGCAACGCCCCCAGGTAGTTGACTTCCATCAGGCGACGGAACACGTTGAGGTCCTCCACATCCTCGAAACGCGACCACATGCTGATACCTGCATTGGCAATCAGGTAATCCACTCGACCGTACTCCGCCACGGTTGAGGCGAGCAGACGCTGGCAGTCTTCCGGCACTGTCACGTCACCGGTGACCGACAGGGCACGGGCTCCCGCAGCGTGGCAGCGCGCTGCCACGGCTTCCTGCTTTTCGGCCTCCGGAGATAGAAGCGCCAAATCTGCGCCCAGAGCGGCGAACTCGGTAGCCAGACGGGCCCCCAGTCCAGATGAAGCGCCGGTGATCACGATAGTGCGGCCGCGGTATTCAGCCGGTACGGACGGCGGTTTCTGGCCGGGGCTCATTCAGTCCTCGTCAGCGGGCTTGTCCGTGCTGGTGCACACATTGTTGGCGATGGCGAAGATATTGGCCGGATCCATGGCCAGCTTCAGCTGACGCACTACGGCGATGCTGTTGGGTGTCTGGATCTGGTCCAGAAAACCCTGGCGGATCTTGCCGATACCGTGGTGATGAGACAGCGAGCCGCCGTTATCCAGGATGGTCTGACGGATGTGCTGTTCGATGGCATGATACACACGGGTTCGATCCGCCAGGTTACGCCCGCTGAAACCCATGGTAAAATAGACACAGACGCCGGTCTGGTAGGTCTGGGTGACGCGGTAGGACAGATAAGGACGGCCTTCCACCCCATGCGTCCGGCACTGCTCGAACAAGGCCTTTTCCGCGGCGCTGGTTACCGGTCCAATGCGGTTCCAGGGTACCGTCGTCTCGAATGTCTCGCCGATGATGTGGAACTGGTTGAAGAACTCCCTGATATAGGCGATGGCGAAAGTGAGCATGTACCCGCGCTTGCCGTTGCTGGAGCCGCCGCTGACACCGCCGTATTTCTTGCCCGTACTGAACACCACGCGCCGCTGATGGCGCACCTCCGCCGGGGTGCCTTCCATCAGGATGGTGCAGGCGCACATCTCCAGCGGCCGAAAGCCCAGAATCTTCAGAAGCACGAATTTCTGCACTGCGGTGACGATCCTGCGACAACGCCTTGCTTCCGGTTTGAGTGCCTGGCCAAAGCGGAACTCGAAATTATTGACCAGCCGAATGCTGGCCGGCAGAACCCCCTGCCGCTGGCGCAATTCCTTGAGAAACGCCACGCCGCGCTCGAAGGTGGGGAACACCAGCGAGCCATACTGCTGGGCCTGCGGTTTGGGGTGGATTTTGAGCACGGCGCGGGTGATGATGCCGAAGTTGCCCTCGCTGCCGAAGAGGAAATACTTGGGCTGAACCCCCACCGAGTTGCGCGGGGTGGGATGGTGCATTTCGATCGCACCGGTGGGCGTAACCACCGTGGCCTCGATGACGATATCCTCGATGTTGCCGTAGCGGTTTTTCTTCATGCCGCTGGCATGGGTGGATATCCAGCCTCCAAGGGTGGACAGTTCCACGCTGTCCGGATCATGGCCCGAGGTATACCCGCGTTCCAGCAGCTCGCGCTCCAGGGTCATGCCGAGTATGCCGGCCTCGACGCCGGCCTGCAGGTTGTCTTCGTCCACCCACAGGATGCGGTTCATCCGGCGCATGTCAACCACGGCGATGTGCCTCCGCTCCGCGACGGGGAGGGTGAGGGCGCCGCTGACATTGGTGCCGCCGCCGTAGGGGACCAGGACGACCTGGTGGGTGCCGGCCAGCCGGACGATGTGACGGACTTGATCTTCGTTCTCTGGATACAGGACCACATCGGCAAGCCGCTCCGGGGGGCTGTCGTACAGGAGCCGGTAAACTTCGTCGACGCTGAGTTGCCCATGACTGTGGGCCAGGCGATCCTGGTCATCCTGGCAGATCTGACCTGCGTCGAGCACGGCGTTCAGGGCCCGCAGGAAACCATCATCGCCAACCGGCGCTGGCAGGTGTTCGTACCGGAGCTCGGACTCGGCATCCTCGGGACGGATGGGTACCTGCAGAACCTCCTCCGCAAACGGAACGAACTCCGGCATAACCGTGCCTGAGATGGGGTAGCGGCTGCCGGTGACCCGGATTCGACGCGGGGCATCAAAGACGAACTGGGTATCGGTAAACCCCCAGCGGTGCCGGTATGGCTCTCCTTCGTCGAAGGAGTAGGAATATTCCAGCGCCTTTCCCGGTCTGCCGCGGCGCAGGATGCCGACTATGATTACCGCCGCCAGTACCAGTGTGATGACCGACGCAACTACCACCATATGGATCGATCTCCTTGCTTCCGGCAAAATTCCGGCAGGGCTTCCGGCACACGGGACCACGCCCGGTAACCGGCTTCCGGACCGGAGATAACCCGGGATACTTTGGCGCCAAAGGCGCTGGATGCGGCTTCTATCGCCGGAGCGCCGCGGAGGTGGAATCACAGAGCTTCAGGCCGTGCACGAGCTTCAGGCCGTGAATGGACCGCCCGCTGTCACCGTTCCCGGCTTCCGGGCTGACCCAATAATCGCCAGACCTCGCCTTCGTGGCAAGGGCTGTGGTCCGCCCTCAATGCCATCCAGACGGCGTGTTGGTATACCCCTTGACAAAGCTTCGTAATGAGCATATGTTCATAAATGAGCGATTTGAACGAGAAGGAGGACACGTCATGCCGCGCCCGCCGAAAACCCGCTTCATCCAGGGCGGACCCCAGGTGGTCTCATTCAAGCCCAGCGGCGTACCGGCCCGGACACTGCAGACGGTGGTTCTGGGGCTGGACGAGTTGGAAGCCATTCGGCTGGCTGATCTGGAGGGGCTCTATCATGAAGTGGCGGCAGCGCGTATGCGGATCAGCAGGCCCACGTTCGGGCGTCTGCTGGCCCAGGCCCGGGCCAAGGTGGCGGACGCGTTGTTTCACGGTAAGGCGCTTGTTTTCCAGGGTGGTGCGGTGCATCTGGGAGATGCCGCTGGTTTCCAGTGCGGTCGCTGCGGCAGGCGCTGGGAGGTACCCGGGCGGAGCGCGCCACCGCGGGCTTGTGCGGCCTGCGGATCGGATCAGATCAGCAGCACGGTGCCGCCGGGAGCCACCACCGGTCCGGGGCGTGGAGGCCACGGCCATGGGCGCGGGCGGCATGGGAGGGGGTGTGATCGTTGAATGGGTGCATCACTGGCCGGTCATGTCACTGGAGTCATCCGGCCAGTCCACGAATCACTCCAGGTACCAGTAACCAAAACCAAGGAGGGCAATCATGCCACGCGGAGACAGAACCGGGCCCGTGGGAGCGGGACCGATGACCGGAAGGGCTGCTGGATCCTGTGCCGGGTACCCGGTACCGGGTTACGCCAATTCGGCGCCCGGTTGCGGGTACGGCAGGGGATACGGACGCGGCGGTGGCCGGGGCATGGCCTGGCGCCGCGGGCGGGGTGGAGCAGGATACTCCGCCGGGGCCTATGGCTGGGCACCGCCGCCTGCGACCCCTGCTGACGTACCCCCTGAGGGCGTGCCGCAGATGTCACGGCAGCAGGAGCGCAAGGCTCTGGAACAGCAGTTGGCGGGACTGCAGTCGCAGTTGAGCTACCTGCAGGAACGTCTGGAAGCTCTGAATGACACGCCTGAGCCGGAAGATCAGCCGGCCCAGTAGGGCTCGGGGTGGCTGATCCCTGTTTTTAGCAGTGCCAGGCGGCGGTCCGATCCGGGTCGCCGCCTGGACGATCGTGGGTCGGTCACCTCATGACCAGCAGCATGCCGGAACGGAAGTCTCCGGTGCCGCCTGGATGCGGGACCGGCGCGCAGCCGGCTGCCGCAGTCCATCGGGCGACGAACAGCCATCGACCGTTGACACAGCCCGTCGCATCCGTTATTTGTTGATGGATATGACAGTTGGGGCATACGTTCTACCTGGTATGGCCCCGGTTCCGATACAGCGATGCGGGTGAGGCGGGTATAGATGGACTGGACGGACAGGCTGGCTGACAAGGTCGAGCAGCTGCTGCGTAAACGGATGAAGGAAGACCAGCCGGCCGCGGCTACCCAACAGACGCAGGCCGCGGCGGCACCGCAGATGTCAGGGCCGGTACTGTACTACACGGAGGCAGTGATCGACCATTTTACGGATCCGCGCAATGTCGGGGATATGACAACAGAAGAAGCGGATGGGTACGCCGTCATCGGGGATCCGCTGTGCGGCGACCAGATGAAACTGTGGATCAAGGTGGAAGACGAGCGCATAGTGGACATCCGTTTTCGTTCGTATGGGTGTCCGGGGGCTATTGCCACCAGCAGCATGACCACGGAGCTGGCTCGCGGCAAGAGCGTCGATGAGGCCCTGAAGCTGACGGATGACGAGGTCGTCACGGCATTGGGTGGAGTGCCGGAGAACAAGCGCCACTGTTCGCTGCTGGGAATCAACGCCCTGCATGCCGCAGTGGTGGACTACATGGAAAAATCCACTGAGGCCTCGGACCCAACGGTTTCCTGAACCGGTGATCTACTTCGACTATAACGCAACCACGCCCCTGCACGAGGATGTGCTGGAGGCCATGGTTCCGTTCCTGACCCTTCGTTTCGGCAATCCTTCCAGTTACTACCAGCTGGGGCGGGATGCCCGTCAGGCGCTCGAGCAGGCTCGGCGGGATGTGGCCGTGTGCCTCGGAGCCCAGCCGGACGAGATCGTCTTTACGGGGGGCGGTACGGAAGCGGACAACCTGGCGTTGCGCGGTGTCGCGCATGCACTGCGGGAAAAAGGCCGGCACATCGTCACGTCGGCGGTGGAGCATCACGCGGTATTGCGTACGGCAGAAGCGCTGCAGGCGGACGGACTGGATGTCACCTGCGTCGGCGTGGATGCTTCCGGCTGCGTGGACCCGGACCAGGTGGGCCGCTGTATTCGCCCGGATACGGTGCTGGTCAGCATCATGGCGGCCAACAACGAGACCGGGGTGATACAACCCATCCGCGAGATCGCCGCCGTGGCGCATGCAGCGGGTACGTTGTGCCATACGGACGCCGTCCAGGCGGTGGGCAAAGTGCCCGTAGACGTGGGTGACTGGGGCGTGGACCTACTCACCTTGACAGCCCACAAGATATATGGTCCCAAGGGCTCAGGGGCGCTCTACATCAAGAGAGGGACACCGCTCTTGTCGCCGATTACCGGCGGGCACCACGAGCAGTCCCGGCGCGCTGGCACAGAGAACGTGGCGGGTATCGTCGGTCTGAGCGCCGCTCTGCGCATCGTGCTGGAAAGCCTGGAGACGGAAGGCCGGCGCCTGGAGGTTCTGCGCCAGCGTCTGGAGGACGCCCTGGGTGCCCAACTGGATGGTGTCCATGTTCATGGTGCCGGAGCATCGCGCGTGCCGAATACCAGCAATCTGAGCTTCGCCCGGGTGGACGGGGAAGCCGTCATCCTGGACCTGGATCTGCACGGCATCTGCGCGGCCACCGGATCCGCCTGCACCACGCACGAACCTGAACCGTCCCACGTGCTGCTGGCCATGGGTGTGGAGCCGCGCCTGGCCCAGGGCGCCGTCCGCATCTCGCTGGGCAAGGACAGCACGGCGTCCGACGTGGATCGACTGGTCGGCGTCCTGCTGGACTCCGTGCCGCGTCTGCGCCGGATATCCAGCTTCGCCTGAAGTAGCCTGTTGTCGCGCACACAACCCGCGCAACTTGCACCGCGCGAATGGGATTCATGTCCAGGCCGCCGCGATCACTCCGGGAACCGCCGCAGATCGCCACGGTACTCCAGGCCCAGCACCTGGCGCCCCCGGGCGGCGTTGCAGTACTGATCCGCCTCCGGCAGTCCGGCCGTATGCAGTACCTCCAGACCGATATCCTCTTTTTCGATTGCCAGCCGGCAGGCTTCGGCCAGGTCGTGCCGACAGACGGCACTGACTCCTTGTTGCTCCAGCGGTTTGCGATACTTGGTGATGCCCAGGTGGCTGTCGACGATCGAGCAGGGGCGCAGCACGACTATGGACAGGCCGAAAGCTGCGTGGAACTGCCGGCACATCTCTTCCTGCAGCCGCTTGCTCACCGCGTACGGTGAGCCGTCCGGGCGGCGCACGTCAGCGTCGAAAAAGACTCCGCCGGGGTGCTGGACCTGACAGGAACCGATATGCACGATGCGCCGGATTTCCTGCTGCCGCGCCACCTCGAGCACGTTCCACATGCCTTTGAGGTTCACCAGCCAGGGACGATCGTCGTTGGTCTGGTAGCCGCTCCCGCGGACCCCGCCGCCCAGGATGGTGGCATGGACGATGGCATCCATGTCCTGGATGGCGGCGCTGACGTGCTCATAATCGGCGATATCACCGTGAACCACCTCGCCCTCCCATGCGCCGTCGATATCCTCGTACGCCTTCCAGGCCTCCGGTCCGATATCCACGGCGCGTACCGTGTGCCGCTCCGCGAGACTGGCCAACACGGCGCGTCCCACCCAGCCGGCAGCTCCAAAGACGACGATGCGCTGAGGATCGTTGCTCATAATGTTCCTCCCAAGTTTGCCTGCATCTGGTCTCCGGGCAGGCTGAAGCCCAGCATCATACAAGAAAGTGGCCAATCTGGCCCTGGAAACGGATAGCGGAACCCGATTAAACCCCGGTGGCACCGGCACCCGCTGCAAGCCCGCCGAAAATCCGGGTAACCTGACAAGAATCAACCGACGGTCCCAGTCCCTGATTCCTTCCAGCCGGGAGCCATTCCGCCGAGTGCAATGATAGAGAACCGCCCTATTTCTCCGACGGCACAGCGATACCGCGCATGATCGTGCGCTGGGTGAAGAGGAATATGGCCAGGGTGGGCAGGCTGGTCACCACGATAGACGCGAAGACCGCGGAGGTCGGCGCCTGCTGTTGAAACTGATGCAGCCAGACCGCCAGCACGTGCATTTCCTCCTGGGGGGCGACCAGCAACGGGTACATGAACATCATCCAGGCATGCCGGAAGGTCTGCAGGGCCACCACGGCGAGAATGGGTTTGCTCAGCGCCATGGTGACTTCCCAGAACATGCGTAACTCGCTGGCGCCGTCTATGAGCGCTGCTTCGTACAGGTGCTGAGGCAGCGAGTCGAAGAAGCCTTTGAGCAGGAAGATCAGGTAGCCATTGACGATGACCGGCAGTACCAGCGCCACGAACGTGTTCAGCAGGTTCAACTGCCGCAGTATGAGGAACTGCGGGATCATGCCGACCATGGGCGGGAAGGCCATGGTGGCCATGAATATGAGGATGATCTTCCACATTCCGCGCGGCTGAAACCGCGACAGGGCATACGCGGCCAGCGGCTGCAGCGTCAGGGTGAGGATCAGCGACAAACCTACGAAGATCATGGTGTTGACGAAGGGCCGTCCTTGTACCACCACTTCGGTGAGGACGTTACGGAAATTGCGCAGCGCGTATTCCCAGCGCAGGCTCCTGGTGTTGTCGAGCACATGCTGGTATTCCAGCATGGGCATGGGTATCGGTATGTGAACAAAGGAGGCGTAGCTTGCTTCGTGGGCCCGATTGAGGGCTTCCAGGCTGCCGTATTCGGCGCGCAACCATTCCCGCCAGGTATACTCGGGACCGACCAGATACAGCGATTCGGGGGGTTGTTCGAGCAGGAATTCGCCGAAATCCTGGCGTACGGCGGCGGGTATCCAGCTGTGCTCTCCGGGTATGGATACGGCGCTGAAACCGGGGTAGCTGGTGTTCCAACGCTCGTTAAGCAGGTCGATGTCGCCGTATCTGCGGTTCAGAAACGCTTGAAAGTCCGCATCGCCGGCGTCCGTCCGGACATACGAGGAGTTGAGTACTTCCCCTACGAACAGCAACCATTCCTGACGCAGGGTAGTCTGACGGGTATCCGGCACCCTTCGGGGCAGCGCATACTGCGTGAAACATTCTATGGGCTGAACGTGGGCCAGGTTGTACTCGTCCACTCTGTCTGTGCCATACTCCGGAGAGATGATATTCTCCAGGAAGGTCCCGGTCACGGAGACGAAGGCACGTTCGGCCAGGGGGCGTTCGTGCAGGAGGGCGAAGTATTCCTCATGGTACGGAGAAGGCTCGTAGTTGTAGCGCTGCAGGGTCCATTCGGGAAAGCGCATGCTCAACTGGGCCCAACGCCGCAACGGTGAACCCAGATCCTGCCCCAGCGCGGCCAGGTCGTCCGCATACCGCTCCCTGACCCGGTCGGTAAAGCGGGTCAGGTTGGCCGAAGCCGTGCGTTGGTACAGTTCCGTACCGCCCAGCATCCACCAGTGATCCGGTATCTCATGCGTCTGGACGAAACGCTGCAGGTCCTCGACGCGTTGCGGCACGATGCGGTCCGGCAGCGTGGCCAGCCGGAAGCTGTAATCCTGGTACCCGCGCATCCGGTTCATGCTGGCGACATCGTAGTTGTATTTGGTTTCCAGGAATTTGCGGACCAGTACCTGGTCCTGGGTCATGTAGTCCGGCACCAGGTCCAGGTCAGCCGCATCCATGTCGCTGCGCAGCGAACCGGATACCATGAGCAGAAAGGGGTAGACCATCGTCACGCCCCCGATTACCAGGGCCAGAAACACCCCGCTCTGGAAGAGGATGCCCTTGGTACTTTTGGCCTCTACCTTGGTCAATACCGACATGTGAATTCCCGTTCCTTCAGGGGTGTCATACGATCAGTCAACCTTACCTGCTGTCAGTCTCACTTGGTGTCCGCGGTGGCGAATTCCGCCCTGGACATACGCTTGAGCTGGTAAGCCGTGAGCACGATGACCAAAGCCCCCAGGATCCAGGCCATGGCTGCTCCTACGCCATATTGCAGTTCCATGAAGCTGCGCTCGAAGATATCCATGCCCAGGACGCGCGTGGCTCCGCTTGGACCACCGCCGGTCATGGCCAGGATGAAGTTGGTACCGCCCTTGAAAGCGCCGACGATGGCCCCTACGAGCTGGATCAGAATGAGAAATTTGACCCGTGGCAGGGTGATGTAGGCGATTTTCTGCAGGATGGTTGCCCCGTCGATGGTGGCGGCTTCGACGAGTTCCTCGGGCACGGTTTTCATCGCTGCGAGGTAGATGATGCAGCCGGGGCCGGCCATGGCCCATACCGTGGGCAGAACCACGCAGAGCATGGCCAGATCCGGGTCCTCGAGCCAACCGAGCGGCTGGATGTTGAAACTGCCGACCAGGCCGGTTAGAAACGTCAGCACGCCGGATAAGCCGCTGACCTGGGAGGGGTCCAGTCCAAGGGCCTCGATCTCCAGCGGCGAAGGGCCGCGATAGGCGCTGACGACGGGCCACAGCGTGGTACCAAGCAGGGCGGTGGCGAAGGCCGCCACGGCGCCGCGCACCGGCCAGCTGAGTTCGCGCAGCTGGTATGCGGCGGCATAGAGCAGACCGATGAGAGAAAACCATATCCCCATAGCGAGCAGCTTGATCGCCGTCCCGCCCACCGGCCCCAGGTCGTTGAGCAGCAGCAGCAGCTGGTTGAAGAAGCCGGACTCCGATGGCTCGTAGAGCTGTCGCCAAAGGAAGACCATGATGACTCCGCTGACGACGGTGGGCAGGTAGAAGACCGTGCGGAAGAAATACTTCAGCGTTTCGGTGGGAATCTCGTCCAGCAGGATGGCGACCATGATGGGCGGCCAGAAACCCAGTCCGACGGTAAGCAGCACCCAGTAGAAGGTGCGGGCCAGAGAGGCCCAGAATCGTTCGTCGTACAGCACGGTGGCGAAGTTGTCGATACCCACGAAGGCGCTGTGGATGACCAGTTCGTAATCGAATAACGCCAGTGGCGCTCCCATGATGACCGGGAGGTATTGCCAGAGCAGCACGACGGCCAGTGCTGGTGCGATCAGCAGGTAGGCTTTGCGGTAATACCACCAAGTTCGCTTTGAGGGACCCTCTCTCTCGGCGCGGGTGAAGGCGCGCCAGACCCACACCAGCGAGCCGGTGAAGACGACGATGATGAAGGTCAACACGGAGAAGCCGACGGCGCGGCGCCGGGCCCACTCCTCCTCGGACAGTTCACCGAGCATGTAGCGGTCCACCCTGTCGGCGTAGTAATCCAGCGTTTCTTCGATACGGCGCAGGGCTTCTTCCCTGGGCAACCTGAGCAGCGGCTGTTGCAGGGCGCGGTTGATGGGCTCGGAAACGTTGCGGTAGATGAACTGGGTATTGCGGCCATACGGTTCCGGGACCCCGGTTCGCAGGGAAGTCTCGAAGGTCTCGCGCCAGCCGGGCGGAACTCGCCGCAGGATATCGTGATAGCCGAATTTCTCCAGAATGTCCGGGTTTACGAAGCGCCCGTATCCGTTATCGACGTAGACCCGGGTGCGGATGCGCTGGGCTTCTTCTCCGGTGATGAACCAGATGTAGCGCATCACGGCGATCTTCTGTTCCGGTGTTGTTTGTCTGAAGACCCCCAGCATGCGGCTGTTGAGCTCGCCGCCGCGCGTGCCCTTGGGCGAACGGGGAATGGGAGCTATGCCCACCAGTTCCGGATTGAGCGTGGCCAGCATCTCACGGTTCAACGTGGTGAACTGCATGCCGATCTGGCCGCGGTTCCACCGCAGGGCGGCGTCGCTGCCGACGATACCCACATAGGCGGCGCCGGTATGGGTTCTGCCTTCGTGCTCGAACGGCTCGTTGACCAGCCGCATGGTGTAGTAGATGGCTTCGGCAGCCTCGCGCGTATTGAAGGCCGCGTGCCACTCGCCTTCTTCGTTCTGTTGCATGTACCGCGCGCCATTGGCCACCATGAAGCTGTATATGCCCCAACTGATGGTGGGGCCGCCGGCAAAGGTAATACCATGCACGTTGGGAAGGGTCGTGATCTGGCGGGCGTATTCCAGCAGTTCATCCCAATTGTCCGGAGGGCGGCGCGGATCCAGCCCGGCTTGCTGGAACAGGTCTTTGCGATACAGCAGCGCCTTGACCAGAACGTCGGTGGGCATGGCCCACACATGCTTGCCCGGTGGGATCCCCTTCTTCTGCACGTCCGCTCTCCTGTACATCACCGGCCATACCGGTTCGACCACACGGTCACGGATTGTCTGCAAGCTTGCCGCGATCTCTTCCGGAGAGGGGTCGGCCAGCCATTCACCATCCGGACCCGCCTGCCGGGTCTGTGGATCCGGGCTGTTCACCCGGGCCAGCAGTTCCTCCAGAGGCTCGAGGAAACCATGGTTGATGTAGCTGGAGGACTGCCGGAAGTTGACGTATATGGCATGCGGGGGATGCCCGGAGGCGATGCCCATCAGGGGGCCGGTATCCATGGCACTGCCCTCGATGGCCGGCATCTGGAAGGGTTCCACATGGTATTGCGGATACTGTTCCAGAAAGGCGCGGACCACGGCGCGTTGCGCTATGGCGCTGACATCCATGTCCGTGGGGTTGGGCAGCGCGGCGGCGCGAAAGGTGATGCGCTCCTTGGCCTGGGCCCATCCCGGGCTGCTGTCCGCCAACAACAAAACACCGAACAGCAGGATACCCAGGCTGGCGGGCCGTAACGAACCGGCTAGACGCAGGAATCTGGCGGCATGGCGCATATACGAACAACGGCATGTGTGTGAGTGTCGTGGCACCGGCAAACTCCTTGATAACCCGGGGTCGAATGATGGCCGCGAGCCTGTGCGGTGCAGTAATCGTCAGGAATCACTGCTGAGGATGATCGAGGCGGACAAAAGCGTGCATCAAAAGCGACTGCGTGGATAAAAACCGTCTGCGTGGATTAAAACCGTCTTCAAGAATATGGGGGTACTATCCCGCAGCATCAAGAGGCAGCCGGGCCCAGGGTGGAAGGGCTGCCCGATGACCGGCAACCGAAATGCTGGCGCGGTTCAGCCTTGCGGTGCACACGGGGACACGGCGCCGGCTTGTGGCGCGGTGCTCCATTCCTGCAGGCATTGCTGAATGAAATCGACGGTTGCCTGTTGTTCCTCTGCACCGCGTTTCTGCACCGTCATGGGAGGGCCGAAGGCGAAACGTACTTCCTTGGAGGGATCGACCGGGCCGAAATCCTTCAGATACTTGCCGTTGCCCCAGGCATCGGTTTTCAGGGCCAGCGGCACCACCGGGACGCCGGCGCGGTGCGCCAGCTTTACGCCGAGGCTGGTGAACCGGGAGGGATCAAAGGAGGTGGTGCGGGTGGTCTGTGGAAAGACGACGATGGACAGCCCCTGGCGAACTCTGTCCGATCCCTCCTCCAGCACTTTTTTCAGGTCCTGCCGGGGATGCGTGCGGCTCACGGCGACGGGGTTCAGGGCTCGCATGATCGGACCGAACACCGGGTACGTGAGCAGGCTCTGTTTGACGATGAAGGTGAGCGGGCGAAAGGGATGTATGATGATGGGCAAGACCACCGTTTCCAGAGCGCTCATGTGGTTGGCGATGATCACGCACGATGAGTTCAGATCGCGGATGTGGTTGATGCCGGTGACCTCTATGGCAATGCCCAGCCGTTCCAGCAATCTGAAACAGGCAAGTGTGCTGCGGCACAGTTGATCATCGTCGAAGCGTTTCTGTCTGGCGCATCGGTTGGCGTGCAGTACGATGCGCAGGAAGGGCAGGTACAGGGAGAGCGAAGGGCATAGCCTGGCCCGCAGAGGTATGCTGCGGGGTTCGCTGCGGTAGGTATCGTCGCTGAACTCCAGCCAACTCATGGGTGATGGCCTTTCCGGAGGGCCGGACTGTGATACACGCGGAACGCTGCCGCCGGCGAGGGGCGATGACGCCGGCAGCCAGAACAGCCGGCGTCATCACGGATGCGATCCGCGAAGGACTGGAATGCACTGCAGCCAAAGACGGTTACGGAATACGGTGGCGGATCACCGCTCCCTTGTCGGCGGATTCGGCTAGACGGGAATACAATGCCAGATAGCCACGGGTGAACTTGGGAGCGGGTCGTTTCCAGGTTTCGAGACGCTTCTGGATCTCGAGCTCCGGGATCTCCAGATGGAGGCTCCGCTGCGGTATGTCGATGGCGATGCGGTCGCCATCCCGGACCGCGGCGATGGGGCCTCCGGCGGCAGCCTCCGGCGACACGTGACCCACGAAGCAGCCATTGTTCGTGCCCGAGAAGCGGCCGTCGGTGACTACCGCGGTTTTCAGCGCCAGCCCACGGCCGTACAGCAGTTTCATGGCGGTGTACATCTCGCGCATCCCCGGCCCCCCCTTGGGGCCTTCGTACCGGATGACGACGACCTCGCCGGCCTGGACCTTGCCATCCATGATAGCCTCTATGGCCATTTCCTCTCCATCGAAACATATAGCCCGGCCCGAGAAGGTCTGCATGTCCGGATGAATGGCGGCCGGTTTGGTGATGGCGGAGTCCGGGGCCAGGTTGCCCCGCAGGACAGCCAGGGCGCCACCGGCGGACCACGGTGCGCTCAATGAGCGGATGATACGATCATCCGTGGCCTGAGCCTTGGCCACGTTTTCCGCCACGGTGCGTCCGGTGACGGTAAGCGCCTCGCCGTGGAGCAGTGGCAGCAGTTCGCGCATCACTGCCGGCACCCCTCCGGCTGCGTGAAAATCCGGGACATTGGGAGCCGCCGCCGGATTCATGCGGGCCAGATACGGCGTGGTGCTGCAGAGTCGCTCGAGTTCATCCATGCCGATGTCGCATTCAGCTTCATAGGCGATGGCGGGAAAATGCAACGCCATGTTGGTGGATCCGCCGATGGCCGCGCCGAGGCGGATGGCGTTTTCCAGTCCCGCCGAATTGATGATCCGGCGGGCATGGTGACCTTCGCGCACCATGTCCACGATCCGGCGTCCGGAAGACTGAGCGACGCGCAGCCGTTCGGCCCGGGTGGCGGGTATGGTGGCGCTGCCCGGCAGCGACATGCCCAGGGCTTCCGCCATGCAGCACATGGTGTTGGCCGTGCCCAGAAAAGAGCACGAACCGCACGTGGGCGTGGCCCGGTCTTCCAGTTCCAGATACTCGTCCAGCCCGATTCGTCCCTCCTTGAGCATGCCCAGCCCCTCGGTCAGGGAGGTGGTGTCGGCGGCGCGATCGTCGAACATGCAGCCACCTTCCATGGGCCCTCCGGCGACGAGAATGGCCGGGAGATCCAGGCGGGCGGCAGCCATGAGCATACCCGGAACGATTTTGTCGCACGAACCCAGCAACACCACGGCATCGAGCCGGTGGGCCTGCATCATGAGCTCGATATCGTTGGCGATCAGGTCGCGCGTCGGCAGGATGTAGTGCATGCCGGTGTGGCCCTGGGCAACGCCGTCACAGGCAGCGATCACCCCGAATTCGACCGGAGTGCCGCCTGCCTGCAGAATGCCCTGCTGCACATACTCCGAGACGAGGTCCAGATTGTAATGACCCGGAACGATGCGATTCCCCGAATTGGCTATGCCGATGATGGGACGATCCAGGTCGTAGTCGCTGTAACCCATGGATTTGTACAGTGCCCGGTGCATGGCATAATCCGGGCGTTGCAGCACCTCACGGCTGCGCCAGTTCATGGTGTTCTCCTTCTGCCGGTCATTTCGGGGTAAGGGTAGGTGTCAGCAAGTTGCCGCATGACTATACTAACGAGACTGCGGGCTGCGTCAAAACGGCGGTCAGCCACGCTGAGTCTGTGCCTGAAGCTGATTGTCCGTCATCATCCGCTGCCGCGTCTGCCGGGAGCTGCGCGCACCAGTACCATCCGCACCGGTGTTCACGTAAGCCAGCCCCAGGCGAACTGCCAAGCAAGTACCGGATCGACCCCGAAGGCAAGGGAGTATGCCATGAGTCCTGCTGCCTCCTACACGGACGAACACCAACGCGAATTGGATGCCCTGCTGGCCACCCGGGCCTGGCAGCAGGTGCTGCGCTCAGGGCTGGTGCAGGAAGTGAGTCGCACCCGCCTGCAGCCGGGCACGCGGCCGGATTTTATCGATACCGTAGTCGAGCCGCTCCTCCAGTTGAACCAGCCGTACGTCGAGTGCATGCTGCGGGCCGGAGAACGAGATACCACTCGGCTGGCGGACGCGCTGGGGCGCTGGCCGGAGTCATTGGACGGCTGGCGGCCGCAGCTGTCCTTTCTGGGGCTGAACGTCACGGCGGCCTGCAACTGTGTGCCACACTGCCTGTACTGCAACCAACAGGCGGTGCCTGAAGGCGTTGGGATAGAGGGCTGGAAGGAGATCATCGCCGAAGTGACGGCCGTCAACCAGGGCTCCGGCCCGTATATGTACATCACCGGCGGCGAGCCCCTGGTGCTGGGCGAGCGGTTGTGGGGTGAGGAGGGCCTGGTGGCCTATGCCACGCAGCGTGGCGCGGCGGTCAATATCAACACCAACGCCCTGGAATTGACGCCCCGGGTCGCTCTGCGACTGGTTCAATCCGGACTGGCGCGACTGCACATATCCCTGGACACGGCGGACGAGGAGCTGCAGAACTACCTGATGGCCGGAGATCGTCAGCAGGCCGTGCTGCGCGGCATAGCCAATATTCAGATTGCGCGCGACCTGCTGGGGGTCACCTATCCGGAGATACACACCAACTGCGTCCTGACGCGGCACAATTGGGCCTTGTTCCCCGATTTGTTCCGGTTCATTCTGAGACTCCGGCGCCGCAGTGCGGATCGCCGTGATCCCCTGTACCAGGACTTGTTTCCGCACGTCATACCCGTGGGGGGCGACAGCAATGCCGCCATGCGTCCGTCGGCAACCGAGTTTCACCGGTTCTATACGGAGGTATGGCCCGAGGTCTGTAACCTGTGGGACACGTATCAGGCCGAACTGGGCCTTCCGCCGAAGGAACGCGGTGTGTTGTTCGGTTACTTTTCCAATCCTTTCCTGCGCGTGTCCCACCGGGGTGGTCTGAACGCTTATGTGGAAACCTCGGCGCGCGGCCGCTACGGCGCTCTGGCTCTGGCGCGACGGTGCTATGTGGCGCCCACGCAGGCCAGCTTTACGCCGGACGGTCGGCAATACCGCTGCGGTTCCCACGCTATCCGCCGGATACACGCGATCGGCCAGTACGGCGCCACCGGGGTGTATGACAGTATCAGCGCAGGACTGCGACAGCTGACGGCGTACCCCGATGCAGACGACTGTTACGGCTGCGCGCTGGCAACCCTGTACATCAACCAGGCGGTGGAACAACGCCTGGAAGAAAGAGCAGTGGCGTTGCTGGCCGGCGAGCCGCAGGGGCATGTCTCCGGGAGTGTGCCGGAATAGCGGTGCTGCCCCTATACAACGCCCTTCCGGCGAGCCGCAGGGGCCTGCCTCCCGGAACACGCTGAGACCGTGGCACTGCGCGGCGCGCCGCCGCCGCCACCCCATTCCGCGCAATGGCCGACCAGCCTACCAGCC
>SLHA01000148.1 GCA_007136405.1 Candidatus Latescibacterota bacterium
CCGCCGTTACGGGACGACAAGATTTTGTCAGACTGGAACGGGTTGATGCTCGCCGCGTTCGCCCGGGCCGCCGCAGCCTTGCAGGAACCCCGGTACGCTACGGTCGCGCGCCAGGCCGCGGATTTCATCTGGGACCGGTTGCGGTCGCCGGATGGACGTCTGTACAAGCGTTTTCGCCAGGGCCAGGCTGGACTCCCGGCGCACCTGGACGACTACGCCTTCACGGTGTGGGGGCTGCTGGAACTCTACCAGGCCGGGTTCGATGTGCGGATCCTGCAACGTGCCGTGACGTTGAACCAGCGGATGCTGGACGAGTTCGGCGATCCCCATGGCGGCCCGCTCTTCTTCGCGCCTGCCGGTCAGGAGGATCTGCTGGTGCGGCCCCGGGAGATTCATGACGGGGCGATGCCGGCGGGCAACTCGGTGGCGGTGATGAACCTGCTGCGCCTGGCCCGTCTGACTGCCAGTCCGCAGCTGGAAGACCGGGCATGGTCCATCCTCCGCGCTTTGTCCGGTCCGCTGCATCGTCATCCTCTGGGGCACGTCCACCTGATGTCGGCCTTGAGTCTGGCTCTCGGCCGCGGCTGCGAAGTGGTGGTCGTCGGCGCACCGCAAGCGGCGGATACTCAGGCCATGCTCGGTGCGCTCCAGCGCCGGCACCGGCCCGATACCGTGGTCCTGTGGCGGCCGGCGGATGATGCCATGGCCGCACCCCTGGCGGAGCTGGCGCCGTTCACGGCGGCCTATGGCATGGTCGATCACCGCGCCACCGCTTATGTCTGCCGGGACCACGTGTGCGCCGCGCCGGTGACCGACCCGGAGCAGATGCTGGCGCAGCTGGGGTGAGGCAGCACACGGACACCGGGACCGGCCCGGCCCAGCTGTCCGCCCACCCACACCGGACGACGCTTCAGCTGTCCGGCCACCGGCCACCGGACGACGCTTCAGCTGTCCGCCGATCCACACCGGACGACGGGCCGGGCTGGCCATGGGCGCAAAGGCCTCCTTATATTACCCGCAACAACTCGTCACCTGGCGGCCGCTGGTGCAGCGTTCAGCGCCTGCTGGCGCATTGCTCCAAGGACGGTCTTCCATGTCGAGCATCGGGCACTTCCTCGTACTCTGCGGATTGGCGGTGGGTATCATGAACACAGGCTGTACCCCTAAAACGAAAACCGTTCACGCTCCGGACAAAGGCTTGTTCCTGGTGGAGGACGGCCAGGCCCGGGCAGTGGTCGTCACCGCGGACGAACCCAGCGCCGTGGCGGCCTACGCGGCCAAGGAACTGATCGAGCACGTGGCCCTGGGCACCGGCGTCCGCCTGCAGATCGTCGGAGAATCTCAGGCGACCATCGACGACGGCCGCAGCCGGATCTACGTGGGCGCCACCCAGGCGGCTGCCGGCCAGGGCATCGTGGCGGACCGTCTGCCCGCGGACGCGTTCGTGCTGCGTAGCGCTGGACGGGATCTGTACATCGTCGGCCTGGAAGAAGACGGCGACCTGTTCGCCTCAAGCGCGCGCCGCGGAACGCTGTACGGGGTGTACGAAGTGCTGGAACGCCATGTCGGTGTGCGCTGGCTGTGGCCGGGTGAGCTGGGAACGTTCGTGCCGCCTGCAGCCACCGTGCGACTGCCCGGACGGATCGACGAACGGGTGGAGCCGGCGTTCCGTTTCCGCAGTTTCCGCACGGGTCGCATCGACCAGGCAGTACGGCACTACGAACCGGCGCTGGAACGCCTGGCGTTTTCACCGACAGGACTGCAGGCCTACGCCGGCGCCCTGCGCACCTACCTGGTGCGCCAGCGTCTGGGGGCCACCGATCCAAAGCCGCCTGTCGGCCATTATTTCTCCGGCTGGTGGGAGCAGTACGGGGCGGAGCATCCGGAATGGTTCATGATGCGCGAGGACGGCCAACGCGGACCGGGTCCGGGTGCGTCCGAGAGCGAGCGTCATCACGTGGCGATGTGTGTCTCCAACCCGGACCTGCACCGCTTCATCGTCGAGGAAGTGTGGGACGGCGGCGATATCCTGCGGCTGGGCGAGGTGGATCGCCGGGTGTTCTGTCAGTGTCCGGACTGTCTGTCCTGGGATGTCCCGGGTCCGGAGCCGCCGCCGGATTTTGCGCTGAACATGTACCGCCCGCTGGTGTCGGACCGGTACGCGCGTTTCTGGACGACCATCCGTGATATGGCGGCGCAGCGCAATCCGGACGTGCTGGTGACCACTTTTCTCTACTGGAATTATCAGCCGGCGCCCATCGGGGACATCCGGCTCGATGGCGTGTACGGAGAATTCGTCCCCTGGGGCCAGAGTGAAATCGTCTATTATCCCATGGAGGAGGAAGCCCACACCTGGAACAAGGAGCAGTGGCAGGGCTGGGCGGAGCGCGGAGTGACCATGGGCTATCGGCCCAACTACCTGCTCGGTGGTTACGTCATGCCGCATCTGAGTACCTGGCAGGCCGGTGACATGTTCCAGTTCGCCGCCCGTCATGGCATGATCGGGTTCGACTTCGACAGTCTGTGGTCGCACTGGGCGGTGAAAGGGCCGATGTACTACCTTCACATGCGCCTGTCCGTGCACCCGGAGCATTCCATCGAAACACTGCGCCGGGAGTATTTCGCTGCCTTCGGTCCGGCGGCGGCCGCGGTGGAAGAGTATTTCGACCACTGGGAGGAGTATTCACGCACGCGGGCGGCGGGGGGAGGTGTATCCTGGTCGGATCCCACCCGGGCCAACGAGCTGTACCCGCCGGAGGTTTTCGTACCGGCCGCCCGCAGGCTGGATGAAGCCATGGAGCTGGCCCGGCAGGATGCGCGCCCGGAATACGCTGAACGGATACGGTTTCTGCAAGCCGGATTGGAGCATGCGCGCCTGTCCGCCCGCTTCATCGGCACGCTGGGGCATCGGGGCGCGGTGCCTACGGACGACGCGGCGCGGTTCCAGGCCGCCCGCAACGCCCTGCGGGAGCTGATCGACTTCCGCCGCGTCCACGAGCATCTTTACATCGCGGACTACGTCGCCGCGTCCACGGTGGAAAACCGGCGCATCGACATCTCCACCCTGCTCGAAGCCTCGTTCGACGCTGTCCGCACGGAACCGCTGTCCAACCTGCTGGAGGATCCCTTTGACCCGTGGTATTTCCGCAA
>SLHA01000032.1 GCA_007136405.1 Candidatus Latescibacterota bacterium
GCGGATCAACCGCTTGCCCACTGCGTCCGGTGTTCCTCTCCGTAACACACTGCCTCGCTCAGGAACGCGTCGATGTTGTCGAACGGAGTACCGGCGACGATGCCGTTACCCGCGGCGATGGCCATGCCGCCCTCCGGGCGATCGAAGGTGTCGATGAGGTAGCGGACTTCGGCCCTGACCTGTTCCGGAGTGCCCTCGACGAGCAGGTGCTGTACGTCGAAGCCGGACCAGAAGCCCACCTCAGCGCCGAACCGGCGGGCTACCTGCTTCTCATCCATGGTGTGCTTCTGCACGGGATGGAACATGTCGACGCCCGCCTCTATCAGCGACGGCATGAGGGGCGCGTTGTTGCCGCAGCTATGCAGCCACCAGTGGATACCCAGTTCCTTCAACACGGCGCCCACGCGGCCATAGTACGGCTTGATCAACGCGTCAAAGGTCTCCGGCCGCATCATGGCCTGGGTCTGGTGGCCCAGATCGTCGCTGGTCCAGAAGCCGTCCGGGCGCATCACCTTTGCGGCGGTGCGGATGCTGCGGCAATACAGCGAGCACAGGGCATCGTGCAGCCGGTGGATCTCCTCCGGGTACTCGTAGTAATCCGTCAACAGGTTCTGCATGCCGCGCAGACTCCAGGGCGTCTCGAAGAACAGCCCCCACCATCCGACGATGAGGTACGTGTCGTCGCGATGCACGGCTTCAGCCTGCCGGGCCAGATCGTCCCAGCGCGGATCCTGCGCTGGGTCAGGCAGCTTGTCCACGAACTCGTTCAGCCGCGACCAGTCATCGATCACGCCGCCGCTGTCATGCCCGCCTTTGCGCCCACACTCCCAGGACAGGCCCATAGACCCCACATCCAGCTTGGGGATGCCGATACAGCGGGCGTCTTCCGGATACCGGCCGAACGCCTGCAGGCGCTCGCCGTACTGGTCGTGCAGACCTTCGCCCCACCAATGCGCCATGACCAGCGGCACGCGCCGCGGGAAACGGCGTTCCACCGCCTTGACCACTTCCTCGCGTGGCAGTCGTTCGCAGACCGGCGTCCGGCTTCCTGCCATGTTGGGCCTCCTGTGAGCTCAGTGGGCGGCGCGGCCGGGCGGCGCCGGTGTTGCCGGCGACACCAGAACGGCTGCGCCGGCAACACCGGGGATTCGCTTGCGGTGTCTGCGTGCAAACCCGGCAAGGTGACCGCGCGGCGATATTACAGAACCTTCAGCACATCCTCGACGATCGCGTCGAGCGACTTGCTGGCATCGATATCGACCAGCAGATTGCGTTGACGGTAGAACGCGATCAGCGGCTCGGTCTGGCGGCGGTAGACTTCCAGCCGGTTGGCGATGGCCTCCGGCTTGTCGTCATCGCGCTGCACCAGCTCGTCGGGCGACATATCCGCCGGCGGCTGCGGCGCGCCGTCCGGGTTGACATTGTAGACGCGGCCCGTCTGCCGGTGTATCCGCCGGCCCGAAAGCCGGTGAATGATCACCTGATCATCCACCTGCAGGTTGACGACCTTGTCGATGGCCACGCCGGCGCTTTCGAGCGCCTCGGCCTGGGGAATGGTGCGTGGAAAGCCGTCCAGCAGGCAGCCGGCGGCGCAGTCAGGCTGTGCGATGCGCTGCTTGAGCAGCTCGATCACCAGGTCGTCCGGCACGAGTTCGCCCGCGTCCATGTATCCCTTGGCCTTGAGTCCCAGCTCCGAGCCGGCCTTGACCGCTTCGCGCAACAGATCACCGGTGGAGATGGCGGTGATCCCATGCCGTTCGGTCACTGGACGGGCAATCGTACCTTTGCCGGCTCCCGGAGGACCGAGAAAAATGACATTCATCGTTTCATCCCTGTTGAGGTTTGGGGGTTTGAGTGATCCGGTGTCCGCGAGTGACTGCCGCGCCACCGCTGACCCATGCCTCGACCGTATCGTCTGCAGCTTTGAGGGCTGGTTCAGCGCCGATCCGTTCGGCCTGGTGGATGGGTACACCGGTCTGCATGTCTGCATGTCTGCATGTCATTGTAGCACATAATCCGCCGGACGCAACGGTTGCGTCAGCAGGACAGGACCGTCATGTCGGCGGCCACGCGCCACTGCAGGCGCGTCCACGGAGATGAGAAACCATGGAACTAACGTTTATCGGGACCGGTGCGGCGGACTTCGGGTTACTCGATGATCCCGACGCCGTTGCCGAGCACGTTCGCGCCGCCCGCTGGATGGGCGGCCGGAACCGCCGCCGGCCTGCTTCGGTGGTGGTCACGTCGACCGCGGCAGAATCGGCCAGTGCGGGGCCGGGTGGAGGCGCAACGGATGCGGTCGGGGCGGTCGGGGCAGAATCGACCAGTGCCGGGCCAACTCTGGCCGCAACGGATGCGGCCGGGGAGGATGCGGTGACGTCGGCCGAAGCCGAGGTCACCAGCATGGTCAAGGCGATCCTGATCGACCACCACGACGGCGCCGGTCTGGCGGCATGCGGACTCCATGCCCGGGATATCGGCGCCTTGCTGGTCACCCACGGACACTGGGATCACCTGCAGCCGCGCGCCGTGCTGGAGCTGGCATCACAGCGGCCGGATCCGCTACCGGTCTTCGGCAACGCGTCCGTGTGCGCGTCCCTGCGCCTGGCGGCCAACCACACCTGGGATGCGGCCAGTAACCGCCTGGTGACGCGTCCGGAGCGCATGAACGACAGCCATCGAATGCCGGTACACTGCCGTGAGCTGGTGCCCGGCCAGTCGGTGGAGGTTGGCGGGACGACGGTTACCGCGCTGGCGGCAAACCATCAGATCGACACCCAGCGCCTGCTGATGGAGCAGCAGGCGCTGATCTACCTGCTGCGCGCCAACAGTGGGACGCTGCTGTACGCGCTGGACTCATCGTATCTGCTCCCGGAGACGCTGCAGGCGCTCAGCGGTGTCTACCTGGATGCCGTCGTGCTGGACGGGACATTTGGAGAGATGGAGATCGATCCGGCCACGTCAGGTCACCACAACTTCCGCATGCTTGACCAGACCGTCGCCGAACTGCGCGCCGCAGGTTGTGTCGATGAACACACGACCGTCTTTGCGTCGCACATCAGCCTGGCCTACGTTCCTCCGCACGATGTGATCGGAGAGCGGTTGCGCAGGCGCGGGGTGGTGCTGGCGCATGACGGAATGGTGTGGACGCGGAGGAGGGGGCAATCTCGGTGAAACAGAGGTCACCTATGCCGTCTGGTACGAAGTGCGTCACTGGGCCGAGGCCAACGGCTACGTGTTTGCCAACGAGGGGAGCGAAGGAAGCCAAGGACGTCGCCGGGAATCTGGGTGTGACGCGCAACACCTTCGGCGAGCTGGTCGAATCCGCCCGCACCGGTGCCTCGCAGCGGGAGCACCATGCCGCACTGGCCTCCATGCTGTCCATCGGCGAAGTCGGTTCGCGCCTGCTGGGGACCGGGAAGATACCGGGGTTGCCGCTGCAGAGCACCCTGAAGGACATGCTCGACTACATGAACCGCATCACCGACGGTTACTACGACGGATCCCGGATCGACGGACCTACCGTCAGCATGCTGCTGTGTCGCGGGCCCGCGCCGGGAGTGACGTACGCGACGTGGAGATGGACCGGCCGCGCCTGTACGGCGCCAGCCCCTGCGCGGCGGGCTGAGTTCCACTCGATCAGGACGAGGACGCGTCCACGCCTGCGCGACGCGGACGCAAAGCTCGGACAGGAGACGAACGATGGGCTTATGGAGCATGAACTCTGGCGTGCTGGCCGGCTGCACCGTGCTGGCGCTGGTGGCGTCCGCGGGCGGCGACGACGAGGTTGCCGCCCGGCGCGCGCGGATGGTCGAAGCGGCCTCGCAGGGCGTCGCTGGCATACCGGAACTGCAGGCGGCGCTGAGTGACACCAACGCCCTGGTCCGTCGCGCCGCCGTTCGCGGTTTGATGGACCAGGGTGCACCGGCCCGCGAGGCGCTGTCCGAGGCGCTGGACATCCCCGATGTCGTGGTGCAGCGCGCGGCGCTCCTCGCCCTGACCCGGGCGGGCGGCACGGACGCGGTTCCCTACCTGGCTCGCGCCCTGGCCAGCCGCGAGGCGTTGGTGCGCCAGACCGCCGTGCATATTCTCGCCGGCATCGAGCCGCGCGGCGAGGACGTCATGCAGCTGCTGGAGGCGGCCACCACGGACAGGGATTCCGGCGTCCAGCGCGCGGCGCAGTCGGCCCTGAACCCCTTCCGGCCGGAAGGGGGCGATGTCGTCCTGTTGCGGCATCGGCCGGATATGGCGGACCATGTGGAACGCCTCGTCGTCACGCTGGCGCATCCGCTGCCGCGGGACGGCTGGCGCTTCCGGGAAGATCGGGGCCTGGCGGGTCACGTGGAGCGCTGGTTCGATCCGCATCTGGACGACGCCGACTGGTCGCCCATCGGGATCGACGCCCACTGGGGCGGGGGCTATGTCGGTGTCGCGTGGTACCGCCGTTGGCTCGAGCTGCCGGAACGTCCGGACCATCTCGCCGTCGAGCTGGCATTCGACGGTGTGGACGAGAGCGGCTGGATCTGGCTGAACGGAGTATACGTCGGCGGCCAGGACATCGGCCCGGCCGGCTGGAACACGCCGTTCCGCGTCGACGTGACGGACGCGGTCCAATGGGGTGAACCCAACCAGATCACGGTACGCGTGATGAACACGGCCGGCGGAGGCGGAATCTGGAAACCGGTGACGCTCGAGGCGCTCGGATTTCGTCGTTGAAACCTCTCCTTCTGGTGCCGGTCTGGTGGCGATCGTTTAGTGCCGGCCTGGCGCCGATCGTATAGTGCCGGCCTGGTGGCGATCGCCTGGCGCCGGCGCACCGCGGGAGCATCCGCCAAGCGAGGATTTGGCATGACCGAACCGGTTGTCACGACAAGGCGCGGGCGATACCCGTCTCGATCACGGCTCGAAGGCCCCACGAGCGCACGCCGGCGCGTTCGTGGGCACGGCCGTGTGCCTGAACAAGCCTACCCCGGCGCACGCCGGCGCCACCGTGGGCACGATCCAGACCCAGCGGGCGGGTGCGGGCACGTTGGCGCGCACGGCCTCCTGCCGGACGATCAGAGCACGGAAAACGCGGTGTGGCGCCGACCGCCCACCCCGGTGAACCCGGCGTCGGCGCATGGCCTCCCGGGCCCGTTCTCCCGTGCGCGTGCCTGGGCTGGTGTGGTCCTGTTGATCCTCGTCACCGCAACGGCCGCCGTTTCCGACCCAGACGGACCCGCGGCGTCGACACGCGCGACCGCGGCGATAGCCGGCGGACGCACGGTCTTTCAACGCATGGAGGCGGACGCCCGGGTAACCGTGACGGTAACCAACGCCGAGGACCGGCCACTGCACGCCCTGCAGGTCGAGGCCCATCTGGACGGCGAGCGACTGCCGCTTGACATCGCCATCCCCGCCGTGCCCGCCGGGTCCAACCTCCCCATCGAGATCGACGTCGATACGCGCGTCCGACCCGGAACGTATGCCCTGCTGGTGCGGTTCACGGGCCGAGCCGGCACGGAGGTCGTCGCGTTCGAGGCGGCTGGCACGCTCACGATCACCCCGCGCCCCCTGCTACACGAGATGCCGGTCGTCTTATGGGGGTATGCAGACGTGGAAACCATGCGCCGGATCGGCTTCACGCATGCCCTGCTATGGATGGCCGATCACACCGGGGTCTGGCAGGCCGGAAAGCCCGTGGTGCCGGTGCGCTCCGATGAACGCCTGGCGGAAACGCAGGCTCAACTGGATGAGCGGTTGGCGGCCGGGCAGCGACTCGTCGCCAACGTTCGTCCGGGACGCTGGGTAGTCGCCGAGGGCGACGACGTCGAGGTGCGACGCGAGCGGTTCGGGCGAGTACGGCGCGACGGCCAGCGGTACAGCCGCGCCAATGTCTGCGGGCTCTTTCCCGAGGTGCAGCAGTTCGCCTGGAATGTGGGCGCCTCCGTGGGGCAGACGTTCGGCAGCCACCCGGCATTCGCAGCAGCGATGATCCATACCGAAGTGCGCGATGGCTCCAATCCCTGTTTTCACCCTCACGATCATGACGCGTACCGGGCCTTCTCAGGAGGCGAGATCCCGGCGCAGATCACCAGCCGCAGCGGCATGCCGGCCGGGCGCCACGGCGAGTACGTGCCCGGTGACGGCATCGTCGCGGACGACCATCCCATCCTGGAGTACTACCGCTGGTTCTGGCGTGAGGGCGACGGCTGGAACGAGTTGCACTCGCAGACACACCGGGGGCTGAAGACCGGCACCGCGGACGGCTTCTGGACTTTCTTCGACCCGGCCGTACGCTGCCCTCCCATCTGGGGCAGCGGCGGCGAAGTCGACGTGCTGTCGCAATGGACGTACTCCTACCCCGAGCCGCCGCGTATCAGCCTGGCCACGGATGAGTTGTTTGCCATGGCCGCGGGCCGGCCCGGGCAGCACGTGATGAAGATGACCCAGATCATCTGGTACCGCGACCAGACGGCGCCGAACCTGCCCGAGCGGGAGCAGGACCGCACGGACTGGGAGCAGCGAGAGCCGGAGGCGCGCTTCATCACCATCGCGCCCGATCACCTGCGCGAGGCGTTCTGGCTCAAGCTCGCCAGACCAGTTCAGGGCATCATGTACCACGGCATCGGGTCGCTGGTCGGAGGCACGAGTCACGCGTATCGGTACACGCATCCGGATACCAGGGAAGTGCTGGCGGAACTGGTCCACGAGGTCGTCCAACCGCTCGGTCCCATGCTGATGCAGGTTCCCGAGGCGCCATCCGATGTAGCGCTGCTGCAGAGCTTCACCTCCATGGTATTCGGCGCCGAGACGACCTGGGGCTGGGGGCGCGGCTGGATGGCGGAGGTGCACCAGCTCTTGCAGTGGGCCCGGCTCCAGCCGAGCGTGATCTACGAGTGTACCATCCGGCGCGATGGTCTGGACGGCGTCAGCGTGTTGGTCATTCCGAATGGGCTGGCGCTGCCCCGCAGCATCGCCCAGCGGATCGTGGCGTTCCAGCGGCAAGGCGGTCTGGTGGTGGGGGACCGCTACCTGGCCACGGGCATCGTGCCGGATGTCGTCCTGGAGGAGCCGGAACGCGCGCAGGCACCGGACCGAAACAAGGCGGCACTGCAGGCGCAGGCGGCGGCGTTGCGCACCGAACTGGCGCCGGTACACCAATGGACGGCGGATTCGTCGGATCCGGACGTGATCGTGTACCGGCGTGCCTTTGGCCGGACGGATTATCTGTTTGCCATCAATGATCGGCGCACGTTCGGCGACTACGTCGGCCAGCAAGGCCGGGTGATGGAGCAGGGCCTGCCGCATCAGGCCGTGCTTTCGGTACGTCGTCCCGACGCCACGGTGTACGATCTGCTAAAAGGAGAACCCGTCCAGACACGCGCAACGCCGGCCGGGGTGGAATGGGACGCCTCCTTCGGGCCGGGTGACGGCCGCGTGTATATGGTGACCCCGTACCCGGTGGACCGCGTGACGGCGCGGGTCACCCGGCGACGGCGCTCCAATCCCCTGGTGGAACTGCGCATCGCCGTCGTCGGCACGGATGGCCAGCCCCTGGATGCGGTTGTACCGGTGCAGGTGGAGATTCTGGATCCCGCCGGCGCGCCGGCGGAGTTCAGCGGATATTATGGAGCCCGGAATGGCCGGATTACGATTCACCTCGATCTGGCGGCCAACGATCTTCCGGGCCCATGGACCGTGCGGGCACGGGAGCTGGCGTCGGGCCGGACCACCCAGGCCCGTTTCCATTACCGGACGCGGTAGGAGAAGGCCGGACAACGGACAGGCAGGATCCGGACAGAAGCCGGCGGCGTATACAGGTTACCAGCGGCTGCAGTCAGGGTGCCGGCATCTGTAGCCAGGTTACCGCGGCCGTGTGCAGGTTAGCGGCTTCTGTAGGCAGGTTGCCAGTTGATGTAGGCAGGATGCTGGCGATTATTCCGAAAATAAACGGGCGACAAGGCAATGGACAAGAAAAAGCTGCTCATGGCGTTGCTGCTGTTGCTGGCGGGCGCTGCGAGTGGAGCGGCGCAACCGTTGAGACTGGCGACGACCACCAGTACCTATGAAACAGGATTGCTCGATCACATCCTGCCGCCGTTCGAGGAACAACACGGCGTCAGGGTGCATGTCATCTCCACGGGCACCGGCAAGGCCTTGATCCTCGGCGAGAACGGAGACGTCGATGTCGTCCTGGTTCATGCGCCCGCGGCGGAGGAGCGGTTCGTGGCGGCGGGATACGGGGTGAATCGACGCCCGGTCATGAATAATGATTTCATCTTGCTGGGTCCCGGCGATGACCCGGCCGGCATCAACGGTCTGCAGGAGGGCGCCGCGGCCCTGGCGCGGATCATGGATACCCAGAGCGGTTTCGTGTCACGCGGCGACGAGTCGGGCACCCACGTGAAGGAGAAAAGCCTGTGGGCCAGCGCGGGACGCGAACCTCACGGAGCCTGGTACCTGGAAGCCGGTCAGGGTATGAGCGCAACGTTGCGCATAGCCGACGAGAAAGGCGCCTACGTCCTGGTCGACCGGGGGACCTACCTGGCCAACCGTTCGTGGCTCGGTTTGCAGCTGCTGGTCGAGGGTGACGTGGAACTGTTCAATCCCTATGGTATCATTGCCGTCAGTCCGTACCGGCATCCCCATGTGCAGTACCAACAGTCCATGGCGTTGATTGCCTGGATTACCAGTCCCGCGTGCCAGCAGCATATCGCGGCGTTCAAACGGGAAGGGGAACAGCTGTTCTTTCCCAGCGCTGCCGGGCTGAACGCAGGCGGGCGGTGAATCCGTTGATATCCGGGACAGTGGTCACCGGAAACTGGCGCTGAGAAGATCCCGGATCTAGCGCCTCTCCACCCAGCGCAGCGAGAAGATCTCGTCCTCCAGCTCGATTCCGAACTCCATGTCATCGAACTTCAGGCGGGTGATCGAGTCCTCGATGACATGGTCCTCCACCGTCATGCGCGTCGGGAATTTCCGCCCCTCCCCGAACGCCTCGATCTCGCTCATCGTCCAGGTCTTGAGGAGCATGCCGTCGGCGGTGTACAGCTCCTGCTTGAGCGGGATGTACGTTTCCTTGTCGATCCACGTAGTTCGTTTCGGGTAGGTCACGCCCTCGTCCCGGGCGGTCATCTCGAGCTTCCAGGTCGGCCGGCCATCCAGCTCCTCCCGGCCGACCAGCTCTGCCTCGTACATCTCGCGCAGCTTCGGCGACTCCATGAGGTCTTCGTAAGAGACATCGGAGCCCATCATGCCCTCGCGCAGCATGTGCCCGGAGATCTGCTGCACCCGGTCGATGCGCGGCATGTACATCCACAGCCGGTCACCGAGCTTGAGCATCCGCGTGCCTCGCTCACGGGGCGGAGACCGGTATTCCACCGCCGCGTCCGTCACGCCACGGACGAAGCTTTGCATCTCGTACGTGCGCGTTCTCCTCCCCTCGACGATCATGGTCACCCGAGCCGAGCGCGTATCGAAGGTCAGGTTCTCGTCCACCCTGTCCAGGATTTCGTCGGCCGTCGGCGTGTTTCCCGGCGCCGCCCCGGCGCCGGCATCGCCGTCCTCGGTCTCACTGTCCGGTAACCCGCCGGTCGCCGGCAGAGCCTCGCTGGACGCGGCCACCGCTTCTGCCGTCGCGGCCACCTTGCGGCTGCCGCTGGCGCCAGCCGCGTAGAGGCCGAGAAAGCACGCGGCGGCCAGTGCAACGATAATTCCCGGACGACTCCTCGCCATCTTCTGCATGTTCATCTCCTGCTGCGCATCGCCACCACCGGTTGCACCCGTGTGGCCCGGATGGATGGAATGATGCTTCCTATGAGCGCGGCCAGTATGCCGAGCAGGAAAGCGCCCAGCACCACGCCGGCGGAGAGCTGTCCGTACACGGTAGCCGTCACGCCAAGATCGGCGGCCAGTGTTGTGGCCACTTCCTCTCCCAGCTCGATGCCCCTGCTGTGAAGCAGCCATGACGGACCAAGACCGAGCAGAACGCCCACCGCCCCCCCGATTCCGGCGATGATCACCGCCTCGACCACGAACAGTCCGACGACTCCGAAGCGGCCGAGACCCATGGCCCGAAGCACCCCGATCTCGCTGGTGCGCTCCAGCACGGACATCATCATGGTGTTCAGGATACCCAGGGCCGCGAGCAGCACGATGGCGAAGACGAGAAGGCCTCTGATCTGGTCCACGAAGCCGGCGAGACCGCCGTAGGGCTCGCGCTCGCTCCAGGCCTCCACCCGCATGCCGTCCATCTCGGGCAGCTCCCGCAACGACCGCGCCAGGGCCGGTGCGTCCTGGTACCGGGCGCCGTATACCAGGATCTCGATGGTGCCCTCCGGGATGTCCGTAATCCAGCGCACCTCCTCGAAGGGCAGGAAAACCTGCTCGTCGAAGAAGCTCGAGCCCGAGTGCAGAATCCCGGCGAGGGTGCCCAGTGAGGGAGACATCGAGCCGTCCTGGCTCGTTCCCAGGAGGACGATGTCGTCCCCGATCTGCGCCTCCAGCCGCCGGGCAAGCCTGCGCCCCATGACGAGTTCGCCTTCGGACTCGAACCAGCGCCCCTCCACCAGGTACTGCCCCGGCTTCAGGTAATCCTGGTAATATGCCTCACCCGCGCCGATCACGCGAGCGAAGACGTCGCCGATCTCCCCGTCCGCTGTCAGTGTCACGCCGGTCATGATCCTGGGCACCGCCGCTACGGCGTCGGGGTGGCGCAGCAGGGCCTCGACCAGAGGATCCGACGTCTCGATGTTCTCGTACAGAGGCGCCAGCTGCTCCTGCGCGGCGTACTCCTCGGTGACCACTCTGACGTGTCCCGCCATGGAGGCCGCATCTTCGAGCATATGGCCGAAGATGCCCGTAATCCAGGTCAGGCCTATCATGAGCAGGGCCACGCCAAGAGCGACCATGGTGCAGGTGAGAATCGTGCGCGCCCGGTGACGCTGGGTGCCCCGGGCAGCCAACCTGAGTAGATGGGTACGCATTACTCGGCCCTCACGGCTTCCGCCGGCGGCATGCGCGCTGCCACTCGGGCGGGAAAGATGGAGGCCAACATCGACACGGCCACTCCGAAGCCGATGGCGAAGAGAACCACCCCCATGCTGAAACGGGTGTAGGCGAGCACGGAGAAGGCCAGATCCTCTCCCCAGACATCGATGAGCTCGCTGAAGTCGATGGGATTCACACTCCAGTGCGCCGCCAGACCTCCCCCCCACAAAGCCCCAAGCACACTTCCGATGATGCCGACGACGAGACCTTCGAGCACGAACAGTCCGGTGACGCCGCCCGTGCTCATACCCATGGCTCGGAGCGTGCCCACCTCCTTGATGCGCTCGTAGGCCGACATCAGGATGGTGTTGGCCATTCCGACCCCGGCCAGCAGCAGGAGGATCGCGGAGATGAACTGCAGGGCCCGCCGGCGGATGCTCTGTAGCCCCATGAGGTCCTCGACATCCTCCTGCCAGGTTTGCACCTCCGCCCGGTCGCCCAGGATTTCCGACAGGCGCGCCGCCAGCGCCCCGGTCTCATCGCGCTGAGCCAGACGGGTCCCCACGTGGGTCGGCCGCTCGGCGCCGATGAGCCTGCGCGCCAGGGAGAGGTGCATCAGCACACCGATCGCATCGATGTTCTGATACCCGGTCTCGACGATGCCGGAGACGCGAACTCGCAGCGCGTTCAGCGCTCCCGCGTGCGTCCTGGAGCGTAGGATGAAGGTGTCGCCCAGCGCAAGGCCGAAAAGATCGGCGAGCCCCGTGGTGAGGAGCACCTCTTCCTCGCCTTCCTCCGGTTTGTCTCCACGGACCGCCCACAGATGGCGTGAGAAGACCTCCGGGTCGCGCCCGGGATCGTAGCCGATGGCCCGGACACGGGCATGCTGGCGACCGACCGCCGCGGTGGGCGAGAAGACGATCCGTTCGGTCCAGGCCACGGTCTCCTCGTCCAGAATACGGATGGTCTCTTCGTCCAGATCGAGCAACTTGTCGACCGGATGCTGCATGCCCTCGGGCGGATAGTCCGGCGGCCGGATGAGAACATGGCTGTTCA
>SLHA01000132.1 GCA_007136405.1 Candidatus Latescibacterota bacterium
AGTCGGGAAACGCGTCCCGGAAGATATCGCCGATGGTGGCCATGGCCGGTTGATATGCACAATCCGTGCCAGACCCAGCTCAGCAACACCAACCAACAAGCAGACCATCTATTCATGTGGTTCATTGTCTATGTTCAACATCTGTTTAGATGGTTTCCATATAAACCCATTATCAAGCTCAACAGCCGTATATCACGCTCGCGCGCGGTGGCCCTAACCAGTTGATTGCGTGAGAATTAGCAGCGCAACGCATCAAGGTGTTGGATTTAGGCGGTTTCCCTATAACACGCATTCTGCGTCATCCTACAGGTCATCCATCGGGCTTTTCACGCCCTTGCCGCCCCGGTTCAACACATGGGTGTAGACCATCGTGGTCCGCACGTCCTTGTGCCCAAGCAGCTCCTGTATCGTGCGTATGTCGTACCCTGTCTCCAGCAGGTGGGTGGCAAAGGAGTGCCTCAGCGAATGGCTCGTTACGCGTTTCACGAGTCCAGCCTGATCTGCGGCTCTCTTGAGCGCTTTCTGAAAAATTGAGGCGTCAACATGATGCCGTCCCTCCTCAGCAGTCCGGGGATTCCTCCAACGATGCTCCTGTGGAAAAACCCATTGCCAGCGCCACTCTTTGGATGCGTTGGGGTACTTTCGGTCCAATGCGCCGGGCAACGGGACGCTACCCCAACCTGCGCCCAAGTCGCGTTCGTGGATCGCCTTGACTTGCTTCAGATGCTCTTCAATGGGTGTCTTGAGAGATTCGGGCAGCATGGTTACGCGATCCTTTGCACCCTTGCCGTCACGGACCAGAATCTCTCTTCGGCCCAAATCGAGATCGTGAACGCGCAGCCGCAAACATTCCATAAGGCGGAGACCCGTGCCGTACATCAGGGAAGCCATAAGCCACTTGCTGCCTTTAAGAAAGGACAATACGGCTCTCATCTCATCCCGCCGTAAGACTACGGGCAGGCGTGTGGACTTGCGGGCACGGATCACTGCGCCGAGTTCGCCCACCTCCCGATGTAGGACATGCCGGTACAGGAACAGCAACGCGGCGAGCGCCTGGTTTTGCGTCGATGCGCTAACTCGCTCCTGCAAAGCCAGATGACTGAGAAATGTGTTAATCTCCAGTTCACCCATTTCCACAGGGTGGCGCACCCGGTGAAAAAGAATATAGCGTCTGATCCAACCGACGTATGCGGTTTCGGTCCGGGAACTGTAATGGCGCACACGCAACGCTTGCCGCACCTGATCCAGAAAGCGCGGCCTGCCCTGATCCTTACCTATCTGTTCTGTCTTCATAGATATAACGAAACCACTTGTCAATTACAATTGACCGCACCCGCAGTTGTGCGGCGAGCGAATACAGCCATGCAACTCCCATGCCTCGCTGCAATGTCTGCAATGGGTCACAGTGCCAGCTCACCTCAGGCCTTGCATGTTGCATAAAAACAATAACATAAGGCTTGTTGTCTAAGAACGTATTGGTCTTCTCCAGCCACGGGATGGGGTCGATTATCAGAGACCGTTGTTACCTTACCGAGGCACGGTATGTGATCTCAACGCTTCAGCGCCGTTGCCTCGCTCGGTGGCGCCATTACCCCGATCATCAGCTGGAGCCATTACGCCGATCTCGAAATGGCTCCATATGTGCGGTCACTAACACCCTGCGCCACGATCATGGCCACTAATCGATCGCGCGGTGCCGAGGGGCGCGAGCCGATCAGTCGCTCCAGTCCCAGACGCCGCACGGTGCCCAGAACAGCGGCCATGTGGCCGTGCGCCAGGCTCCGCACGCACATCAAACCGGCCTCCAGCGATACGAAGGTCTCGCCTTGCAGCACCCGGTGGATCAGGGAAATGACGTCCGCTGGCAGGTGGGACAGATTCCCCAGCGTCCCGTGCTTGACCTTGCCGCCCTCGCGGTAGGTGCGCCGCAACAGGTGCATCTGGTAGACCTTGTCCTTGTAACGCCTGGACGTGGTGGCTACATGGACAACGCCGTCTCTCTTGCTCATGGTCTACAATGCAAGCATTACAGCGCCATAAAGCAGGCTGTATATCGTTATTTTAGTGGCTTGATCATGCAACCCAAAAAAACCACTATCCCTCTATTTAACCAACACTTACGGCGTTCTCGCCGGAGGGATCTTCCGCCCAAATATAGGCGGACTGGGCCATATCCTGGCGCTTGCGCTGGGCGTGCCATATTTTGCCCATCATCAGGAGAGTGGTTGATTGCTAGCTACCCAACTCTGAGTCTGCAGTCATGACCTGCGGCCCAATGCACGCTCACCGGACACCGAATTCAGGCGGCACGCCGGTACCCGGCCACACACTCCACCGCGCCCGCCCGGACAACGCACCCTGATGAAAGGCGGATCGACGTGCTCATCGATGTGAACACCTATATCGGCCACTGGCCGTTCCGGCAGTTGCGCCACAACACGGCCGAAGCGCTGCTGCGGCGCATGGACCAGCACGGGATCGACCGGGCCGTGGTCGGATCCATCCATGGCGTGTTCTACAAGAACGTTCACCTGGCCAACGAGGAACTGGCGGAGCAGACGCGCAACCACAGGGACCGGCTGCTGCCGTTTGCCACCCTGGACCCGAACTACCCCGGTTGGGAGGAGGACCTGCGTCGTTGCGCCGAAGATATGGGTCTGAGCGGCCTGCGGCTGTTTCCGCAGTACCATGGTTACGCGCTGGATGACAGCGCGGCCCTCGAACTGGTGGATGCCGCCGCCGCCTTGGGCTGGTGTGTGCAGGTTCCCATGCGGCTGGTGGACCGGCGACAGCGGCACCGCTTTGACCTGGCGGAAGACCTGCCGGCGGCGACGTTCGAGCAAGCGCTGAACCGCCGTCCCGCGGTCAAGTGGATGTTCTTGAATACGCTTGGTCTGAACGGAGCGCGTCTCGCCGCGGGCGAATTCGTGATCGAGATCTCGCGCCTGACCGCGGTCCTCCAGCGCAACATTCAGGATTTCGCGGCGACGGCGGGCGTTGAACACTTGGCCTTCGGCACCGGGATGCCCTTCAACACTCCGGAGCCGGCGCTGTTGAAACTGGAGATCCTGGACCTACCCGCACCGGCCGCCGAACGCATCGCCTGGCGCAATGCCGCGGCACTCCTGGGTATGGAGGACGGCACATGAGACCGTTGGATTTTGCCCCACCGCGGATCTACGTGCTCGATCAGGTATGGCAACGACCGGCGGCGGCACGGCGCGCCGAAGGCGTCATCGCGGCGTGCCCGGAGGCGGAAGTCCGCACCTTCACCTGCGCCGACCTGCCGGATATCGTCGTGGCCGAAGGCTGGGATCGCTTCCCGCGCATGGGAACGCTGGACAACATCCCGCCGCCCAGCCTGCTGCTGGGGTTGTACCAGTTCGATCCGGCCCGGGTGGACGCGATCGCTAAAAGCCTGCGCACGGCATACCAGGGCAGCGGCAGCTTTCCGTGGAACGTGGCCGCGGGTGGCGGCGCCTTCACCTTTTTCTGTTCCGCGCTGCAGGAACTGCGGCCCAATCCAGAACATGTCTGCCGGCCCCAGTGGCGGCTGCACCAGGGACGCGGTTGTCCGCACCAATGCGCCTACTGTGGTCTGGGCGGCGTGATCATCAGCCACGTCAACACCGAGGAGTACATCGACCAGCTGGCCCTGTTGCTGCGCCGCAACCCATGGCAGAAGACCTGGTTGTACGACGATGTCATGGACGTGCCCACCCTGGAACCGCAGTTGGACACGCTGGGACCGCTGATGCGGTTCTTCGAGCAAACCGGCGACCGCTATCTGATCATCCACACCAAGAGCGCCCGGGTGGACGGTCTGCTGGCTGCCGACGCGCCCGCCAACACCATCGTCGCCTGGAGCCTGAGCGGCGCCACCCAGTCGCGCCATCTCGAGCCCGGTACGGGTACCACTGAGGAACGCGTCGAAGCCGCCGTCCAGTGCCAACAGGCCGGAATCACGGTCCGATTCAAATTCAAGCCCATCATTCCGGTGCGCTCCTGGCGCCGTGACGCGGAACAAGCGGTGGAACTGGCGCTCAGCCGCACTCGGCCGGACAACCTGAGCCTGACGGCGCTGATGTGGATGCAGGTGGAGCAGTTGGAATCCTGTATCGATCCGTCAGTACTGGACCCGGAGTTCCTGCAGGCGGCGCGCGCCGCGGCCGCCGACCTCCGCGGCGTCCGCGTCGCTCCGTTTCCCCATGCATGCCGGGAACGCATCTACCGCCACTATCTGCAGGCCATTCGGCGTCACGATGCGAATGTGCCCGTGACCCTCTGCACCGAGAGTCTGGACATGTGGAAGAGTCTGGGCGCCGAACTGGGCTATACCCCCGTCGATTATGTCTGCGGTTGCGGCGCCGGCGCCACACCGGGTCTGCGGCGGCTGCCGACCAGCCCCTGGAACGACGCGCGCCCTGCGGCGGAGGCAACGGGAGACGCGGTGTTTGTCCGGCAGGCCGAAGGCTACGTCATGCGCCGGTGATCCGGGCCCGCGCCCTCACCGCTGGCAGCGCTACAGACAGGGCGCGATGCGCACAGGAGTCTGCCGTGACAGGCCGCACCACCGCGGGACAGTCATCGCCGGCGGCGCCACAGACAGGGCGCGGTGCGCACGCGCCAGTAACACGCCCCACGGCGCGTTGCCGCCAGGGCCCAACGCGCGGCTCCACGGCGTCGGCCTGGACGGCCCCCACGGCGCGGCCGCGGCCGCAACTCAGCGCCTGCCGCCACCCGGTGCCAGCCGCAGCCCAGCATCACCCGCAACCTCTGGCAACCCAGACCCAGAGAGGAATCGGAGCTACCATGGCGCAGCAACCCAACATCGTCGCCGTGTTCGCCGACCAGTGGCGGGCCCAGGATACCGGCTATGCCGGCAATCCTGACGTCGCCACTCCGCATCTCGATCAACTGGCCGGAGAAAGCGTCAACTTCACCCACGCCGTCTCCGGTTGTCCGGTGTGCTCGCCGGCCCGGGCTTCGCTGCTTACAGGCCAATATCCGCTGACCCACGGCGTCATCGTCAACGACGTGCATCTGCGGCAAAGCCCGGATTCCATGGCGCGGCTGTTCGCCGCAGCCGATTACGACACGGCCTATATCGGCAAATGGCACGTGGACGGTCACGGCCGTTCCAACTACATCCCGCCCGAACGCCGCCAGGGTTTCGACTACTGGAAGGTGCTCGAGTGTACGCACGACTACAACCACTCGCCGTACTATGCCGGGGATTCGGACCGGAAGCTCTTCTGGGATGGGTACGACGCCATCGCCCAGACCCGCGACGCCCGCACCTACCTGCAGCAGCGGGACAGCGACCGCCCCTTCCTGCTCGTCCTGTCCTGGGGGCCGCCACACGCTCCCTACCAGACCGCACCGGCGGAATACCGGGCCGCCTACCGGCCCGAAGACCTCACGCTGCGCCCCAACGTGCCGCCGCACTGGCAGCAGCAGGCACGCCGGGATCTGGCCGGTTACTATGCCCACTGCACCGCGCTGGACGCCTGTGTTGGCGAATTGCGCGCCACGCTCCGTGAACAGGCGTTGGCCGACAACACCATCTTCCTGTTCTTCTCCGATCACGGCGACATGCTGGGATCGCAGGGCATGGACAAGAAACAGAAGCCGTGGGAAGAATCGCTGCGCATCCCCTTCCTGCTGCACTGGCCGCAGCTAAGTTGGCTGTCGCGCCAGGTTGATGCCCTGATCGACATGCCGGATATTCTGCCCACCCTGCTAGGCCTGTGCGGCCTGCCCGTGCCGGAGAGCGTGGAAGGACTGGACTTCTCCGGCCTGCTGCGTGGCGGCCCGGATCCTTCGGACGGTGCCGCCCTGCTGTCCTGCCCGCATCCTTTCGGGCAGTGGTGGGTGGGCCGGGGCGGGCGCGCGTACCGCGGATTGCGCACCCGCCGGTACACGTACGCACGGGCGCTGGAAGGGCCCTGGCTGCTGTACGACAACGATGCGGATCCCTGTCAACAGGACAACCTGGTCGGCCGCGCCGGTTATGACGAACTGCTGCACGAAATGGACAGCTGGCTGCAGCGCCGGCTGGAAGCCGCCGGTGACGCCTTTCTGCCGAGCACGCACTATATTCGACACTGGGGTTACAACGCGGATGCCAGGGGTACGGTGCCATACACGGATTGACACGCCTGCGACGATCCATGTTTACTCACCGACGCTGACCGTTGATATTTCGGTTCATGGAGTGCGCACCGCGGAAAGGACAAACGCATCGTCATGGACACCGCCCATCTAGGCCCGGGAGCGCGCCTGGCGCTGGACACCATTCTGCAGGAACCCACCACCGGAATCCCCAGTTGGATGCTGCATATCATGGAGCATGACGCCATCGAACGGCTGGCCGGCGCCTCGGCCGGAGCGTATCGCGCCGATCCTGACGGAGTCTATCTGACCATGCAGCGATGTCTGGGCACTTGCCTGCTGGACCAGTATCTGGCCCATAATCCGCTGTCCATGGGTTCGGAAGGCTACGAGGGCGGTCCGCGGGGCGCCACCACCGGCATCGAGCGAATCGTCCTGGACGGCATGCCCATCGACTCGCCGGAAGCCGTGGTGGAGCATATGGAAAAGCACGTCTTTCCGTCGCTGCGGCAGGCCGCGGCAGCCTTCGACGAAGACAGCCGCACCGCGGAGATCCTGGCGTCCGAAGAGCGTCTGCAGACCATGCTGGGCCCGTCCATGCTGAAAAGCGGTCACGGTTTCGTCCGGCTGCCAGGGCTGGCGTACGGCAGTTACGGCTACCAGCACTACTTCGCCGCTTACGCGCTGTATCCGGACGTCATGGAAAAGCACTTTTCCCTGCAGGCGGACGTGGCGCTGCGCAACAACCGGGCCGCTGCCCGGGCGTATGCCACCGGCGGGTTGGCGCCGTTGTACCGGCTGGACCACGACATGGCCGACTCGCGCGGTACGCTGGTGCGTCCCGAATCCCTGGACCGGATCTGGTTCCCCCACCTTGCGCGCTGCCTGGAACCACTGGTGCGGGCTGATGTGCGTTTGATCTGGCACTGCGACGGCAACCTGATGGCCATGGTACCGCGGCTGCTGGAGTGCGGTCTCCGCGGTTTTCAGGGATTCCAGTATGAAGACGGTATGGATTACGAACGCATCTGCCGCATGCGGGACAGCGACGGACGCAGCCTCATCATCATCGCCGGAGCCTCGGTTACCCGCACGCTGCCCTTCGGCCGCCCGGTCGACGTCCGGCGCGAGCTGGAATGGCTGGTCCGCTGCGGACCAGCCACCGGGTTGTTCCTGGGAGGGAGCAGTTCCATCATTCCGGGCACGCCGTACCGAAACCTGGAAACGTTGGCTGAAGGGCTGGCCTATTTTCGCACCCATGGCCGCAGCGGTGCAAACTGATCCACCTTGAGCGCCACCGGATGGTGCGACTGGACAAGCAGGGACACAACCATGGCCGCACCGCGTCAACCCGAGTACCCCTGACCGCAATGACTCACAGCAGACAGAGGTTCGATCATGGCCGTACCCTCCAGTAACCCAGACACCCAGACCGGTACCACGGCCGTACTTAGCCCCTGCGCACCCCCCATCCAGGCTCTGCGCGCCGACGTCATGGCTCGTGGCGGATCGTTCATCGCGGCCATGAATCCGTGTACCCGCGACGTCGCCTTGTGGCGGGCCCTGGGCGAACGGCGTTCCCGCGTGCAAGTACGCGCCAGGCTGTTGCGCGAACTGGTGGCCCTGGCGCCGGTATCCATCGGTTCCGGCTGGACCCTGGCCGGCGAACACCTGGCGCCCTCCGTCGACGGTTTCGGCTTCGCGCTGCAGCAGTCACCCGCCCAGCGCCACACCGGCGAACTGGAGGCGCTGGGTGTATCGTCCGGCGACATGGTCGCGGTGCAGCATGCCGTTCGCGTCTGGACCGGCTCCGGAGAACCGTTCACCGAGACCGGCGCTGTCGATCCGGACCTGGCCGCCGGTCACGGACAATGGACCGGCCAGGCGCCAACGCACACGGTGTACTGGGCCCGTGGCTGGATGGAGAATCACTCGGTCCGGGACTACGCCAAGGTGCTGCGTCAAGGATATGCCGGTATCCGTACCGAAGTGGAGGCCCATCTGGCCACGGCGGATATCACCGCGCCGGATTACCCTCAACGCGAAAATTTCTGGCATGCCGCGTTGGACGTGTGCGATGCCGGCATCCTGCTGGGCCGCAGGTACGCCGCAGCGGCCCGGCACCTGGCCGACCGGGCCGACAGCGACGCCGAGTACCAGCGGCTGCAGCGGCTGGCCGTCCTCTGCGAACGGGTTCCGGCCCACGGCGCCCGCACCCTGGAGGAAGCCGTCCAGAGCCTGTGGCTGGCTCACATCCTGACTTGCGGTGAAGATGGCATCAACGCCAACTCGATCGGCCGCCTGGACCAGATACTGTTCCCGTATTACACCGCTGACCGGTCAGCCGGTCGCATGGATCGACGCCAGACGGGCGCGCTCATGCAGGAGCTGGCGTGCAAACTCTATCTCGACTACGACGTCCAGGCCATCGTGCTGGGCGGCCTGGACCGGAATGGTCACGACGCGGTCAACGATCTCAGCTACATCATCCTGGAAGCCACGCGAGACGTGGACTTCGTGCGCGATGTATCGCTACGCCTGCACCGGCACACCCCGGCGGACTTCCTGCAGCTGGGCGCCGAAATGATCGCCCGCGGCGGCGGCATTCCCTTCCTGTTCAACGACGAGTGCTTCGTGCCGGCCCTGGTGGATCATGGTATCGCCCGGGAAGATGCCCGCGATTACGCGCCCATCGGCTGCATCGAGCTGACCGTGCCGGGCAAGGCCAATCCCCACGCCGTGTCAGGATGGTTCAACGGTCTCAAGTGTCTGGAGCTGGCCCTGTTCGGGGGAAAGGACCCGCAGAGCGGGCAGCCGCTGGGACCGGCCACGCCGCCGCTGCCGGCCATGGCTTCGTTCGACGCGTTGCTGGAGGCCTACAGGCAACAAGTCGAGTATTTCGCCGCGCGCATGGTCTACCAGTGCAACCGCGGCGAACTGGAGCAGCGCGAACGGGGACCGCTGCCGTGCTGGTCGACGCTGACCGATGCGTGCATCGAACGCGGACGGGACATCACCAACGGCGGGCCGGTGTACAACTACCATTCGATCTGTTTCCTGGGTACCGCCAACCTGGCGGACGCGCTCGCCGCGGTCCGGCATCTGGTCTTCGATACCGGCAAGCTGACCCCGGAGCGACTGCTGGACGCCTTGCGCGCCGATTTCGCTCATGATGAGGACGTGCGACATGAGGACGTGCGGCAGATGCTGCTGCACCAGGCGCCCAAGTATGGCAACGACGATGCCTCCGTGGATGCGCTGGGGCGCCTGGTGAGCGAGCATTTCATCGGCATCATGGATCGCATGCGCAGCCCTCTGGGCGGTCGCTACCATGTTCACCTGTTCTCGTTCCATGTCAACCTGGCCTTCGGCAAGGCGGTGGGTGCCACCCCGGACGGCCGCCGCGCCGGCGCCCCCCTGGCCTACTCGCTGTCGGCCCATCAGGGCCGTGACGTGAACGGAATCACGGCTTTGCTCAACACCCTGGCCCGCATGCCGCATGCCCGCGCTGCAGGGGCCACGGCAGCCATCGTCGAGCTGGATCCGCAGGTCGTGGCCGGCCCCGAGGGGGTGGTCCGGCTGGTCCAGCTCATCCGCGGCGCCATCGACATGGGCGTCGGCCAGTTACAGTGGAACGTCACGACGAAGGAACGCCTGCAGCAGGCGCAGGCGGATCCCGAACGCTACGGCAACATCGCCGTGCGCGTGGCTGGCTACTCGCAGATGTTCAGACTGCTGGGCCGCGAATTGCAGGATCACATCATCGCCCGCACGAAGCACCAGGCCTGAGGCGGCCCGAACCACGCCACGGCGGCGTCCCAGACGGCCGCCCCGGGGTTGCCCGGCAGCCGCGTGCGCCGCATTCGGACGGCCGCCGGCTGGCATGGCCTGGCGCCGGAATCGGACAGACTCGGGTCCGCTGCAACCGCCGCGACAGCGGGCCATCCACCTGCTGAAGGTACTGTGCATATTCGGCACCCCCGTCCACCATCTCAAGGAGCCCATCGATGCAACAGCATCCACACCATACCCGCCGGCGCATCCAGCAACTAGTGGAACGCCTGCGCTCCAGAATCTATCGGGAAGTGATCGATGTCGAAGACCTGCATATCAGTCCCCCCGTGGATCGGCTGACCTACGAGCAGGCCCAGGATCTGCAGTACGAACCGGTGCGACCCGGGCGGCAGCTGGGTCCCATGTGGACGACCTTCTGGTTCCGGGGATCGAGCCGCGTACCGGATGCCTGGCAGCAAGGTCAGGTCGACTTCATCTGGAAAACCCACAGCGAAGCCACCCTGTGGATCGGCGGGCGCAGCATCGGCGGCCTCAATCCGGGACGGGACGAGGTGCCCCTCAATGCGGAAATGCTGGCGTCGGGCTGCGTCGAATTCCAGGTGGAGGTGGCGTGCAACGGTTTGTTCGGATCCGTCGGCAGGACGTACGACACGGTCGAACCGTTCGTTCTGGACCGTTGCGCCATCGGGCTGTTCGATCCCGCCGCCTGGAATCTATACTACGACCTGCTGGTGCTTTCCGAACTGGAGCGCCAGGAAGACCTGGAAGCGGACTGGCGCGGCCACCTTTTGGGCGGGCTCAATCAGGTCGCCAATGGGCTGGACGAGACCGACCCGGCCACCTGGCCCGCGGCACAGACGCTGGCCAGCGAGTTGCTGGCCCATGGCAACGGCGCCTTCCGGCATGAACTCAGCGCGGTCGGCCATGCCCACATCGATACGGCCTGGCTGTGGCCCATCGAGGAAACCTGGCGCAAGTGCACCCGCACCTTCAGCACCGCGACGCTATACATGGACCGCTATCCGGAATACCGGTTCGCCTGCCCGCAGGCGGCGCAATACGCCGCCATCAAGGAACGCAATCCGGACCTGTATCGCCGCATCAAGGCCAAGTTCGATACGGGCCAGTGGATACCGGTGGGCGGCACCTGGGTGGAACCGGACTGCAATATCCCCTCCGGCGAGTCCCTCTGTCGTCAGTTCCTGTACGGACAGCGGCTGTTCGAACAGGAATTCGGCCGGCGCTGCCGCGAGTTCTGGAATCCGGATGTATTCGGGTACAACGGCCAGCTGCCGCAGATCCTGCGCCAGGCCGGCGTGGACCGCTTCCTCACCCAGAAGCTGTCCTGGAATGCCTTCAACAAGCCACGGCACCAGACGTTCACCTGGGAAGGCATCGACGGATCGCAGGTACTGACCCATTTCCCACCCGCCAACACCTATAATTCCACCGCCAGTGTGGAGGAACTGCGCCGCCTGGTACGCGAGTACAGGGACAATGACCGCAGCAGCCAGAGTTACCTGCTGTTCGGCGTGGGAGACGGCGGTGGCGGCCCCACCCGGGACATGTTGGAACGCCTGCGCCGCGCCCGCGACCTGCAGGGTCTGCCGCGCACGGAAATCCGCGACGCCGACACCTTCTTTTTGCGCCTGGAAGCGGACTGCAAGGACCTGCCGCGCATGGTCGGCGAGTTGTATTTCGAGCTCCATCGCGGCACGTACACCACCCAGGCGGCCACCAAGAGAGGCAACCGCAAGGCCGAAATCCTGCTGCACGATGTCGAATTTCTCAGCGTGCTGGCCCACCGGCTGAAAGACGTCGCCTATCCGCAGGAGGAAATCGGCGCCCTCTGGCGTTTGCTGCTGACCAACCAGTTTCACGACATCCTGCCCGGCTCGTCCATCACCCAGGTCTACCAGGATACGGCCCGCGACTACGCTGACATCCAGGCCAGAGGATCCGCCCTGCAAAGCGCGGCCCTGACGGCACTCAGTGACGGAGAAGAGGCTGAACTGCGTCCGCTCAACACCACCAGCGCCGACCGCTGCGAGGTGGCCTCGTTGCCGGACGGTGCACTGAGATATATCAGTGCGCCGGCGTTCGGCATGGGTGAAGTGATCAAGGCACCGCGGCCAGTCACCATCCAGCGACAGCAGGACGACATCATCCTGGAAAACGGCCGCCTGCGCGCTGTGCTGCGGGCGGACGGTTCGCTGTCCAGCCTGATCGACCAGCAGACAGGACGAGAGAGCCTGGCGGCACCGGGGAATCAGCTGCTGATCTACGACGACCATCCCACCGCCTGGGATGCCTGGGATATCGATCTGTTCGCCCTGGAAACAGCCTCCGCGGTCGAACCGGCTCACTCCTGCGCAGTGGTCACGGACAACAGCATGAGGGCCGAAGTGGAGTTCAGCCGCCGCATCGGCGCCGCCAGCAGCATGACCCAGCGCGTCCGTCTGGACGCCGGTTCGGGCCGCCTGGAGTTTCACACCCGGGTCGACTGGCACGAGAACAACAAAATGCTCAAGGTGGCGTTCCCGGTTGACGTCCGTGCCATGAACGCTACGTACGAGATGCAGTTCGGTCACGTGGAGCGACCGACGCACTACAACAGCAGTGTCGACCTGGCGCGTTTCGAGGTGCCCGGGCACCGCTGGGTGGACCTGTCCGAGCACGGCTTCGGTGTATCTCTACTCACCGACTGCAAATACGGGTACCACACCCTGGGCAACACCATGCACATCACCTTGCTGCGCTCGCCCAAATCCCCCGATCCGGAGGCGGACATGGGGCAGCACGAGTTCGCCTACGCGATCTTCCCCCATGCCGGCACCTGGCAGGACGCCGGGCTGGTGGCCGAGGCCACGCATTTCAACTTTCCCGTCGCCTGGGTGCGCTCTAATTCGCCGCCCCACAGTCTGTTTGCCGTGGACGATAGCAACCTGGTGCTGGACACCGTCAAGCTGGCCGAAGACGGTGACGCCCTTGTCCTGCGGCTGTACGAGGCCCATGGCGCCCGCGGCGTAGCACGGTTGACGGTCGGCCTGCCGGCCAGCCGCGCGGTCCGGTGCAATACGCTGGAGGATCCCGGCGAACCGCTGCCGTTCGACCAGGGCGTGGTGGAGCTGCCGTACCGGCCGCACCAGTTGATCAGCGTGTTGTTGAGCTGAGCGGGAGAGCACGGCGATACGCGCCGGCAAAGGAGCGGCCCGGTGCGGCACCTTCATGGTTCCGCGCCGGGCCGACGGTTCAACCCCGGTCATTTCTGATGTTCCGACACGACACTCCAGCCATGGCGGCCATGCGGCCAAATCGCTCGGTGCAGTGAAAGGCGATCCGGCCGGAACGTTGCTGCAGCCTATGGCCGCACCCGCACACCATCCAGAAACACCCGCATGATCACGTCCACCATCTCCTCCGCCGTGACCTGCCCGCGGTGATAGCTGTGCAATACCGACTGGACCATGCCCCGCAGAATCTGCGCTTCCACGTGCAGACAGCGAATGTCGAGCACACCGCTCTCGGCACCCTTGGCCAGGACAGCCTCGATCACGTCCATCTGGTGATGGCGTTCCTGATGCCAGCGCCGGCGATATTCGCCCCTGCCGCCTTCGCCCTTGTTGTCTTCCATGAACAGCAGCTTGAAGAAGAAGCGATTCTTGCGCAAAAAAGCCACGATGGCGTGCATGACCTCGCGCAACTGCTGGTCCGGCTCCATCTGACGGTCAGGCAGGGCCTCCAGGGTGCTGTTGAGCTGGGACAGCCCCTCGAACACCACGGCGAAGTACAGCTCCTCTTTGTCCGGGAAGTAACTGTACAGGGTTCCCTTCGCCACTCCCGCCTCATGGGCGATATCGTCCATGAGAACTTCATCGAATCGCCGCGAAGAGAACAACCGTGCCGCACTGTCCAGAATCTGTTTCTTACGCTCCGCCTTGCCCATGTTGGCCTGTTCCGGCATCTATTTGAGAGCTGCCCGTCGGAGAGCTGCCCGTCGGAGAGCTGCCCGTTTTCAAGTAATATAGTTATAGTATGGTGACTTGGGTAAGCCACCCTATAGCGAATCCGCGCGGACAGTCCCATACAGGATAACTATCACCCGCAGGCCGGCGCTCCATGCCCCGCGTCCGAACCGGCAACCAGGTCGCTCGTATGACGCAGTTGCGCCCTCCAGGAAAGCCCTCCGGCAGATGTTGGGATCAGTCCCTCCAATCCGGTGAGTGCCCGTTCACCGAGGTCAACGGCGTGGTCTCGGCAATGAAGATGAAAGCATCGTACCGTCTGGGGAGAATGGTGGGTACGTAGTTGCGCGCCTCGTCTTCGGGGTTGTACACGGTGCCTTTGGCACGATGGCCGATGGGCTGGTTCAAGGCAGCAGGGACGTCGTCGTCGAAGACCACCATCAAGGTGTCGTGGTCAAGACGATTGAAAATATCTTCGATGCTGCCCCCCCTGGCCGGGGGGATGGTCATCGTCTCCCGGTCCCCGCCCCATTGGCGCCCGGCCAGCACCTGACCTCGATGCGTGGAGAAACCGACGATCACGACATCGTCCAGGCCGTAGGTGTCCCGCGTCATCCAGCCGATGTTCGTCATGCCGGCCCCGGCCATACCGGTCGCCCGCGCATCACCGACATGAGTGTTATGGGCCCAGACCACGGCCCGGGCGTCAGGAGCATGCTTGTCGAGCAGGCGGGTCAGCGTCTTCTTCATGTGCTCGGCTCGCTTGTTCCAGGCCATGGCCTCCGGATCCGCCATGGCACGGTAATGCATCTCCCCCCGCTTGACGATATGGGCATTCTGCCTGGCACGGAAATACGCCTTGCCATCCTGCTCGCTGAGCTCAGCGGCCCTACCTCGCAGCAAGGTCAGTACGGCCTGCACCTGCTCGGAACAATTGCGGCCGGATTGGGTATACCGCGCATATTCCATCATATCGGCACGATAAGGTTCCAGGCACCTGTATGCCGTCGTGATCCGGCCGGCCAGATCGGGCGCGTGTTCGCGTGCATAGTCGACGACTGCATCCATCGATTCGACCAGGGAATATACGTCGAGCCCGTAAAACCCCACACGCTGGGTGCTGTCCAGCTTGGAGTTGTAGGCCGCCATCCATTCGGCCAGCACCGCGACTTCCTCGTTGGCCCACATCCAGGGTGGCCAGCGCCGGAAGCCCGCCAGTGCCGTTTCGATATCGGGTGGAGCGTCAGGCAGATGCTTGACGTAACGGTTGATGCCGTAGCAGCTTGGCCAGTCACCCTCGACCACGATAAAATCGAAACCCTTTTCCGTGATCAAACGCTGGCTGATTTTTTTTCGCCAGGTATAGTATTCCGATGTGCCATGCGAGGATTCTCCCAGCAACACGATCCGCGCATCGCCGATGCGCTGCATCAGAGGATCCAGATCCACTGCACTGTGCAGTGGTACACTTCTGGTGTTCAGGTAGGTTACGATGTCGGCCGTCGAATCTGCCGCGAGTTCCGCTTGTCCAGGCATCCAGGTGATGGCCATGAAACTCAGAACCACTCTGCACAGGAACCATCGTCTCATCGGTTGCCTCCAGGCTCTCCTTGTGCGTGATGCCGGAGTTGCCTATCTCTCAGAGAGATACGTCAGGTGAGCGCAACGTAGTGGGCCGGAGTGAATCGGCGCTCGGACAGGGACGGGGACGGATCGCTCCGCGATTAGTCCACCGCAGCGTATCTGTCAGACAGGGCACTAGTGGTCGATCTGCGTTGTTCTGGCGAATAGCGTGCGGGGGAGGTTCCGACGCGGATACGAAACACCCGTGAACAGGGCCGTGGCGAGGCGTCTCGCTCCCCGGACCACGCCAGGAATGGCGCGTGCGTTGGGGCGGAGAACCTGTGCCCGAACGCACGCGCGCCCGGCAATACCGCTCAGCACATGCACCAGGGTCGGGCCATAGCCCGTTACCGGTAGAAACACGTGACAACCCATCGGTTCAGCAACCCCGGGAGGCACAAAGCGCATGGACTCTTCCGAACGTATCACGGCCACACTGTCCGGTCACAAGGCGGACCGGGTGCCGTACCAGGATGCATTCTGGCAGACCACCGTACAACGCTGGCATACGGAGGGCTTGCCTGCGGCCACCTCACCGGCAGCCTATTTCGGTTGCGAAATGGCCGGTATCAGCGGTGATTACACCTTGCAGCTCCCCGTAACCACGTTGGCGGAGACCGACCGCTACCGCGTGTACGTGGACGCGGATGGCGCCACGCGCCGGGAGTTGCGTACCGCCGACGGCTGGACACCGCACTGGCTGGAATTCACCATCAAAGGTCCCGAGGAATGGCAGCGTTACCGGGATCACGCCGTGTACGATGCCGCTCGCCTGACGGATCGCCTGAGTTCCCAGTATGCCCAGGCCCGCGGCCAGGGTCTGTTCGTGGTATACCGTGCACACGCCTGTTTCCATCCCACCTGGCACAAGATCGGTCTGGAACGAATGCTCATCGCCCTGATCGAAGAACCCGGCTGGATCGAAGATATGTTTGCCCTCCACACCCAGTTGATCATCGATCTGTACGAGGGCTGCAAGCAGCATGGCATCCGGTTTGATGCCGCCTGGCTGGCCGATGACCTGGGTTATCGTACGGCGCCGTTGATCTCTCCCGCCATGTACCGGCAGCAGATCATGCCGCACCACCAGCGTGCCTGCCGGCATTTCGCCGCCGATGGCTTACGCACGATGCTGCACTCCGATGGAGATATACGTCCGCTGATTCCCTTCTTCCTGGAAGCAGGTTTTTCCTGTCTGCATCCATTGGAGGCCAAGGCGGGTCTGGACGTCGGTCAGCTCAAGGCCGAATACGGTTCCGCACTCACGTGCTTTGGCAACATCGACGCGCGCCGCCTGGCCGGCTCGCGCGCCGAAGTAGAGGAAGAGGTGCACCGGAAACTGGAAGCCGGCATGAAGGACGGTGGCTATATCTTCCACAGCGACCATTCCGTGCCCAGCAGCGTGTCTTTCGACAACTATTGCCACGCCATGGAAACCTTGCGGAAATACGGTCGCTACGCGTAACCAGACCATCGACGCCACAACCGCGTGAACCATCACAGGTTGATGATGACGATACCGGCCTCCATGAGAGAGCGCAACGCCATGGCGAAACCAGCCGCGACGATCACCACAGCGCTGACCACCGGCAGTGCCTGGATCAAGCGGCCACGGCCGGAAAACTTCTCCATCAGGGGTCTGGCCTTGACCATCAGGACACCGATGATGATCAGGACCAGCGCCAGTCCCATGCTGAACGCTACGATGAGTGACAGACCGAGGACTATGCGGTTGAGGGCCACAGCCAGCAGCAGAATGACCAGCGCTCCCGGACACGGAACGATGCCACCGGCAACCCCCAGCGCCAGCAGGCTGCTCAGCTTCAACCGGCGCTCCGCCGCACTCTGCGCATGATGCCCTGATGCCGCGCCATGCCCGGCATGAACGGTGGCGCTAGCGGCCTCCGGATGGGCCCCTTTGACCGCGTGCGAGTGCTCATGCTCATGCTCATGGTCATGGTCATGGTCATGGTCATGACTGTGGTCGTGGTCATGGTCATGGCTGTGCCCGTGGTCGTGGTCATGCTCGTGTTCATGGTCGTGGGCATGACCGTGGTCATGGTCACGGCTGTGCTCATCATCGTGCGCATGCTCATGATGCGGGTGGGTTTGTGGCGCCTCCTCAGACTCCATGAGTTCCGGGGGCAAGTGCTGGTGTCCACCGGGCCCATGGCTGTGTCCGTGGCCGCCGCGCACATAGTGGACGAACAGCCAGATACCCAGGGCCATGACCAGGAATCCAGATCCCGTACCGAGCCATGGAAAAATCTGTTCCGGCAGGATGTAGCGCGAAGCGAATAGCGTGACAACCCCCAGTATCATGATGCTGAAGGTATGGGTAAAGGTCACGACGCCTCCCAGGAAAATCGCATTGGCCACCGTGCCTCTGGACCCGATCAGGTAGGCCGCGACGATGGTCTTGCCATGACCCGGTTGCAGGGCATGCACCGCACCCAGGAAAACGGCAACCCCCAGAGTGATCAACATGACATGGGGGCTCACTCTGTCAGCCCGCAGAACCTGCGTGAGGCGGTCGGTGTACATCACACCGGCCTCCGCCGACCTGGACGAAGCAGTCCTGGTTGACCGCTCTCCGGCGAAGGGACCGGACCACGTGGCGGACGGCACCAGGCGGACATCCGCCCTGGCCGGTGCTCTGGGAGCTTCCACGCGCACGTGCTTGAGCGCGCCATCATGGGGCTGGACGTCTTCCAGATCCACCAGATCCAGACCTTCTATCGATATATCGGCGTGGATGAGGCGTGGAAAGGAGTTCGCATCGGTAAAACTCAGGGTATGTTCGGCCGTGAAGCTCCGTTTGATGGGCACCAGGGCAAACCGAAGCGTCATCTGGACCGGCGCCACCAGGGGGTCCTCCGTGATCATCTCCAGCTCACCAAGCCGTACCGACGTTGCCTCACCGTCGATCTCCAGCGTCAGATTGGGCTCCAGTTCGGCGCCTTTCACTGCCGCGTACGCCTCCACCTCGTAGACGGATATGCGTCCGTCACCATCCGCATCCATACGCCGGCGCTCGTCCAGAGCAGCGATTTCGCCGAAACCGAGCTCGTAGTACCCGGTGATACCGTCATAGTCGACGTCCAGATGGGTAAGACTGGAAATATCCGTGCCCGTGAGTTCGTGCGTCTCCACCCTGCCCGGACCCAGCAACATCGCCAGCAAAACCCATATTCCCCATCCAAAGACGCGATGTGTGCGGAAATTCATGTGCGCAACTCCCCCTGTTGTCTCAGAAAGGCACCACCTTGCCGCCGTGCAACTGGACCATGACATCCGTGCAGCGTTCGAGAAAATGGCGATTATGGGAAATGATGGCGCAAGTCTGCACATGCTCGTTCAAGATGCCGATCAGCCGCTCGACCATGCCCTCGGCCAGACCCGCAGTGGGCTCATCCAGAAGCAGTGCATCCGGCTCCATGGCCAGCACCGTGGCCAACGACACCAGCCGTTTTTCCCCACCGGAGAGATGATGGGTCACTCTGTCCTGCAGATGAGCCAGATCCAACGCCTCGAGCGTACGTTGGACGATCTGCATCACCTGCTGACGCGACCTTCCCAGGTTGAGGGGTCCAAACGCCACATCCTCTCCTACAGTTGGACAAAAGAGCTGGTCATCCGGATCCTGGAAAAGCAAGCCGATTTTCTGGCGCACTTCCCAGAAATCCCGTTCCTGACAGCGCGGCCGCCCCAACACCCGTATCTCGCCGGAATCCGGCTGCAGCAGCCCCACGATCAGATGAAACAAGGAAGTCTTGCCGGCGCCATTCTGCCCCATCACACCGACTCGCCCGCCAGTCTGCAGCACGAAATCGAGTTCATCGTGGATCAGGCTGCCGCCGGGATACCGGAAGCATACGCCTCGAAGCTCGATCAATGGCACATTGGATCCCATCAGCCTTGCGTCGACAGTATTCCGCTGCCCCTATGACAGGGTGCACGGATCGGTTCCCAGGCAAACACGCGCTGCAGCAACCAGCACCAACGCCAAGTGCGGCCAGGCGGCAGGCCACGTGAACACGTGATCGAGGCTGCACCGCGCCCGCTGAGGATAATATCGGCACGGAGCAGGCACACCCCAAGTCTCTGCATCCATCAGCAGTCCGACTGCGTCAGAGCAGCCACAGCATACCAATGGCCAGAAGCATTATCGTGCCGAAAACCAGGTCAGAGCGAACCAGGCTGAAATGACGGTAGACAGGAAAGCTGCCCTGGAAGCCGCGGCAAAGCATAGCCTGGTACACTCGCTGCGAACGTTCGTAACTGCGCACCAGCAGCATGCCCACCAGGTGCGCATAGCTGATGTACGTATGAAGACTCGTTCGCGGCTTGAAACAACGAACCCGCATGGCGTTGCGCAACCGCAGATATTCGCGATAGATCACATCGAGATAACGTATGGTGAAGAAGGCGACCTGTGCCAGTTTTTCCGGTACGCGCAGATGATGCAGCGCATGCACCAGATCGAACACCGGTGTGGTACCCAGCAATGCCATGGTAGCCAGGACGATGGTATTGGTTCGCAGAGTCAGGTTCGCGGCGTATATCACACCCTCCCGGGACGCGGTCAGTCGACCGACATGGTACACCGGCGTGCCGGGATGAGTAAACGGCAGAAACATCCACAGCACCGCCACGAAACCGTTGACCACCAACAGGCGCCGCAGCAACGGCCTCCACGGAAGCCGGGCCCAGCCGGTCAGCAGCACAGCCAGCATCAGCGCCGGAACCAGTGCCGCCATGTCCTGCATCACCGCTACGACCACCGCATACGCCGTGGCCACCACCAACTTGACCCGCGGATCCCGGCGATGCAGCGCCGATGTTCCGCGACTGAACGGATCCAGGTTCATGCTGAACTGAAGCTGCCTTTCCTGTCGGCCGATGAGCGGGAGGGCGTTTGTGGGTGAATAACCTTGTCCGGCACTCCGACCTTCTGCACAGATAACTCATGCAGGGCTGATTACATCCGCCGCCGCGCCCAGAATCTCCGGTTTGACTTTACGCAGGAACAGCACCGTGAAGCCGCTGAGCATGCCTTCGATGACCATGATGGGCACATGCGCCGCGACCGTCAGTTGGGCCACTTCCAGGAAGTGTCGTCCGGTAAACACCAGGCAGAGGGCGATGAGAACGCTGCTGGTCAACAACGCCAGGGCACCGCACAGAGCTCCGGAAACGAATACCAGGATGCGGTTCAGACTGCCTGCAAAGGGTTGGAACAGGTACGAAACCGCCACCGCCGGTGCGGCCATGATGCAGGTGTTGACTCCCAGTGTGGTCAACCCACCGAATTGGAATAGCACAGCCTGGAGTGCCAGCCCGACGAGCAGTGCGGGAAAGGCCATCCAGCCAAGCACCAATCCGGTGAGTCCATTGAGCACCAGGTGTACACTGGCGGGTCCCAATGGCACATGGATCAGTGAAGCCACGAAGAATGTGGAAGAGAGCAGTGCCACCGCGGGGATCTTGTCCGGCGTCATTCGACGCAGGCCCAACCCCACACCCCCAGCCGCCAGCACGCCGCCGGCGACCAGAACCGGAGCCGACAGAACGCCTTCGGAAATGTGCATGAATGGCACCAGCCTCCCGCGTATGACACGGGGTAGGAATGACGTAATCACAGGACTGGTCAAACTGCACCATGACCAGTGGCCGTGGCGAGCTGGGATGCCGCCCGGCGTATCGATGTGCGTGTTACCTAGTCTACAAATGTAACACAGTTTGTGCAACCCCGCACCGTTTTTTCAGGGCTCCGGATACGGGATCCATCCAGCCCTCGCCGTGCAGCGTACCCTCTGAACGGTATACCGTCCCATGGCAATCCCGCCCCATGGCTATCCTGCACCATGGCCATCCCACCCCATGGCTGATGGATGGAGCGGGGCAGGCGGTGCCCGGAACACCGGAAAGCCGGCGGTCACCGCGCCATACCGCGGATGATGGCCAGTTTGGCGCGGACGCGCCCCCCGTCCGCATTGAGCACCGCATGGTATACTCCGGAGGCCACCGGCTCGCCCGCCTGGTTGGTTCCATCCCAGAGCAATGCATCCGTCCGCCCCGGACGCTCCCCCAGGTCGTGACTCCACACCAGACCGCCGACAGCGTCGTAGATGCTGAGTCTCGTGTCCCTGCTGGCTTCTGTCAGGTCGTATTGGAGAACGACCGGCGCCGACGCCGTCGGCCAGGCTGGATTGGGGTACACCCGCATATCCATGGCCAGGGGTCGCGGATCGTCTTCCAGCTCGGGATCATAGACGATATCGACAGCGTACCGGTAGCCCCGTTCGTGCCGCTCGGTTTGCGCCAGAACCAGGACCACCTCATCGTAGCGATCCCATCCCGGCACATACACGAGGTCAGTGACCACCGGTTTTATCCGGACGCTGTCGGCCGCGGCCAGCATGAGCGTCGGACGCCACAGCCCTTCGCCCAGATCCAGATCCATGACAATACCCCCAGAGGCCAACCCCGGGTCCAGCCGCAGATAGGTGGCAGCCAGACGATCCACGTAGTCTTCCCGCTGTGCGGTGGGTCGCGATGCAATCGGATCCAGGTACAGATCACGCATGCGCACCTCCGGGTATTTGTAGCCCGAGGCGTAATAACCCGGACGATGACGCACGCCGGTGAAGTAGTTCCACACGGCGAACTCCGCCATGGAAGCCGCGAGTCCACCGGGAACGTAGTCGCGCAGGACCCGATCGAAGTGATCCATATCGGCGCTGCCCCAGCGTCCGAATTCCTCCCATATCCGCCGTAACACAGCCGCCTCGTGACGCTGGTGCAGGTAATGGGCGAACAGTGACGCGCCGTACATGTGGAAGTCTGCGGCAGACCGGCTGCCGCTGTTCAGCGCCTTTTCCGGCTGTAGCAGAAAACTGGGCAGATACTGCAGATAGTCATCGACACCGGGATAGGCGATGGCCTCCATCCAGGTAGCTGTGGCTTCCTGCCACCATATGCCGTCACTGCCCTGGTAATATCCGAACTGGATAGCGTGATGGAATTCATGGGCGACGGTCACCCGCATGGCGTCCAGGCCGCGGCTGTGCTGGTAGATCGGAGCCAGGTAGTTGTTGTCGATGATCATGTACGACGGACTGGTCCGGCCGCCGCGCTCCGGCCAGGTAAAGCCGTAGGCCCGTTGTGGAGCCAGATCCTGGATGTATACGTCGTATTCCGGACCGCCACCCCGCAATTCGTCGCTGGGAGGCGGCTGGTACCTCAGCGTTTCCACCTGCAGCGTCCAGGTTTCGTCCAGTGCCTGAGCCACGGCCTCCACATAGTCCGGCAATCCGCTCTGGTTGGCATCCAGAGCGTCGACGGCATGACGGCCAGTCAGATCATAGTGTATACGAAAATGGCCGGAAGGCGTCACCACGTCGTGTTGCGTGCCGGGACGGGCCAGGATCTTGCCGAGTCGCTCGAGGCGCGCACCGGACCCAGGCTGGGCGTCGACCAGTGCCTTCACGACCCGCATCGTGCCGCACATCCGGTGCCCGGGCGGCTCCCGGTCGCCAGGCGGCACCCGGCGCCCATCACAGTCTTCCCGGGGGTCGCCCAGCAGCTCCGTGGGCCGGTGCAGTTCGCCGGCCTCACCGTCGTGATGGGTACAACTCCCGCACCGCGCCGGTGCAGGCACCAACAGCATCGCGCACAGGCATACGAACGAAATCCGGGTCAGTAATCCCATGGTCGGCTTGCGGGCATTAGATGGCTTGCAGGCGTCAGACGGCTTGCGGGCATTAGACGGCTTGCGGGCGTTCATGGTCGCAGAACGGCCATGGTGCCGCGTTGCAGCCGCACATCATCCGCCGTGGAAACGACGTAGTAGTATATGCCGCCCGCCACCAGAGGCGCGTCGCGATCGTCGCTCGAACGGTTGTTGACGCCCAGCCACCAGACCTCGCCAGGCGGGGGCCCCAGCCGCCTCTGCCGCAGATCGTCCTCCTGAGCGCTCCATACCAGCTGGCCGTCCGCGGCGTACACGCGCACCCGCGCCTTGAGCGGCAGTCCCGCAAACACCGCCAGCTGCTGGCCATCGGCATGGAAGGGATTCGGATACAGTACGATGCGATCACGCGGCTGCAGATGCAGACGCTGGTACACCCGATTGTCGCTCGTATCCGTTTCCTGGATCCGATCCTCCGGGTCCACATCCACCCGGAAAACGGTATCCCCCAGAGGTTCCCAGGGAATGGCAAGCGCGGCGGCCGCCCCTGGAGCCAGCAAACCGTCGTGTTCTCCGGACCACACCGGCGCGCAGGCCGTGGAATCCAGACGGCATACGGATACCTCCACCCGGAAGCTCTGATCTACCGGTGCAGTTCCCAGATTGCGCACCAGCAATCTCAATCCCCCCTCGGCGGCGTGCAGGTCGCCGCCGGAAACCGCCAGATTGGGCAGATCCTCTTCCAGGACGTATTGGGCCAGGGTGGCCACCGCCAGCTGCGTGACCTTGCGCACCAGCCCCCAGTTGAGGCTGTCCGGAACATCCTCCACGGTGTGCATCTGCCGGTTGACACGGTAAAGATTCTCGCGCACAGCATAGGTGGTCGAATCCGTGGGCAGGTAGTTTTCGATAGCCAGAATGGCATCGTAGCCTCTGGACCAGAACGGGGCATGGTCGCTTTGCCGGGCGCCCGCATCGACGAGCTGGTCGATGCGCAGACCGACCTCGTACCGCTCACCGGCGGCGATCATCAGTTCCGACAGCCAGGCGGAGGCTGGATTGGCCACGATCTCCACCCGGTCCAACAGGTCGTTGTAACCGATCATGTCGAAATTCAGCACACCGAGGATCCGGTCGTCCCGCGCCGCGGCGTTCATGGCGTATTCGCGGCTGCCCAGCAGCCCGATCTCCTCGCCGGAGAAAGCGATGAATCGTATGGACCACGGCAGGCGTTGTGCCGCCAGGATGCGCGCCACTTCCAGCACCAGGGCAACGCCTGTGGCGTTGTCGTCGGCTCCGGGTGCCGGATCCGTGCGCCAGTCCCAGTCCGGCGTGTAGATGGCCGTGGCATCGTAGTGGGCACAGATCACGTAGTATCCCGCCTCTGGATCCGTACCCGCCAGCTCGCCGATGACGTTGTAGGCCCGCTTGTCGATGTCGCCCGTGCCCAGTTGGCCACGCAGATGCCCGGAAAGACGCGCCCGGGGTATGGTGAACTCTTTCACGTCGACCGCGTCCGGTCCCAGCGCCGCGGCCAGTTCGGAACGGATGTATTCCGTGGCTTCCAGCGTCTGGGGATGCACCGTGAAGCGTGTGCGCAGGTTGTCGAAGGTACTGGAAGCGGCCGGATCCAGCAGCGACAGGGTCCGTACATCCTGCCGCAGGCGTTCCTCATCCACTGCGGCCAGCAGCTCGCGCATGGCGGCGTGGCCCAGTGCCGCCAGCGGCTTGCCACGGCGTGGCGCCTCCGTCCAGCCGCGGATGCTGTGGTTGGACGGAAGCGGATACAGGAAATACGGCAGGGCGTTGGCCGGATCGTCCGGGCCCAGCCAGAGCAGTGCCCATCCGCTGGCGTCTTCGTATATGGGCGCACCGTCGTCCAGCGGCGGACCATGATCCAGGCAGGTCAGGTAATATTCGCCCTCATCGCCTCCCTCGTGCAGCAGGAATGGATGCCATCCGCGCTGCCGCACCGCCGTCAGACCGGTGTCGTCCAGTTCGACGAATACTTTGTTGTCGGTTACCAGGCGCACATCGACGGCCTGGTGAGCAATCCACTTCAGGTCGTCGGCGCGTTCCCATGAGAGTCCCGCCAGCATCTGGCCCCAGGCGCACCTGGGCAGCAGGACCAGCAGGACGGCGAACAGCTTCAGACCAAGCCTGCGGCACCGTGCCGAACGCTGTCGTTCGGGTTCATCAGTTCGCACAGTTCGCACCAGGTCAACTCCAACGGGGCGCTGTGTGATCATCCATCCCCCTGTTATAAAGCTCTACGCTACCTGTTTGGGTTTCATGCCCCGGGGTCGGCGAACGCCGATGGAGAACCATGGTCATCGCTCCACCGGTTCGTTGCGGGCACCCATGAATACGACCGTCAGCGATCTTCAAGACTCGATCCGACCGCGTTACCGGCGTATGGCAGGCCCTCCGGCCGTGCATCGACCCAGACGATGCAGGCGGATCGCATGCCTCCTTGCCGGATGATTCGATACGCCGTCTCAGCGCTGCCGGCTGCGGCAACTCTCAGCCTGCCGTCCGCCCATCACCGCTACCCGCGCCATGACGATCCCGCCGCCAGGCCGTAACCAGGATAAAGACGCTACCCAGGAGCAGGATGATGGTGGCACCACTGGGCAAATCCAGCGTGAACGACAGCCATAACCCTGCCGTGGTCAGGACGATGGCCACCAGCGTCGACGCAACCATGAGCAGGCGAAGGTCCCCGGTAAACTGGCGGGCGATGGCTGCAGGCATGGTCAGCAGCGCTACGACCAGGATGATGCCCACCACCCGGATGGCGACGACGACGCTCAGGGCGACCAGACAGAGTAGCAGAATACCGATGGTACGCGCCGGAATGCCGATGACGCGAGCGAAGTCCTCGTCAAAGGAGATGGCGGTGAATTCCCTGAATAGCAGCAGCACCGTCACGACGATGATCACATCGACGACCAGCATCAGCACAAGGTCATGCCGGGGTACCGTGAGGATGCTGCCGAAAAGGTAACTCTGCAGGTCCGGCGCGTAGCCCGGGGTGAGTTGAACGAAGAGAATGCCGATGGCCATTCCCAATGTCCAGAGCACCCCGATGGCCGTGTCAGCCCCTACACGCCGGCTGCCCAGTATGCCGATGGCCACGGCTGCCAGCAAACTGAACGGCACCACGGCGAGCAACGGATTCCACCCCAGCCAATATCCCAGACCGATACCGCCGAAAGCCGCGTGGGATATGCCGCCGCTGATGAAAACGATACGCTTCACCACCACGAACGACCCCACCACGCCGCAGGCGATACTGACCAGGATCGCCGCCGCCAGTGCATGCCGCATGAAGGCATACTGCAGGAACCCCGGCATCATTCGTGCTCGTGCAGGACGCGATGCGGGTGACCGTGGGCCAACAGTTCCACCGGACACTGGTACAGGTCGTCCAGTCGGCCCAGACTGCCTTCGGCGGATCCGTGATAGTACAGCTGACGGTTGAGGCAGGCGACCGTCTTCACATGGCGCGATACCGCTCCGGTGTCGTGGGTGACCATGACGATGGCCATGCGGTCGTTCAGCACGGAAAGCAGTTCGTACAGAGACCGTTGCATGTCCGGATCCACGTTGGCCGTGGGTTCATCCAGCAGCACAATGGGTGTTTGCCGCACCAGGGCCCTGGCAAGGAGTACGCGTTGCTGCTGTCCGCCCGAGAGCGCCCCGATCAGGCAACCCGCGTACCCGGCCATGCCCACGAGCTCGAGCGCTTCCATGGCCGCCGTGCGGTCCTCCCGCGTATAACGCCGCAACAGGCCCCGATAGCGTCCCATCAGCACCACGTTCAGGGCGTCCACAGGGAAATCCCGGTCGAACAAAGCCTGTTGCGCCAGGTAGCCCACCGGACAAGCCCGGTCGCGCGGCGGTCGGCCACCGACCAGAACCGAGCCGCTGTCCGGCTCATCCAGCCCCAGGATCACCCTGAGCAGCGTGGTTTTGCCGCCTCCGTTGGGACCGATGATGGCCAGGAAATCTTGCGGCGCCACCGACAGATCGATATCCCGAAGTACCGTTACCCCGTCCCGGTAAAAACAGACCCGGTGCAACTCAACGAGGGGGCGGTCACTCGTCATGCGAATCCCTCTCGCTCGAGATCAGAGCCGTGGCGAACTCCCGCATTCCCTGGAGGTAATGCCGCGGCAGCGGATCCACACTGAGAACCTGCGCACCGGTTTCGGCCGCCAGTGCCCGGGCGCTGCGCTGATCGAACTGCGGAGAGACGAATACAGCGCCGATGCGCGTTTCCTGCATGGCCTGGACCACCCGGGCGAGGCGTTGGGCCGTAGGCTCCTTGCCTTCGTGCTCGACGGTCAGTTGTTCCAGCCCGTAATCGCGCGCAAAGTAGCCCCACGCCGGATGATAGACCATGAATCGCCGGATGTTCGCCTCCTGCAGCGAGCGCCGGATAACGGCGTCGAGTTCGGCCAGGTCTGCCGCGTATTGCTCATAGCCAAGCCGATAATGCGCGGCATGCTCCGGATCGATCCGGCTCAGTCCTTCCCTGATGCGGTCGGCCATGTGGCGTGCCAACAAGGGTGACAGCCATATGTGCGGATCACCTTCCACGAGGTCGATTCCCGCCGCGCAGTCCACCACATGCATGCCCGGATTCACCGCACGGATCCGGTCCATCCAGGCGCGTTCGAAGGCGATTCCCGACCCCACCCTGGCGTAGAGATGCGCCCCTTCCAGCAGCACCAGCTGCTGGGGCGCCGGTTCATGCGTATGGGGCTCCGCCCCGACCGGCACCATGATGTTCACCTGCACCCGGGTACCGCCGACGCGCTCGACGAATTCCGCCTGAGGTGGAATGGTGACGAAGACCGACAGCCGGTCTGCGACGGGTTGCCGCTCCGGTGAGCCGCAGCCCCACAGCCCAGACAGCAGGCACACGAACAACAGCTGAAACGATGGACGCCAACGCATCGGCATACCCGGGTTACAGGGAACGATGGTCCCTCATGTTGGTTGCGGGGCGGCAAAAAAACGAATGCGCAATCTACTTCCCGGTTTATCATACTTATCCGGCGTTCATCCCGCAACCGGGCGCAGGAGACTGTGCCGCCAGGCGGACCTTGCCCATCAGGCCAGGCGCGGGTGCGCCGTGGTTCCGGCTGGAGTGGTACGGACCTCGTAGCCGGCATCGATCAGCTGCTGGCGCAGGGCATCCGCCCTGGTGTAGTCCCGGGCGGTCCGGGCCTCATCCAGTTGCCGGCAGAGTCCGGCCACTTCGTCGGACCCCTCTTCCGTCTGCCTGGTTCCGGCCCCCTTCTCCTGTAGAGCGGCCAGATACAGCACATCGTCCACAAAGCGAAAAACGCCCAGGGCCGTGGAGGCCTTCTCACGGCAGTTCGCCATCCAGGGCAGGACCTCCGCCAGCGCCCCGCTGATGTTGAGATCGTCGGCCAGGGCCGCCATGAATCTTTGCACCACCGGATGATCGTCCGGCGGTTGGCTGTTGCCGTTGGCCTCCTGCTCCAGCCGTCGTCCGAATTCGGTCCAGCGCCGCACCGTCTGAGCCGAATCCCGCAGCCCCTTGGCGGTGAAGTTCATGTGCGACCGATAGTGCGACTTGATCAGTTCCAGACGCAATACCGCCGGATGCACGGGAGTGCCGGTCACCTTGCCGGCGAACACGTCCCGTGCCGTGTGGAAATTGCCCATGCTCTTGGACATCTTTTCACCTTCGACCTGCAGGAAGCGAGCATGCATCCAGAAGCGGGCGAAATACGGCGCCCCGGTCACCCCTCTGGACTGGGCGATCTCGCACTCGTGATGGGGGAAGATATTGTCCTCTCCGCCGGTATGGATGTCGATGACGTCTTTCTGGAGAAGCGCCATCGCCATGGCCGAGCACTCCAGGTGCCATCCCGGATACCCCTCGCCCCAGGGCGAGTCCCATTTCATGATGTGGTTTGCATCCGGCTTCCATAACAGGAAATCCGCGGGGTGCCGCTTGCTGTTCTGGTCGGCTTCGGTTACCCGCCCGCCGGAGCCGCTGCGCAGATGGTCCAGCGTATTGCCGCTCAGCCGACCGTAATCGGGGAAACTCTCCACGCTGTAGTACACCACCCCGTCACTGGCAACGTAGGCATGCCCGTTATCGATCAGACGCCGGACGATGTCCTGCATGGCCGGCACGTACTGAGAAGCAAAGGGCATGTGCGCCGGGTATTCATCGGCCACGGCCAGGCCCAGAGCCCGGGCATCCGTTAGGAAAGCATCGGTATAATAGCGGGCCACCTGATAGGGATCGTCAGGATCGTCCACTGCCGCCGCATCTGGACGGCCCGCTTTTTTCGCCTCGCGCAGTCGCCGTGCCGAAACCTCCATCTTGTCTTCGCCGCCGCCGTCGGCCAGATCATCCTCCGTCATGTGCCCAACGTCGGTGATGTTCATCACCTGCTCTACCTCCCAGCCAGCAGCCTCCAGGAAGCGGCGCAGGAGATCGGCAAACAGAAAAGTCCGAAAATTGCCGATGTGGGCGAAGTCATAGACGGTGGGCCCGCAACTGTACATCGTGACCTGATCCGCTTCCTGCGTCGCGAACGGCTCCACATCATGCAACAGCGTATTGTAGAAACGTATCTCCGTCTTCATGAGCTGGCTCGATCCATGGATAAAGCGCCGGTCAGGCGCTTGCCGCGGTAACAGCCCGCGGCAGACAACAGGGCATTCAGGGCAACAGGGATATGGTGGTTTGACCGCAGGACCGAATCCCCTGGCCCGTTCCGCCTCATTCACGCGGAACAAGCTCGATCTGGAACAATTTCGGCCACAGCTTTCCGGTCACGAAAAGCCTTTGTCCGCGGGTGTCGTAGGCAATGCCATTGAGCACGTCCACAGGTTGTTCGCGGTCTTCGGGAGGAAGCAGACCGGTCAGATCGATCCAGCCGGTCACCGTACCGCTGTACGGACAGATACGGGCGATGCGATCGGTCTTCCAGACATTGGCCATGATTTCGCCGGCGACCCATTCCAACTCGTTCAGCTTCTCTACCGGCCCCCGATGGTCACGCACGGTGACGGTGCGCTGCACCTCCAGAGACTCCGGATCGAGGAAATACAGGGTAGGCGTACCATCACTGGCAATCAACTGGGAGCCGTCGTGGGTCAAACCCCAGCCTTCGCGCGGTATGGCGAAGGTGTCCAGGCGCGCGAAGGTGTTCAGATCATACAGGAACGCCACCTGGTTGCGCCAGGTCAGCTGATACAGACGCTGCCCCAGCACGGCTATTCCCTCACCGAAGTAATAATCCGGCAAGTCCTTGGACTGCAGCACCGCACCCGTTTCCAGCTCCACCCGGCGAATGCCCGAGCGGCCGTACAGTCCGGTACTCTCATACAAGTATCCGGCAACGTAAGTCAAGCCCTGGGTAAAGGCCTCCGGATCGTGCGGGTAGGTGGCCAGCACCCGGTAGTCGTAATACGAGGGCTCGGGTATACCGGGCAGCTCCGCAACGGACAGCTGGGAGAGTTCCGGGCTGGAATCGGAGCGGCCGCATGCCGGCATGCATGCCAGAAACGCTCCCAGACATACCCACCAAACAGGCCTGCATGGTATCGCCCTCGTGGTGCACAAGCTTGTTGGGCGTCGCATAGTTGGTTATCGTCTTGGTTGAGTGATCGATTGAAACCGTCAGGCTCCCGGGAGTGCCGCTCCTGAAGATACTGGTAATCGAACCTGACCCCAAGATCGGCAAGCTGGTGGCGGAACCGTTTTGCGACAGAGGCCGCCACATCGTCCAGGCGGTAACGGTGCCGAGGGAGCCCTGGATCTCTGCCCACAGCCGGTTGTTTTCCTCCTGAGAGACAACCCCGTTCCCCCGGCTCACGGACCGTCATCCGCACCCTGTCCCGGAGATAGACGACGGCTATGCTTCGACGCCAGCGCATGCTGATCATAGTGCTCACAGGCAGCATCGCGCTTGTTCCTCTGAGGCTGTCGCCGGGTCACGTGGCCATGTCGCCCCCTGCCGCGGCGGCTCAGGTTCTCCAGGCATCGGCAGAAGACGCAGCGGACGCAGAGCCCGACACCCCTCCCGCGGCGCGCCTGTTCGTTACCTCCGGTGTGGGCTTCATCGACACGGAACACTATGTGGGTGCCAATGTACCGCTGGGATTCCACCTGCTGCTGAACCGGTATCGCCTTCTGCTTGGCGCACGATTTCTGGACATCGCCATGACGGAAGGGGAACGCGATGACAGGTATTACTGGTTCCGGCCGTACCCGGGCTATACCTACTCCATCTGTGTGGATGCCGAAACCGGATACCGTGTTGCGGATTTCTATTGCACGGGCGGCACCCGGTTTTCGGTCTCGTCCAGCGCCGATCTCAGCTACATCCTTTTGCGTGAGGTCTGGTTCTCCGACCAGCCAGGTCAGGTGACCGTCGGTGCGGGGTTCCGGTACGACAAACCGCGGACTCCGTATCTGACGCTCGGGGTTTACTTTCCCCACCGGTCCACCCGGCTGGCCGGCGCCCGGCTCGATCTGGGATCCAATCTCATCCACCTGGGCATGGTCTGGGGACTGGATGTGATTCGCGTCGTGCGCCGCTGACAGCGCACGCATCGGCACGCGACGGTGATGCAATGCGCCTGTTCTGTCTGCCCGGCTCAACCTGCCGGACGGCGTCCATGCTCTCCGCATCAGCGGCCCCACGCTCTCGGTTGCCGTCACCGTGGCCCCATGGCGTTGCTCAGCAGACGCTGTCGGCCTATGTTTACGCGCATAGTGTAGCGTCCATTCGACATCCGGGTTCGCGAAAGCTGGAGGAGCACCGATGAAATCCGCGTTAGAGCTGGCCATGGAGCGCGCCAACGCGTCTCTTGGCGACCAGAAGATCCAGTTGACGGCCCAGCAGAAAGAGGCCATAGAGGAAGTCAAGCGCACCTACCAGGCCAAGCTTGCCGAGCAGGAAATCGCCCTTCAAGCAAAGCTGAATGACATGGATCTCCAGGCTGATCCCCGGCACCGGGCGGAAGCCCATAGGCAGGTAGAGCAGGAACTCAACCGGCTGCGCGAAACGTACAACGCCGAACGGGACGCCAAAATCCAGGCTATTCGAGATGACCAGTCAGCGTGACCCGGACAGCCACGCCGGCAGCTCGCTGCATGTCATGGCGAAAATCCGCATCATGGCGAAAATCTGCCTTACTGCAGGAATCCGACCCATGGCGGAAATCCGCGCCATGACGCAAATCCGCGGGTGATGCCTACCGCCCCGCGCGGGGCGGCACGTTCAACGCACCACGACCAGGGCGCCACGGGTCTGCACGCGTTCAGTTCCCGACCTGGCACTGACACGGAACAAGTATGTTCCATTAGCCAGCAGCGCTCCACTGGCATCCCGGCCGTCCCATTCCACCTGGCGGAACCCCGGTCCCTGGGTATACGGCCCCAGGAACCGGATCAGCCTCCCACTCATCGTGAACAACTCCACCTGGACTTCGGCGCGGGTGCTCATCTCGTAAGTGAAAGCCGCGGTGTCCCGCACGGGGTTGGGCCACACCAGCGGATTCTCCAGCTGCAGGGCCGCCATCTCATCGGTAATCAGGACCACCGGTACCCTCTCATCCGCCCGTACCGGACCTGACGCGGGTGCTGTGAGGCGCGCGTAAAGCCGGACATCAGGCGGCGGGACATCCACCTGCTCCACGATCACATCACGCATTTCGCCCACACCCAGCCTTCCGACACCCATCCGCACCAGCGGTTCGGACCGGTCGCTGCGCTCGAGGACCAGCTCCGCGTCTTCTACGCCGAAAGAAGACAGGTTGCGAATCACGGCGCGTATTTGCAGCGCTCCGGCCCGCGGTCTGCCCGTGGCCGCCTCGACCCTCAGATTCGGCCGGTGTCGGAAGGCGACGGCCCAGGAGGCGAATCCCCCCGGACCCGCCTCGCGACGCAACAGAGTGCGCAGACGAATACGCGGGTGTTGTTCGGCATCGAGTGCGCTCAGATCCACCCAACCTTCGGCATCGGCGCTGTAAGGCCCGTCAAAGGATCGCCAGGCATGGCCTGTCTCGACCAGCACATCGACCGGTAAGGCGCCGGGCTCGTCCATGACTCCGTAAAGACGCAACGCCTCCCAGGCTGCGGCAGGACCGATCGGCGGCGAAGTGACACTGGCCGAGTCGACATACACCAGTCCGGCATACCGGTAGATGCCCGGACTCATGAGATCGCCCAGCCAGACCTTGTTGTTGATCCAGTCGTACTGACCGGAGATGACCCCGGTTTCTGCCTGATCGCTCACCCATTCATCCAGGAACGTACCGTCATACGCATCCACCATGCGTATGCGGCGCGGATTCTCGTCGCCGATCCGGCGCCATTCGATGAAATACAGACGCTCGCCATCCGCCAGTATACCGTCGGTGAACTCATAGGTGAAACCGGACTCCGTGGGAGGCGAAACGAACTCGCGCACCAGGCTCCAGCCCGCCGCGGGATCGAAAACGCGCACGCTCCATTCCCGTCGCCTGCCCCTGTCCGAGCTCATCGATACATTGTAGATCAGCCGTCCGTCCGAAGTGATCATCGAGGGTCCGTCCCGCAGCTGGCCGCTGCGTATCTCCAGCAGGCCGGCAGGCACCTGCACCGTATCCAGTACCCCGGTCTGCGGATGGATACGCTCGAGTTCGTAGGTCCGGCCGCTCTCCGAATAGATGTATCCGTCGCCGTGGTAGGTAGCCGCGATACCTCCGCTCGTCGAGTCCGCCAGAACACCGTAATTCCGGCCCGCTACGGTACCGCCGTATCCCGTGCCGATCCGCGTGAAATAGTCCGTACCGGGGTAGATCGTGGAGTCATCGAAATACCAGCGTTTGACGTACAGGTACACGCCGTCCGTGCAGACCACCCCAGCCCCGGTCAGACCGCTCCCGGGAAAGCCGTCTTCGCGCGTGGCCTCGCCAGGACGCAGGGGGCCCGTAACCGGGGTCAGGCGCACGGTGTCGTCGATCAACGCCAGACTGTCGTTCATGCTGGCGTGCCATTGCAGTCCCGTCTGACTCCACGTCATGCCGTCCCCGAAGGGATCGACGCGGAACGTATGCACCGCGCTCCAGGATCCAACCGCCGCGTCCGTGCGTAACCTTGCCTGCCAGAAATATGGGCGTCGATGATCCAGCACATGGATATCGATATGCTCCAGCGGCCACTGGCACAAGCCCCCCTCTGCGGGCAGCGCCGACAGAGTCATGGTGTCTTCCGGCGGCAAACCGGGGTACGGGGACACACGCATGTCGCACCTGTACGGGCCGCCCTCGTAGGGCACGGCCGCCATCAACAGCGGCGGTGCCGCATCGATGATCGCGCCCGCGGCTGGAGCGATGAGCACCGGCATCAGAGGCTCGAGTATGTCCACCCGCGTAACCATCCGGTTGTTGTCCGTACGTTCCTCCCGTAAGACCGCATCCGGATCGATGACGAACTCGAGCTCGTACTCCCCGCGCCGGTCGCCGGTAGCCCAGTCGATGGACAGTTCCCGCTTCCCGGGGAATCCGGGAAGCGCTCGTGTCAGCAGAGTTTCCGGCACAGCGGTGGCCGTTTCGCTCAACGGCCAGGCGCGCAGGAGCACCTGCACACTGTCGGCCGTGCTCCTGGCCAGGTTTCGCACGGTCACGTCCACCCGGGCAACCGTCTCACCGTGCAGCGGTTCCGGAGAGACTTTCATTGCGGCCGCCTTGTAATCCGGCAGTCGTGGCAGTGCCAGCGACTGCGCCGGATCGCCGAAGAGCTGCATGGTCAACGCCGACTCGTCGAAACTGGGGTTGGCGGCCAGAGTCCTGATCTTGGCGCGGTCCAGCACCGGTCCGAACTCGAGCTTGGACTCGGTGAAGAACTGGGAAAACATGAAATCGCCGAGCAAGGCGTTCTGCCCCGGTCGGCTCTGCGCCGTAGCCGTGACGTAAGCGATCACACCGCCCGCCGGCGTCGTGGTAAAGGCCTCGGCGATGCTCTGAATACCCGGATGCGTGAACATGCCGTTCAGACACGACAGGGCCATACCGAAGGGCAGACGCGGCCCGTTGTTCACCTGACCCATGAAATCCAGTTCGCGGAATTGCAGGGAGAAAAAGTACCACATGCTGCCTGACGAACCGTGTCCATTGAAGGTGAGCAGCAGAGCCCCGCGCTCCAGTTCCGCCATGAACTCCGCAGACTGATCGTTCGGAATCATGGTCTCGTCCGGGTTGCGGATCTTGACCGATTGCAGACCGTAGGGTTCGGTATAGCGCGCCGCCAGCGAGTCGTTGAACGCGGCGAATTCGTTGGCCGGGTGGTAGCCGCCCAAATACAGGGCCCGGCTGCGCCAATCCCCGGGTGCCGGCTCGCCATCGTACGCGATGATCTTGTCCACCAGGACATCCGCTTCACGCGGGTTCGACGCCAGTAGTCGGCCCACCGACAGATCAGGCAACAGATCGTCACCGTCGACCAGACTGTAGAGAAAATCGCTGGGGGCGCGTCCCCGGCCTCTGGACTGGTAATACAGCGTGGGCACGAAGAGCGGCACGCCGTACCCCAGAATATCCCGGTAGTCATGCGTGTCGTTGCCGAAGAGCACCACGTAGGCCGGGGGCTCGGTCCACCGGGCGTAAGCGTACTGGATGAAATCAGCGATGGCTCCGGCAGCCACGCGACCGTAGTTGAACTCGTCGTAGATATCCTGCGTCGACACGACAGCCGTACGCAGACCCCGGCCCCGACGATGCGCCGCCAGGCGTTCCGCCGCCGGCAGCAGGCCCGGCGGCGCAATGACCACGAACTCGGCGCGATGGCCGGTCAAGCGCCAGTCGGACGGTGCGGCGCGTTCACCCGCGGGTTCCAGCCACGCCATGCTGTCCGCCAGGACGTATTTGCCCCCGGAACCACCGGTCCGATCCTCGAAGGTCAACCGCATACCGTTGGCCGTACTGTCCAGCTGCATGTCCGTGAGCCGCACGCCGCGCTCCGGATCCAGCAACGCCACATGACGGTGACGCAGGCCGGATACGCTGATCCGGTGCTCGGTGGAATGGGGCAGCTCGAAGGCCAGGTAACCGGCGCGGGCTTCAAAGCGCCGGCGGTAGTCGATCTCGAACCAGTCCATGTAGACCTGGGCGAACTTTTCCTGGTCCGCGTACACCTGCACCACGATCCGGTTGATGCTGTCGCGCAGAGCCGCAGCCGGCACGGCATTCTCGAAGACGATGCCGACCTGCCCGACATCCCGCCCACCCCATACACTGTCAGCGATGGTGTGGCCGGTGGCCAGCCGGACGACGGTGTTGTGTGCCGTCGGCATGCCTCCATGCAGGGCCACGCGCACCCGCGCCGTATAGTCCTGATCCAGCACGGGTGCGTCGATCACTCCGGGGAAGACACCCGATCCCGGAACCGTGGGACTGCTCGCGTCGATCCGGTGCCAGAACCAGTGTTCGCGTTCGATGTCGGGAGCGCCGATGAGCGGGTCGTACACATGGTCGACCTGGGCATGGAGTGTGGTCCAGAAATCCGTTCGAACCGGGTATCCGTGCACTGGAGCACCGGTTACGTCGGTGTAGCGGCGTCCGGCCGGCCCGCCCCAGGTAAGCCAGTAGATGTCGCGCCGCCCGTACGGGCTCTCGAAGTCGTGTTCACCGCGGCGGAAACGGCCGGCAAACAGCAGGTAGTCGCCATGATCCAGCGTCCCGTTAGCCTCGCCGGCAACGTAGAGTGGCTGCTCTATCCCCTGGTGAAACAGGCGAAAAGTGCGCGGATCGATCCTGGCAGTGTCCATGAACTGCGACAGCCATTCCCGGTCCATCCGGTAGATCCCGTCTTCCTCCACATGCACCCTGAGCCATGGCCTGCCGCGATCATACCAGTAGTCGACCGCCGGCCTGGCGCGAGGGCGAGCCTGACGCCAGGCTGCCGCCTGCGTGGGATTGATGAATACGTCGTGAAGCGCGCAGGGCTGCCGCGTCGAGTGGCGGCCGGCGCCGGTCCCGCCACCGACAAATTCGACTTTGACGCGCATCTGGTGGTAGACCCGCAATTCCCGGCGGCCGGGGTGATACTGGAGGGGGTAAATCCGCAGCGCGTGGGCCGCCACGCCGCGCAACACACCGGCAGGATCGGTCTCCGCGTACAGTCCGGGCAGGAAACCTTCCGGCGAAGCACGATCGATGTCTGCCGCGGAATCGATCGACAGCAGGTCAACCGCTTCGAGGGTGGTGTATTCACCGGGCATCACTATGAGTCTCAGGATCGATCCCGCAGGCGCCGCGACCAGGCAGGCTTGGTACGGCAGCAGGGACAGGCTGGCTTCTGCGGTAAGCCCGAAAGCCGACCAGTCGATCGCACCACCCTTCTGCATCTCACGTACCAGACGGTCTATTGCCGCTCCGGGTATCTCTACCATGACCTCCAGCCCATGGTCATGGGCGTCGATCAGGTCCAACCGCGTTTGCGAGGAGACCGTCGCCGCACTGGCAGCGGTCATACAGAAAGCCCAGATCCACCAGCCGGCACACAGCAGACCAAGGCGGTACAGACCGGCAATTCTCTGCCTGAGATCAGTCATGAACAGCTGTGCTCGCATCGATCAGGGAATGCACTGAGACGTTACCGGAACGACAGCTCCGACCGCGGCACACCCATCTTCCTGGCGGTAACGGGAACGCGAAGCAGCGGTAGTGCCCTGAACGATATGTCTGCCGCAGGCCGGCTCGGCCTGCCAGGCTGGCTCGCTTTGGTTCCCGCACGAGTTTTGCACGCGTTTTGCACGAACAAAGACAGGCATTGAATGTACGCATCAACGGTCCCGGCGACACCCCGTCTGGCAGCGAGCCGCCACGGGACACCGGGATGCCCGGGCGGCTGGTTGACCTGAGTGTGGATGATGATATCTTCACCGTACGGTGAGGGTGTTCCGGATCAGGCCTGACAGGCGCCCAAGCTGCTGAGTGCCCCGCACAGATCCGGCACGCCACGGCCTTCCCACAGAAAGGAGAAGCGATGCTACCCAGGATCAGTGCACGCCATGCGAAGATTTCGCCGGAAACCAAGGAGCACATAGAAGGAGTCTGTGAAAAACTCGGTCAATTCTGCGACGAGATCATCGACTGTGAGGTCATGATCGAGAAATCCAAGGCAGGAACCGGGGTGGAACTCGTGCTCAAGGTCCCCCAGCACACTTTGACCGCATCAGCTTGTGATGAAAACCTCTTCAAAGCGCTCTCCGAGGCCAGGGAGCGGATGGAAGTCCAACTGAAGAAGTATCACGACAGAATCCTCGTGCATCGCTGATACTCCGGTATCGTCATCTCCAGGCATCAACGGACGGCCGCTGGTATTGCACCGGCGGCCGTTTCACTTGCTGACGCGAGGCTGCTCTGGCGTCCTGAAGTCATTCGGCGAAAATGGCGGCATCCGGCCAGTCCGGCGCCAGGAAGCCGTCCTGCATGTTGACCAGCGGCATGTAGTTGTGTTCCCGGCGGATTGGATCCAGCAACCGGATCGTATGCAGATCGACGATGGAATCCGCCCCGTGGTTTTTCTGCAGAGACGGGATGATCTTGCCCTGGATGCTCTCGGCGATGTCGCTGTCGGACTCGCCTTCGATGATCATGACCAGGGCGATGTGACCGTCCGTTTCGGCGATGAAGCTGTACCGGATCAACTCGTAGAATACATTGATCACATTGGGTTCGCTGCGGATTTCCTGCACGATCTGACCGCGCGTCACCCCCAGCTTGAACTTGATGATCAGCATGTGCTGAGCCGTGAACCGGCCGGTGCCCGCAGCCTGCATCTCCACCACGGTGCAATAGGACAGGATACCGTCCTTTTCCAGCCGCGCCCGCTTGCGGCTGACGGTGCGCACGGGCACGCCTGTCAGGGTGCTGATGCGATTGTCCGAACAGCGCGGATTACGCACCAGGGCGCGGATGATCAGTTTGTCCTGTGCATCCAGTTTTCTCATGAGCGCAACCCCAGGACCGACAGGCTGTCCCGCTGCAGGACCGCCTCCAGTTGGGCGCTGTCCAGACGGGGCAATGCCGTACCGCGCAACATGTCGTTCAACCGTCGTAGCCCGTCAAGCGAGTCATCGACTGTGGTGAAGGGATAGTCGCTGCCAAACAGCACCTTGTGCCATACGCCGTATTCCTGCACCAGCATCAGGCTATGGTACAACTGGAATGGACGATAATGCAGCGCACTGAGGTCGGCGTAGACTTGCGCGTGCTTGCGGATGACCGCCACGCACTCCCCTTCGTAAGGATGCGCCAGATGCGCCAGGACCAGCGTCAGCTCCGGGTGGCGCCGCGCCACATCATCCACATGGCGTGGCAACGTGCATTCCAGTGGCGCCTGCGAGACGAACGTGGTGCCGGCGTGAAGCACAACCGGCATCCCGTGCCGCAGGGCATACTGCCACAACGGATTCAGACGCGTGTCGTTGGGAAAAAAACCAGCGTACATCGGCAATAGCTTGATCCCGCCAAGGCCCAGTTCCTGGTGCCCGCGGCGCAGTTCGTACTCCCAGCCCGGCTGGGTGGGATCGACCGAAAGAAAGCCAGTCAGTCGATCCGGATCTGCTTTCACGTAGTCTGCCACGTAGTCATCCTCCACCCACAGACCAGCCAGCCTGGCCTTGCCGCCGAACACGATGCTGTGATCGCATTGCGTGGCGCCAGCCCGGTATGCCGCGTAGGACACGGTGAGATCGAGGTCCTGGCCGCCGCGCGCCCTTCGGGCCTGTTCGCGGGCGGCGGCACTGAAGTGCCGGCTGTAGTCCCACACGTGGCTGTGCATATCGATGACCATGGGCTTTTCTCCGATGGGGCCGCAGCACCGATCCGGTTTTACTCCCCGGGTCTCTGGTACCTGGCCGGGGTATGCGCTGTGTCCAGCAGCGCCTGCGCTGAGGGAAACAGCAATTCCGCCTGTGCCTGCGTTATGGTGCCACTGTGCCCGGTAGTCCGCAACCGGATCCAGGTGTCCTGGTCTGATGCTCGCGCCCCAACTTCCAGCGTGTCCTGCCGGCCGGTGTGGTCGGTCAGAATCAACATGCGCGGCTTCTCTGCGACCTCGAACCTGGCCGGATGCTGGAGCCGGGTGAACGTCAGTCGGCGCAGATAGGCGACGTAGGCCCGGACGCTGGCATCCACCCCGTCTTCCTCGCGGGTGTCCGTTACGAGCCGCCAGATACGCTGCGGAGGCCCGGCAGGCGACGGCGTGCCCGTAAAGACCTGCTCGAGCCGGAGTTGGGGCATGCCGTCGGCCGGCAGTATGGTGACCGCAGTTGCCGGTCCCAGACCCAGCCCCGCAGGCAACACCCGGAGGTCCACCAGCGGTCGCAGCGGGTGTCCCAACGGCAGTCGAGGATTGGTGTGAACGTGATACACCTGATCCTCGTCCGCGAAGCGCATATAGCACTCCCGGCCACCGGTGCCCGGTACCGCGTCACCCACCTGGACAGCGACCATGGCGCGCCCCTGCACATCGCGCAGGATCACATCGACACGCCGGTCATCCGCCAGCCCGTGTTCGTCCGCACCGTCGGCCGGTGTCCCGCTGCATCCACGCAGCGCCCGCAGCAGTCCCTCCAGTCGAGCGGGATCGGCAAAGGCATCATGATAGGCGGGATAACGCCAGGCCCCCTGATGGTACACATAGCGCCATTGACGCCCCCCGAAGTGTATATCGACGATACGCGGTTCAATCCGCGGCGGAACGATCTGGACGATGGTGGACTGGTGCGTCCGGAGACGCTGCTGCCTGCGCCCGATGATACGTTCCGCTGCCAGCAGCACGGCCAGTATGACGACCAGGCCGGAGGTGTACCGTATCACGTGCCGCGCCTCCTCACCGGCTGGCGGATCACGCTCACAAAACCGAACACCAGGGGACCGGCACCGATGGCGAACAAACGCCAACCGGCCTTGTGACCCGCCGGCAGGTACGGGAATCCCTGCGGTGCCGTGCTGCGTGCCTGCAGCGCCGCCAGCTCGGGTCCGTAGGTGAGCGCCGCTGTGCTGTTCAGCAACAGCTGATCGTGGTCAAACCCTGGAGCGAACAGGTATTCGTCGGTAAATATCTCCGCGCAACCGATCAGCATCAACTTCCCCGTGTTGTCCACGGGACCGGGTTGCACGCTCCACTGCGTCCTGCCGACTTCATCGCGCTCGTAGCTGAACGCGGGGAAGCGTCCGCTTATTTGTACGACCAGGGGCTGAGGTCCCAGGAGCTCGGATGGCGAAAACGACTCCGGCGGCAACCAGCCTCCCTCCCATTGATAGGACCAGGCCTGCGGCGACGTGGTGATCAGCGTGTCCGCCTGCACACCGATCTGCGCCATGCGGCCGGGATCGAGGGTGAAACGATTGGCCCACAGGAACAGCATGTCGCCCAGCCGGCGGGTGACCGGCGAGGCGGGGCAGTAGTGGGCCGCGACACCACGAATGAGGAACGGAAGCGCCACCTTCTGGAAATCGTAGTCCCGCACGGCCGCGCGATTGACCTGGGTCTCCAGCAGGGCATGGCCCTGGGTGCGATCCATGAGTACTTCGCGCACTTGCTGGAGCCCCAGGTGTTGCAGGTACGGATCAAGGTCCTGGAACTGCGGTTGCGGCCAGTACACGGTCTGGAACCCGGCGCCACGATACTGCCGCTGCTGGATGTTGAAATGCTGCATGGCAACCAGTGCGCTTGCGCCCCGGTGCAAGTGCTGCGCCAGGTAATCGGTGATGGGCGTCGAATCACGCCGCGGCTGCAACCACAGTACCAGATCCACATCGAAACCGAATTGCGGATTGCGTGAATCCACGTACACGACCTCGTACCCATAGTCTACCAGCAGGTGTTTCACCTGGCTGTAGATGTCCGCTCCACTGGGCGGCGCCAGGTTGCGACGATGGTAATCTTCGTGGGCTTCCGCCGGCGACAGGCGCCGCGGCTCGGCGATCAGCGCCACGCGTGGCGCGGTCTCATGCTCCAGCCTCCAGACGGCCGCCGCCAGCAGAAAATCCAGATGGCGCAGGGCGCGCTCATCCAGACGGGGTATCACGGTGCTGCGCCCTTCATGCCGCAGCCGCAGAGCACTCCAGATCTGGTGCGTCAACACCGTGTCATGCCGGACTTTCTCCACCGGCAGCGTGGCAACCCCCTCAGCGGCAAGCCGCTCTCTTTCTCCAGGAGAACTGTATTCCGGGTGTATTACGGTGAGGTCCACACCGCCAGCCGATAGGATCGAGCGGAGACGCGACTCCAGATTCTTCAACCGCGCTGGCAGGTGCGCTCGGGGCGACAAGAGCAGATCGACTTCCAGGGTCCCGGCTCTGGCCTGCAATTCCTGCAGCAGCAACGGCGACGGCTGGTTCAGCCGGTCCCGGGTCCAGTCCCACTGCCACCCGTCCGTCACACCCACCACGTAACCCGTGCCACCCAGCACCAGCCCGCCGGAAACCAGCCAGCCCGCGAGGCGTAATCCGCGCTGACGCGCACCTTGGCCACTGTCCTGCCGCACATGGCGCAGCCCCAGTCCCAGGCAGAGCAGCGGAATAGCCGCCACGGCAACCAGCCGCCATACCAGCCGTTGTGCCTGTCCCATGGGCGGCAGCCTGGACGGTTGCGGCGACGCGGCTCTGGCCTGCACCAACGCCTCGGTTCCGGCAAAGGTCTGTATCAGCGTGCGCAGAAAACCGGCATGGGCGTAGTCCGGCTGTTCGAATATGCCGTCCAGAAACGGGGCCGGGCTGCCCATGACCAGAATCCGTCCGGCGCGGGGATCGACCGAAGTCAACATGACCATCAGATTGCGCCGGCCCACCCTCTGACCGCCGTCCAGTGCGGTCACCGCCAGCGCTGCATGGGGTACGGGCAGGGCTCGTGCCGCTCCCGTCGTCGTGGCCACGATGCTGGCACGGTATCCCGCCTGCCGGATACGGCCGGGATCCAGCTCCAGAGCGCTGGCCCCCAGGAACGACAGCCCGCCGCGCGCCGGGGCGGCAAGCGCGCGGAAGTCGCACTGTGCCGGCAGGCAGAGCAGCTGGAGAGGAGTCTCCATGGACCGTACCGAACCGTCAGAACCGGCGAAATGCAGCGGTCCGCTGCGGTCGAGCAGCAGATCGGCTACCGGGGTGATCCCCAGAGGACGCAGAACATCGGCCAGGGCAGTGCCATGCGAACGCGCTACCACGGCGGCTTCGCCCTCCCTTACGTGGTACTCCACGGAGTATGTACTGCCGGCAATAATCGCGCTGCGGCCGGAGGCCACATACGCGGCCAACGCCCGCTGGTGTTCCGGGGTGGCAACCCGGGGCTGTATCCAGAACAGCACATCCGTGACGGCAGGAATCCGGGGATTCCGGGCCAGATCGACGACTTTCACGTCGCCGTATTCGGCCAGTGCCTGCTGCAGACCATCGGTATCCGCAGAAGCAGCCACGGCGAACACGGGACGCGGCGGGTGCTGCATGGCCAACACATGCCCGCGTACCAGCTCCTCCAGCTGCTGAATGTGTTCGGGGTGTATGCGCGGGATCACGACCGGCCGCCGATCGCCGTATTCCAGCACCAGCGACGACCAGATCATGCGCTCGGCATGCTGATCATGACGCACGTCCTCCACACCGAAAGCGGCAGCACCCTGACGCGCCGCATAGGCGATACCCGGCTCCCCGCTTGACTCCGGATACAGTACGCGGTAGTGCACTTTGTCCGGTGCCACAGCCCGTAACGCGCCCAGCAGCGTTCTGACCTCGTCCTCGAGCCGCCGGAAATGCGATGGCATATCCGATCGCCTGGAGACGAAGTAGGACAGGCGCAACGGCGCATCGAGCCGCCGCAGGACGGGCCGGATCTCGGCGCTCAGCGATGCGGTCTGCAGGCCTCCCAGATCCAGGACCGGGATACCGAGCCGGTCTCCGAGCCTGCCGGCCACCACGACCACGCTCAGCAGCAGCCCGCAGCACAACCCGACCTGAAACAGGAAGCGCGCCTTCAATACCGGATCCTCTGCACGGTGAGCTGGTTCATCCACAGGAAGAACCCGGTCATCAGGAAGAAATAGAGTGTGTGCGTCAAGCCGACGACCCCTCGTCCGAATGCCTGGTAATGAGGCATGATGGAGATGGAGTCGTACAGCCAGGTGCCGATCTGCCGGGCAGGCGCCAGTCCATCCATTACGGCCACCACCTGATCATGTCCGCTGACGACGAAGATGAAGCCCAGCAGTCCTGCCAGGACGAAGGCCACAATCTGGTCGCGGGTGAGTCCCGAGGCGAACAGCCCGAAAGCCAGAAACAACGCCCCGGTGAGCAGCGCGCCGATGTAACCGGTCACGATGGGTCCCGGATCCGGCTGCCCCAGCCACGCCAGCATGATGACCAGCGGCAGGCTGCCGGCAAGCACCAGCCCGTAGAACACCAGTGCTGCGGTGAATTTTCCCAACACCACCTGCCCCGGCGTCAACGGCAGGGTCAACACCAGCTCCACGGTGTTCTGGGCGTGTTCCTGCGCCCACATGCCCATGGTGATCGCCGGAGCGAACGGTATGAGAAAGAATGGCAGAGCGTCGAAATACGGCGATAGATCGATCACCCCGGCCAGGAAGAAAGTGTTCATGTACGTGCCGCAGGAAAGCACCAGAAAAACCGCGGCATAGATGCAGGCGACCGGGGAGTCGAAATAGGCGGCCAACTCGCGGGTGGCGATCAGACGCACACCCGACGCATATATACCCGCTGGGCGATGCTGGGAATCACTCATCACGTTCGGTGGCCCGTACAAGGTGGGCGAAAAGCTCCTCCAGAGAGGCACGCGGCCGCTCCAGGGTCTGCCGCAGTTCATCCAGAGAGCCGTCCCCGAGTATACGGCCCCGGTTGATCACGAGAACCCTGTCGCTGACCGCTTCCACGTCCGGTATGATATGCGTGCTGAACAAGATGGCCCTGCCGTGGCGCAGCTGGCGCAGCAACTGGCGGAATTCGACGACCTGCAGCGGATCGAAACCATGCGTGGGTTCGTCAAGCAGCAACACGGGCGGATCGTGGATCAACGCGGCCGCCAGCCCGAAGCGCTGCCGAAAACCGGTGGAGCAGCGGTCGATCCGCTGATGCAGCGCAGGTTGCAGACCGAAAGCCTGGACGACGCGTGCCAGTCCCGCTTCCAGATCCTCGCCCCGCAGCCCGTGGGCCGCACCGACGAAACGCAGGAATGGCTCACCGCGCATCTGTCGGTACAGCGGCGTGTCTCCGGGCAGGTAACCGATACGGCGACGGACCGCCAGCGGCGCCGCCGTGACCTCGATCCCGTCCACGGTGGCCCGGCCGGATGTGGGCAGAATGAAGGTCGCCAATATTTTGAGTATGGTGCTCTTGCCTGCACCATTGGGCCCGACAAAACCGACGATCTCATTCCGGTTTACCCGGAAGGTGACCCGATCGGCCGCCACCACCGAACCGAAGCGCCGGGTTATTGCGTCAACAGCGATCACGTTCCGCTCCCTGTTCAGACGACGCAGGCGATGCCAGGGATCCGGCCCCCGGCGCCTCTGACCGGTTCGCGGTTGCGGTCCCTGATGTACCGGGCCGACCCCTGACCGCCAGTGGCGGGTAACCGCGCGTCCACGCCGGAACCGGTTGATCCTCCGCTGCCGGCATGCCGCGCCAACCGCTGCACCGGCACTCTTCCGCCCGCAAGCTATTGAACTGTTGAGAGAAAATCATTAACATATCAGGTTTACCACCTGTACACTCCTACCCGCATTGCCGGCGAAAGGATGAACCATGGCCACAGTCCTGAACGCCCTTTCCCACAGCCTCAAGGAATTCCGCATACTGCCCGGGTACACACCCGCCGACGGCAGCGCACCGCATGTCCTGCTGGAGACCCGGCTGTGCCGCAAAGGGAATGGTTGGATAGGGCTCCACACGCCGTTTCTCAGCGCCGCGATGCAGGCCGTCACGGGAGCGGAGATGGCCATCGCCCTGGCCCAGCTGGGCGGTATCGGGATCCTGCCCGTCAACCAGCCGGTGGAAGAACAGTGTGGTACAATACGCAAAGTCAAAAGGTTCAAGGGCGGTTTCCAGACGAACATATTGACGCTGTCGCCGGACCAGACCATTGCTTCGGTGGTCGACATCATCAACGAGACAGGATACAGCACGTTTCCCGTCACCACAACCGGCGAATTCCACGCCAGGCTGATCGGCATACTGACGGACAAGGACTTCGACATTCGGCGCGATCACGGCTGTCTGGTGTCCGAGCGCATGAAGACGGATCTACAGGCCGGTGTGGAGATCGAAAGCCTGGGAGAAGCCAACGATCTGATGATCAAGTACGGCCGCGGGTTCCTGCCTATCGTCTCCAAGGACGGCATCCTGCAGAGCGCCGTGTTCAAAAAGGACCTGGACAAGCATCTCAAGCATCCGGGTGAGTCCATCGACGACAAGAAGCGCCTGCTGGTCGGTGCGGCCATTTCCACGCATCCGGAAGACCGTGAACGGGCCCAGGCTCTGTACGAGCACGAAACCGATGTTGTGGTCATCGACGCCTCGGACGGGCACACCGCCTATCAACTGGAGATGATCGAGTACCTGAAACAGGCCATCCACGTACCGGTCATCGGCGGCAATGTGGTCACGGCAGACGGCTTCCGTTTCCTCGTGGAAGCCGGCGTGGACGCCGTGAAGGTGGGGATGGGCATCGGTTCGGGTTGCACTACCCAGCAGGTCAAGGCCACCGGCCGCGGCCAGGCCACGGCTTTGATGACCATCGCCCAAGCGCGCGACGAGTGGGCGCAGCAGACCGGCCAGTATGTCCCGCTGGTCGCCGATGGCGGCATCAGCAGTCCTGCCGACATGTCGGTGGCGCTGGCGCTGGGCGCGGATTCGCTGATGATGGGCAACTTCTTCGCCCGGTTCACCGAAAGTGCCGGCAATCTGGTCCGTAATGCCGCCGGTGAGATCGTCAAGGAATACTGGATGGAAGGCAGCATGCGGGCACTGAACACGCGCCGTTATACCCACATCAAGGATTCGTTCTTCGAGGAAGGCATCGCGGGATTCGTGCCGCATGTCGGCTCGCTCTACGACAAGCTGCCCACAGTCATCCAGATGATCCGGGCCACGCTGGCTACAGCCGGCTGTCGCAACCTGGAAGACCTGCACCAGAACGCCATCCTGGAGATGCAGTCACCCAACGCGCTCATGGACAGCCAGGTGCACGACATGGTGCCGATGAACGTGGATCAGCAGATCCTCTGAACAGCGCGCACCAACGCTGGCGCAGAGAAACCCGGCCAGTCTTTGGGCATATGCCTGGGGTACCCGGCTCTCCCGACCACCCGGCTCATTCGGGGGTCAGAAGAGCGTTGACCCTGGCCAGTACCTCGAAGGCATCGGCGACGTACAGCACGTCCGCTTTGCCCTGCGCCCAGCCGCAGTTGGGATCCAGGTTGATCGCCCGGCGCTCGTTGATGAAACGCCATCCCACCGTGTGCGGTTCTTCGCCGTGGCAGCAGGTGGCCAGACCTTTGGAATGCCGTGGAGCCATCCCTGTCTGTCCCACCTGGTTGAGGTGGCTGAACACAGACAGCACTTCCTCGCCTTCACTGCTCAGATCCACCAGCGACTTGCTGCTGCCCAGGGATGCCTGGGCGCGTTCCAGAAACTCGCGAATGAGCTGTTCGGCCTGTGCCGCGTGCGTCTGCCCGTCCGCTTGTTTCTTGGTCCAGCCCGCACCGGCAACCAGCAGCACATCCGCCTCCGGTCTGATCGTCTGTGAATCCGCCTCCGGCGTCTCCACGCCCAGCACCCGGGTGCGGGACGCGGCCTCAACGGCCACCGGCCGGGCATCCACCGCGGCCGCGGTACCGGACCATGGCGCGAATGCTCCACTGGCGGTCAGCACGAGCCAGGGGCGCGAGGCGCGCGCCAACGTGGCCACCATGCGCTGGCGGTAGTACCAGCGCTGGATGCGCAGTCCGTCGGCTGCGGGTTCCATGGCGGTGACTTGCGTGTCCACCCTTCCACCACACCGCTGAGCCGCCCCGGGGAACGAACGGCGGAAACGCGCGGTGCCCGGCCCCACGACGATTGCGGCACCGCTGGCATCCACCAGCGCTGCGATGGCCGCCACATCCGTGGCGTAGCGTGAATCCTCCAGCTCTGCGGCCTCGGCCACTAAGTAGCGGCCGGCGCCGCAACCACCCAGTGTCTGCAGCGCGGCGGCGGCTCCACGTCCGAACACGGCCACTGCCAGGCCCTTGCCTTCCGGAGCCAGCACCAGCGCGGCGTTCAGCGCTTCACGCGCCTGGCGCCCGAGGTTGCCTCCGGTATCCGTGTGGGCGATGTATAGAATCTCCTCCATGCCTGTCTACTTTCCGGGTTTCAGTAGTCGACCTCAGCTGTCTTCGCGCAGCCATTGCACCAGTTCCGCGGCGATTTCGTCCGTGGGCGTGTCCTTCACTATCCGGGTATCGCGCCGTTGCTGGGGTACCGTGACGCTCTCGAAGGTGAGTTCGGGCGCCTCCAGAGTGACGCTCTTCGCTCGCTGCAACGCCGGCATGATGCTCCGCATGTTCTGCATGCCGATCTGCGGATTGTTGGGTGGCTCGGGCAGCATGCCAGTGGCCCAGCCGACGACGGCAGGCGGGCCGTCGCAGGCGGATACCAGATAGCGGCCTCCTTCTATGCGCTCCTTGATGCGCAGGACACCTTCCTGCACGGTCAGTTCGTCCACATTGAGGAACTGCTCGGTGATCCCCAGCCGCTCGCCGGTCATCTGCAACGTGGCGCCGGCATCCCGGCTGGCCGAAGCGCACCCGCCGAACAACAACAGCCGTTGGGGATCCAGTTCCGGGATGGCCGCCACCGTGTCCGCCAGCACCCGGGCGACCTCGGCGGCATCGGTGAAACCGCCGGCCGGCCCGTCGCACGCGACCAGCTCGAATACCGCTTTCTGGGCGATGCTCATCATCAGTTGCTGCAAGCGCGCCCTGGGACCAATGCTGACCAGCCAGATCCGGCTCTCACCGTCCTGCCGCGCCAGATGAGCGGCTTCATACAGGGCATGCGAGGCCCACGGATCCAGTACCGCAGGCAGCATCATCTCGTTTTTCAGCGCAGGTCCCTGCGGACCCGCTATGGGCTCCAGGGTCTGCAGCGGATCCGGTACCAGACTGCCGCAGACGGCGATATGGAATCCCTGATTCATCCTGATCTCCTGTTCTGTAACGGAGTAGCCGCTGGACCTCCAACCACCACCCATGCCGCGGTGGCACGATGTCAGGCGCCCCGAACCGCGATCCCGCCCCCGCAACGGCACGGTACCCGGCGCAACCGATCAGTTCTCGGCGGAATGCAACCCGCCAGCGCCGGCCTGAAATTCGATGTTGGTGCGCTCTTCTCCAGAGGAACGCGCCCGCGTGCAGTTCCAGACGCAGGCACCGCAATGTACGCACTTGTCCCGTTCGAACCGCGGCGGACTGTCTTCGTCCCCGGGGAGGATCGCCTGGCCCGAACAGGCTTCGATGCACAACCGGTTGTCACAACGCTCGCACAAGGATGGATCCACGAAGACGACATGGTCGGCGTACCCCGCCGGCGCCTGCACTTTGCCACCGAGCAACATGGCATCCTGCTGGCTGAGCAGCAGTTTGCCGTCATATTGAACCTGGGGCCAGCCGGCCCGTTGCATCAGGGCATCATGCAGAGGCTCTCCCCGGGTGGCAGCCTCCTGGCGAACGCGGAGTACGTCAGCCGGGGTCAGCTTGCCGCGGAAAAACTCTTCCGGGGTGGGCACACGGGAATGCACCGGCTGCGAGCGATCCGCCAGACCGAGAGCGCCTCGCGTCAACCCGGTGACGCCCATGCCGGCCAGTCCAGTCAGGAAACCGCGCTGGAAACCGTTGCGGGCGTTGATGGCGCGACGCGCCTCCGTCTCCACCCAGCTGCCGCGCCGCCGCTCCACATAGGTTTTCTCGAGATTCTGCCGGCTCAACGGCGCGCCCGCCTGCAACAGCTCCACGACAGCCTCGGCCAGTTGCACCCCTGTGGCCCAGGCCTCGTCGACGCCCGACCCGGTGAGCACATTGGTAGTGCCGGAACCTTCGCCGATACGGGCGTATCCGTCTCCGACCAGGTAGGGTTCGCCCCGCATACCCGATTCCTGCAGCGTCCGCGCCCCCCAGGACCGCAGGGTGCCTCCCTGTAGATGACGCCACAACGCCGGATGCTGCATCCAGTGCTGCAGGTACCGGTAGCCGCAGCGTACCGGACTGTCCAGCCATGACGGCACGAAAATACCGATGGAGGCCACGCGATCCGCGTGCACGTAGACGAAGCCGAAGATCTCCGGCTCCGGATATCCCAGGGTGTGCAGCACGGTACCCGGCACCAGCTCGCAGTCCGGGGACAGATCCACCACCATCTTCATGCCCACGGCCCATTCGCGCTGATGGTGTCCCGGTGGCAGACCGAAGTGGGCGTCGAGCTGGCGGCCAACCGGTCCCACGGGGCCATCTCCGACCACGGTCAGGGCACCGCGTATATCCATACCGGGCATGTAGCCAGCCGCCGGCTGGCCATGCCTGTCCGTGCCCTGGTCCACCAGCCGCACACCGACGACCGCGTTCCCGTCGATCAGAGGGCCGGCTACCGGCGTGCCCGGCCAGAGCTGGACCAGACCGGTACTCATCAGACGCGAGGCCACCCACTGATTGAACTGGCCGATGGAAAGGACGAGACCGCCCTCCTTGCGCAGAAAGCCGGGAATATAGGGCAACCTCAGGGCGTGGTCCGCGTAAGGCAATACCGGACGGATGGCGCGCAGCAGACTATCCACGGTCCGCAGTCCGAGTCCCCGCCGGCTGGCCCCGACCGGGTCCTGAAGGTAGAGAATGTCTTCCTGGGTGACTGCATGCGCCAGCGGGATATCCGCCGTCTCCAGATCCGGAAACGAGGTGCGCAGGGCATGTCCGCGGGTCACCACACCGGAAACGCCGAAGCCCAGATCATCCGCACGTTCGTAGCACAGAATCTGGAGCGGCATACCAGGCATGGCGTGACTCTCCAGACGGGGCATCCCCTGCTCATCGGTCAGTTCACCACTCAAGGTGGTCAGGAATCCGCCGACAGCCGGGCCGAATCCCACACAGACGATGTCCACATCCAGACTCTGACGGGGTGTTTCGCTCATACTTCTCCTGACTCGGTATGACAGACGGCCGTAGCTCCGCCCTGCCGGTACGCCGCCCCCCGAACCCGGATCCCCGCGGCCGCGTACCGTGCAGTTCAGGCAGGATAGTCCAGAGCTTCCGGGATCATGACCCGGCTCAGCGCCGTTGCGGCACGATCCTTGGCCAGCCTGGATCCAGCGAGGCTCCGGTCGAGATGCAGGCGAAGGCGGTCGAAGGACTCGTCCGGCGTCGCCCCGTATCGACTCCCCTCTGCCGCCTGGCCTTCATAGCCATATACCAGCTCTGCACAGATACGGCCGACCTCACCCGCGGCACGGGCCGCTTGCACGTGGCATAGATCCCGCATGAACTGCAGGGTGCCGGGAAGCCCGGAGGCGACGACGGGATGCTGTTCGCCCTTGTTTGACAGTTCGGTCACATCCAGAACCATCTGATGGGAGGCCAGCAGCCAGCAGAGCGCGTCTGTCATGGGGAAGGTCACGCCGTGACGCTGATCCCGGTAGAGTTTGTGGCCGTCCGCGTCCAGGGTCCCCTGCAGGTATTGCAGGGACCAGTCCCACAACTCCATGGCGGCGGCCAGCGTACCGGCGCCCATGGCCGGACCGTTCGGCATGGCGCTCAACTCCCGGATCCACCCACGAAACTGTGCCAGGAACAGCGCATTGGTCATGGTGATGCTGAGCTGCCGTCGCTGCACTGCCTCCGGTCCCTCGTAGGTGGCCTCCAGTTGAGCGTCCACCCACTTCTGCGGCAGAAACCCGGGACAGTCCTCAGTGACCCCGTATCCTCCCATGAGACTGACGGCCTCGCGCATCATGTTGGCGCCGTAGCCGGTATTCCACAGTTTACAGGCCGGACACAGAACCTGCGCCAGGGAATCCTGCACCAGGAACTGGATCAGAGGATCGCCTTCCAGAGCGGACAGGCGTTCGTCGTCTGCGCCGTGGCCGGCCGACTCTATCAGCTCCAGGTATTCCAGCGCGCGTGTCTGCATTTTGCGCAGCGTCCGGAACTGGGCCCGGGCACCCCGGATTCCCTGAGCGGTCAGGGTCTGGTTCTTCTGCTCCTCCAGAGGATCGTAGCGATCGAACAGCCGTGCCGCGGCAAAAACCAGGGATGCGGCCGCCTCACCCGTAGCCCAGACATCCACCAGTCTTTGCAGCGAATCTTCCTTCATCTGCAGCCCCAGATCGTGCCGTGGCGTTCCCGGTGTACTGTCCCCGCCACGGAACCGGGTCCGCTGGTAGCGGATGATCGGTTCCACGGCGGACAGTAATTTGGCTGCGGACATGGCTCCGACGGTCACCCGGGTACGCTGGAAAACGGCCTCGATCACCTGGCCATGACTGAAACGGGGGACGATGACGCCGTCGACGATGTCGTAGCCGCCGACGATGCGGTTGGCCGGCACTTCCAGGTTGAAGACGGGATCGCACGTGGACGACAGCTGGTGCACCAGCTTCTGGGTGGGCGCGCCGCGATCGTAAGTTCCCGGATCCGTCTCTTCCAGGATCACCATGCAGCTGCCCTTGATACGGTCATCGTCTGCATCCACAGCGGCGACGACGAAACTGGCGAAATCCATGTTGGTAATGAAGCGCCCCCGTTTCTCCACCTGCAGCACGGGCTCCTGACCGTCTTCCCATGCGGCTACCCGTATTTTCCCGCCCAGCACCCCGGTGTCCACGCCGACATACGGCAGCGGTTCGGTCAGACAGAAAGCGCCGCGTTGGGGGCCGTCTGAATTCGCCGGGGAAGGAACGCAACGGCTCATATACGCTGTCCGCTGTTCGTCCGTACCGCGTTCGTGTATAGGCGACAGCGCCAGATTACCGGCCAGGCTGCAGGTTGCGGCACCACCATCCACCCATCCGAGCTCGAATGCGATGAGGGCGACGGCCAGATTTTTGGGTCCGGCAATGAAGCCTCCCAGCTCCGGTTCCATGAAGGCGGCGGTGAGACCGGCCGCGTCAAAAGCGGCAAGTAACTCGTTCTTGGCCTCCGTCCACTCGTGGTTGTTGCGCTCCCCCGCGGCGACCAGGCGAGCAACCGGGCCACGAGCCACGCCGCGTGCCGACTGCACTGCCATTTGCAGGTCGAATCGTTCGGCGAACCGCCACATGATCTGGCGCACCTCGTCGCCGGGCAGTGTCTGCAGTACGGGAGCGGTCTGGCTGTCGCTGTTCGTCATTGCGTCTGCTATCCCTGATGGATGTGAGCGCTCACCCCGCGTGGTCCGCCGAATACGTGCCGTATAATACGTGCCGTATAGGGTTCCCAATGAAACATCCGAACGCGGGGTAGTGTGCGGCGACCCGAAGCGTGTTAAAATACGAGGTATACAGCACGCTGCAAACCGCGGCGACCAGCCCCAGCCACATCCACCGGGCGGGAATGGTCGACAGCGGGGGGTTCCTGCCCACCGGAATACGGTGCGCGAAGCCGGGCCTGAGGCCGTACCGCACCGAACGGCAACCCGCCGGACGGCGCCTCAGCACTCGGAGAGTTCGACGCGGCGCTTCTCCCGCATACTGCGTTGCACCGCATCCGTGAACGCCATGTATTTCACCCCGTCGGCAAAACTCGTTCGCGTTACCGGCTTGCCGTCCCGGATGGCCTCCACGAACTCCTCTTCCACCCGCCAGCCGCCTTGTTCCGCCTCCGGCACCACGAACTGGCGCAACACGGGGTCGTCCGCACCGGCAATCCAGGCTTTGCCCGCCTCCAGCTTCAGCGTCCCCTGGGTTCCGTGAAATTCCAGCGCATCGCCGGTTCCGTGGCGGGCAACACTGCTGAAGTGGTATAGGGCCGTGGCACCACAGCGCATCTCCGCGATGACCCCGAGGCTCTCCGGCACGTCTGCCGGCAGCCGCGTGCCGGTCTCCGGATCCAGACGTTCGGGAGTGAAGATCCGTCCGTGTGCCATCACCGCCAGTTCGTCACCGGCATACCGTCGCACGGTCTCGTTGAATATACCCAACGCCATGATGTTGTTTCCGGACAACGCGCGCCGCTGTCGCCAGTGCAGAGGCGCTCCGGGATCGAAGCTTCCACCCATGCCCCGCAGATGGATTTCCAGCCAATCACCGAAAAACCCCTCAGCCACGAGGGTCACCAGCGCGGGTTCGGTCTCCAGGTACATAGGTGCGGGAACCACCATAGCCACCGTGCCTGCGGCTTCCGCGGCAGCCAGCATCTGTTTGGCTTCCGCCAGATTCATCGCCATGCGGGCCTCGGTGAGGACGTGCTTGCCGGCGCCCAGCGTCTCCAGCACCACCGGGCAGTGCATGTACGGCCAGGTGCCCACGCACACGGCGTCCACCTCATCCGCGTGAACCAGTTCGCGCCAATCCGTGTAGACCCGGGGGATAGCGAATTCAGCGGCCACACGCTGTCCCGATGCCTCGCTGCGGTTACACACAGCAGTCACGGATACGCCCTTTATATGCTGGAAACCCGGAATATGCCGCGAACGGGTATTGGCGCCTGCTCCCACGACACCGATTCGGAGTGTCATGCTATATCCCTCCTGACTCAGGACCGCCGCCAATAATCGGCGATCCTGCAAGGTCGACGCTGCAAGGTCGACGATTGTATGACGAGTATCGTGCTAACCTACCAGCCGAGTGCCGGGTGTCAACGGTTCCATTCGTAGAGGCCCGGCCGTGCCCGGACATATTCCTGCGGGCCCCGGTGGATGGCTGTGGCGCCGCCCGAATCGACCTCGATCAACTGCGCCGATACCGGTTCGTACGCAGCCCGGGGCGCGACGGCCCCCTTGGCCACCAGTATCTTCTGCTGGTGCGGTTGGATGCCGCAGCAGGTGATCTGGTGAATACTGTTCGGCGAGCTGCGGTTGGAGTTGAGCACCAGCAGCCCGCCGTTACCCTGTTCCTCGCGTCCGACGGCGACGACCGCGGTAAGCCCCTGGTCGAAGAAACGGCCGCCGCCGTGGCGGCGTTCGGTTTCCTCGTAGGAACCGTCGTGCAACGTGCGCACCGTTCCCGCGACGGTCAAGGTCGGCCCGTGCATGGAGTCGGTCTTTCCGCCGGCGTCCAATCGGACGGAGGCACCGATGCCGGCCTCTGCGCAGCGACCGGCGGCCTCCGGATCCCACAAAGTCACCACCCAGCCATCCGCCTCCTGCGCCAGCAGCTGCTCCAGTATGAAAGTGGAATCCCCCGCCGACCCCCCGCCGATATTGTCGCCGAAATCCAGCAAGGTGACCGGACAAGAAGATGCCGCCCTGGCCTGGGTGACAGCCGCGGCGGGAGCCGGGATGCGCACGATGAGTTGCTCGCGCCTGTCCCACATCCGGCGCCCGAGACGTTCGGCTTCCTGTCGGGCCCGCTCCGGATCGCCATCCGTCACTACGACGATGGAGGGTCCCATGGCCGGAACGTCGGCGTACTGATATCCTGCCGCCACACTGCAGGCCAGGATGCCGGGTTGTTCCTCCAGGGCCCGCGCCGCCGCCATGAGGGGCGCCATCGGTGGTCGCGAGGTATTGTGAAAATAGATATTGAGTACCAGCTCGGGTTTGGCCAGGGCGCTGACCGGCCGAACCTGGCCGCGACTGGTACGGGCGGCGATGCCTGCGGCGCGGAGGCCGCGTTCGCGCTGGTCGACATGAGGATTGGTCTGGTACACGACCAGGGCATCGGCACGGTCCACCAGGCTGGCCGGAATGTTGGCATGGTAATCGTGAGTGACGACAAGCGGGCAATCCGGCCCGATGGCCTCACGCACGCGCCGGACCGTCTCCGCATCCGCTTCCGGGTACGACTCCGAGACCATAGCGCCGTGCAAAGCCAGCAGCACTCCGTCCATCCCGGGATTCGCCTTCAGCGCCCGGATGATCCCGCCGGTGATCTCCTCGTATGCAGCCGCGGTCACGGTCCCGGACGGAGTGGCTTCGGCCGCGACCAGGGGTAACGGCTCGAAATCGTACTCACCAGCGCCGGCTATGAACCCGGCAATCTCGTGGAAGGTCTCCGCGTAGTGCTGCAGCAACTTTTCTCCCGAATGGACCCGGAACTGCGCCATACCGGTTACCTGGGAGGCGAAAGTGTTCGATTCATGCAGAAATCCGGCTATGGCTATACGCATGGAGACGTTTCCCTGGTTTACGGTGGACATGGCACTGCCTGCCCATCAATCATATCACCACGGACCGGCGGCGGCAACATGCGCCGCAGCGGTGTCCGGACCTGGTGATCTGCCTGAGGCCCGGGCGACAGCCGCGCAGTCGGTCCCCTTTGCCGACGTTACCGGAAACAGCTTCCGGACCGCTGGGTCAGCGCCTTCTCTTCTGGTTTGCGCCGGTATTGCCTGCGGCCTATCATAATCCACTGTTCGCATCGACTCCGTCCCATGTCCTGCTGCCCATGACTGCTGCCAGCCACCCCCCGCAGTCGCGTGTCCTCTTCCTGACCCGCCGCTATCCGCCTTCGGTGGGAGGCATAGAAACCCACTGCTATCATTTGTATACCCGCCTGCGTCAACGCACCCCTGTGCGTCTGATCGCCCTGCGCCGCAGCAGTCTTGTTCACCTCGGGTGGTTCCTGCCCCGTGTTTTCGCCGGCGCCGCTCTTGCTCTGTTGCGGCGCCAGGTCGATGTGGTCTATTTCAGCGACGGCGTGGTGGCGTCGCTGGCCCCGGTGTTGCGCCAGCTCTTTCCGGGAAGGCGTTTCGTAACCACTATCTATGGACTGGAGTTCACGTACCCTCGACCATGGGCCCGCCGCCTCATGGTCCGGGGTGCGTCGAGCTGCGACCGCGTCGTGGTGATCAGTCGTAATACGCAACGTCTTGCCCTGGATCTGGGCCTGTCCGAGGTGAAGCTGCGCATCGCCTACCTGGGCGTGGAACCTACAGAGCTCCCGGCCAGCGTGCAGCAGGAATTGCAGCAACGCTTCGAAAACCGGCACGGCCTGCACTTCGGGACGCAGCGGATACTGTTCAACTTCGGACGCCAGATCCGTCGCAAGGGTATCGTCGAGTTCCTGCAGCACGGTATGCCGCTACTCGACCCGGACATTCGGCTGATCATCGGCGGCACGGGCCCGCAGCTGGCCCGTATACGCCAGCTCGCCGCCGGCGCCCAGCTGCGGGATCGCGTCTGCGTGGCCGGCTTTCTGCCGGACGATGAACTCGCCATGTTACGGTCCTGCGCGGATCTGTTCATCATGCCCAACATCCGCGTTCACGGCGATGTGGAGGGCTTCGGGCAGACTCAGCTGGAATGCATGCATGCCGGCACGCCTGCGGTGGCTTTCGCTGTCGATGCCCTGCCCGAAAGCGTCCGTGAGGGCGGTTACCTCGTTCCGGCGGACGATTACCGGGCATTTACCGGTCAGATCCACGCGTTTTTCCGGCTTTCGCCCACGGAGCGCCGCGCCAAGGAAGAGGAGGCCCGCGCCTATGTCCGGCGTGAATACAGCTGGGACAATACGGCAGAGCAGTACCTGCGCGTGTTCGCGGGAACCGATTGATTCAACGGGTATCTACCGAGCCACAATCCCATGGCGCAGCGGCACGCATGCTGCGCCGGACCCGACGACAACGATCAAACGGAAGGGAACATCATGGAGCTGAAGGAGCAGGTCTTCGAGGTAAACCGGGCCAATTTCGAGGAACTGGTGCTCCGGGGCTCGCAAGAGCGCGTCATCGTAGTGGATTTCTGGGCCCCGTGGTGTGATCCGTGCCGCACCCTGGGCCCGGTCCTGGAGGAGGTGGTCCGCGCCCTGGGCCCCGGCATCGCCCTGGCCAAGGTCAATGTGGACGAGAACCAGGAACTGGCGATGGCGTTCCGGGTGCAGAGCATCCCCGCGGTGAAGATCGTCAAGGACGGCCAGCTGGTCCAGGAATTCTCCGGCGCCCAGCCCAGGGAACGGATCGAAGCCCTGCTCCGTCCCCTGGTTCCCGTGGCACCCGTCAAACCGGAAGACGAGCTCAGGGAAACAGCCCGCAATCTGGCTGCCGGCGGTGACACCCGGCGAGCCGCCCAGGCGTACGAAAAAATCCTGGCCGATCGACCCGATGACGACGGCGCCCTCCTGGAGCTGGCACGCATCCGTCTGCAGCAAGGCGACACGGATGCCGTGCAGCAATTGGTGGACCGGATCGACGAGACCGCGCCGGAGTTCCGGGCAGGCCAGGCGCTGTTGACTTTGATCGGCTTTTCCCGGATCTGCGCCGAATACGGTGGCCGTACCGCCGCCGCCAGGAAGATCCTGGCTGCACCGGAAGATATGGACGCCCGGTACGCCTTTGCCTGTTGCGCGGCGGTGGAAGGGGACTACGAAACAGCGCTGGCGGACTGGTTGCGTATCGTGGAACAAGACCGCGACTACCAGGATGGCGCCGCCAAGGATGCCATGGTCGCAGTCTTCCATCTCCTCGGCCGCGACAACGAACTGGTAGCCTCATACCAGCGCCGCCTGTACCAAACCCTGTACTGAACGCTGTCGACTGAACGCCAGCGACCCGACCCATACCGGATGCCCGGCCCATAACGGATACCCGCCTGGATGCCTCTCCTCCCCAGCCGCAGGAGCGGGGCCCCCGGCCGCCCCGCTCCGTTGCCCTGACTCGGCTGATCCGATCCGGCCGCCCGGCTCCGATGCGCTCACCCGGTGACGCCGACCTGGCTGCTTTGATCTGGCGGCGGATCCGCAGTCCCCTACCGGAAAGCAGCCCGCCCTTGCGGTCGTCCATCTCTTGCCATATAGTCTATATCAAGACTGACCGGTCAGTTCAATTTCCACAGGCCATGCAAGGGGATCGGCGATTTTGACTGAGCAAGTAACACACCAATCCGCAGACAGCCCCTCGCGCCGGCAGCTGCCTGCCGCCATAGACGCCCAGCTGGACTCGCTTCTGGCCCCGGGTGAGGATCTGCAGCTGGCGGTCACCACGGACATCCGTCTGGATGGAGCCTTCGGGGATGCCTATCTGTTGGCCACAGACCGCCAGCTACTGGCCATCAGCCCCAATGACAGCACCCCCCATGTATCCAGCCTGGCGCTGGCGGACATCGTCTCGGTGGAAGTGCAGGAGCTGTTCGGCAGCAATGCGCTGAAGGTACGCACGGAGGATGCGGGAGCCACCATGGCTGTGTTCTCCAAGTCTCTGGAGGAACGCTTCGCCTCGGTACCGGAACAGATAGAGCAACTGGTTCGGGCAGCGCAGCCCCAGGCACCGGAGCAACTCGTGCAACGGCGGGGTTCGCGTCACAAGGTCCGTAGAAGACGTTGCGAGACCTGCGGCCAGGTGATCCCCCACCGGATGGGGGTCTGTCCCAACTGTCTGGACAAACGGCAGTTGATCAAACGGTTCCTCAGTTACATTCAGCCTTACTGGCCGCTGGCCACCTTCAGCATGCTGATCCTGCTGACCGCTACGTTCATCGGCCTGACTCCGCCGTTACTCATGCGTACCATGATCGATGACGTGTTCAGGCCGGCGGATCAGATCGCCAGACAGGCACCCAGCGCCCTCGATGCCGTCCAGGCTGTGAGTCAGATGGAGGTGGCGCTGCCCATCCTGGGGTCCGTTACACCCACCGGCGCCCTGCTTGCCCTTGTTCTGGTCCTGTTATTGATCAACGTCTCGCGCAACGCGCTCGGTGCCGTGCGCTCCTATCTGCTGGCCCGGTTGGGTCAGCAGATCACCTTCGACCTGAGACGCCAGGTGTACCACCATCTCCACCGGCTGTCCCTGTCCTTCTACAACGACCGGGACACCGGCCGTATCATGGCCAGCGTCACCCATGATGTCGGGCGCCTGCAGGACTTCCTCAGCGACGGCCTGCAGGAAATAATTCGCAACATTCTCACCATCATCATCATCGTCTCCATCCTTTTCTACCTGAATGCCAGCCTTGCCCTGTATATCTTGATTCCCGTTCCGTTCATCGTCCTCGTCACCATCCGCTTCGCCCACATCCTGCATAGGGTGTACCACAACCTGTGGCGTCGCTGGGCGGCCATCAGCTCGCTGCTGGCCGATGTCATACCCGGCGTACGCGTGGTCAAGGCTTTCGCGCAGGAAAACCGGGAAGTGCGCAAGTTCGATGCCCGGAGCGAGGACCTGCTCCAGGGTGAGCTGCGCGCCGCCCGGGTCCGCAGCGTCTTCTCCCCGATCATGGCTTTGCTGACCTCCATGGGCACGATGATCATCTGGTGGGTGGGCGGCAACAAGGTTCTCAGTACTGAACTCACCCTGGGATCCTTCGTGGCCTTCACCGGATACATGTGGCAGTTCTACGGGCCCGTGGAGGCGCTTTGCCGGCTCAACCACCGCTTCCAGCGGGCGGCGACGTCGGCCGAACGGGTCTTCGAAGTGCTGGATACCACGCCTGACGTGGCCGACATGCAGAACGCCAGACCCATGCCCACCATAGACGGCCAGGTCGAGTTCGATGCGGTGACCTTCGCCTACGAACCCGGCAAACCGGTGCTGAGCAACCTGTCGTTCACCGTGAGTCCGGGCGAAATGATCGGCCTGGTGGGGCACAGCGGTGCGGGCAAAAGCACGGTGATCAACCTCATCTGCCGCTTCTACGATCTCGAAGAGGGCGCCATCCTAATCGATGGCCGTGACATTCGCGATGTCCAGCTCAAATCCCTGCGGGACCAGATCGGCGTGGTGCTGCAGGATCCGTTTTTGTTCAACGGCAGCGTGGCCGAAAACATCGCCTACGGCAAACCACGGGCATCGCTGGAAGAGGTAGTGGCCGCGGCCAAAGCCGCCAACGCCCATGACTTCGTGCTGAACCTGCCGGAAGCGTACGACTCGAGGCTGGGAGAACGGGGGGTGCGTCTGTCAGGCGGCGAACGACAGCGCATCTCCATTGCCCGGGCCATTCTGCGCAATCCGCGCATCCTGATTCTCGATGAAGCCACGTCGAGTATGGACACGGAGACCGAAGCCACCATCCAGGAAGCGCTGGGCAGGCTGGTCAAGGGCCGCACCACGTTTGCCATCGCCCACCGGTTGTCGACGCTGAAGAACGCCAACCGTCTGCTGGTGATCGAAAAAGGGAGACTGGCCGAAATCGGAACGCATGACGAATTGCTGGCCCAGGATGGTATATATGCTCGCCTGTGCCACCTGCAGAGCGAGCTTTCCCGACTGCGCGTCGTGTGAGGAGAGCTATCACTATGGATGGTGTCTATCCGCTGGAAACCGAGTTGAACCTTGTCGATCCCGGCAGCGTTCGCTTTTCACGGGATAAGTACGATGAACTGGTGATGCACCAGGACGGTCATGAACACGCCGGTGTGCGGCTGATCCGGGGATTTCCGCACAGCGCCCCCCAGCGCATGCTCTCCGTACGCACCCGAACGGGCGACGAGCTGGGTATGGTGGCCAACCTCACCGATCTGGACGATGCCAGCCGGCAGGTCGTATGGGACGAACTGGAGAGCGCCTACTTCATCCCTCGCATCGATCGCATCCTGAACATCGAAGAGCGCTTCCACGTACCCTTCTGGGAAGTGGAAACAGACCGCGGACCACGGCGATTCGAAGTCCGCTCCGGCCGCAGCGATGTCCGGGTTCACGGCGCCCTGGTGCTGATCCAGGATGCAGACGGCAACCACTACACCATTCCGGACTACCGGCGCCTGGATCCGGCCAGCCGCACACTGCTGGAAAGCCAGATATAGGTCAGTCACATCGGACCGGGTGAACACGAGATGCCGCCCTGTCGGATTGAGCGATCAGCGCCGGCCGGCCGTTGCCTTCAGGCCCGCCGCCAGCACGGGCCATATGCCCGCTTGCGGGGACAGCAGGCTGATCACCAGGTAGCGATCCAGGTCGAAGTCGAAGAAACTGCCCGGGAAAAGCCGGATTCCGTCCTGGCGCAGCAGCGCGAGGGCCACTTCATCGGCGGCCGCGGCCAGCTCCAGGACAGCGGACCAACCGCCCTGCGGTTCCAGCAACCTGACCTGGCTGATTCCCCGCAACGCTCTTCGTAGCCTGACCAGATTGGCGTTGATCCGCTCGCTGATTTGCCGCTGGATGCCGGCGCGAAACGCCAGCAGTTCCGGCAGCGCCTGCTGCACGCCGGTGTTGACCGACAGGTAAGTATCTGCGATCACCTCCAGCAGAGCCAGTGCCCGTGAGCGTTGCGCCTCCGGTCCATCAACGACCATCCAGCTCAGCTTGACCTGGGGAAGACCCAGGCTCTTGGACAGTCCGTTCAGGGTGAAACGCAGCACGGGACAGCGCTCCGGATATGCGGTTCGCGCCGATACAGTCCGGTCAACCGGATAGTCCGTAAAAACCTCGTCCATGATGAGGGCCAGACCGCATTCGAGCGCCAGACGCTCCACTGCGTCGTAATCGATCCGGGTGACATACGATCCCGTGGGGTTGTTCGGGCTTACCAGCACCACTGCCCGCGTCCGGGGGCCGATGCATGCCGCCAGGCGATCCACATCGATCTGCCAGCCCCGCGCCACCGGACGCAACGGGTAGGAGATCATCCGAACGCCTTCCAGATCGCCCAGATAACCGAACAACGGGTAGCTGGGCCGGGGCACGAGCACCTGGTCTCCCGGATCGGCAAGCAACTTCAGCAGGAAACCGTAAGCTTCGCTGGTACTGGCGGTCAACACGATGTGATCCGCCGAAACGGACTGACCTCGTTGCGCGTAGTACTGTTGGACCGCAGCGCGGGCTGAGGGCATGCCCAAAGGAGTCGGGGCGTATGTCTTCCAGGACGCCGCAGCCAGTGCATGCCACAAGGCTGCGGGATAGATGATTTCTGCCCGGGTCGGATTGGACAGCGTAAGATCGAGCACCGTCCGGCCGCTGGCCTGTCGACACGCCAGTGCGCGCGCGAGTGTATTGGGCTCCAGCTCCCACCCTGTACGGCAGGAAAAAAATCTGGGTTCCTTACTGATGACACCCATCGATCACCTACGAATCATTATGGCGATGCGCCGGTATGCCGATGCAGGTACTGGGCCAACGCGGCTGCGGCCGCGCGCCGGAGCAAGACGCTGGAGCGAAAGGCTTGGCGAAACGCCGCATTCAGACGCCGGAGCAAGGCGCCTGGCGAAACGCCGCATTCAGACGCCGGAGCAAGGCGCCTGGCGAAACGCCGCAGTCAGAGAGACGGGGTCACCCCTTTCTTGAGAATGATGTTGCCGTATTTGGCCGTTTCCCCCGTGGCCACCACGGCAAAGGCGCGTCCCGCCTGCGCGTAGAAGGCGAAGCGTTCCACCCGGGCAATGGGCGGAGTTTCCGGCCAGTGGCGATCGATGGCGGCCCTGTATGCCGCTTCCACCGCTGGATCGAGTCCATCACCGGGTACCGGCGCCATCATGTAAACCGGGGTCTCCACGTAATCATCCCGGGCCAGCAACGGCAGTATGCCGTCCAGCAATGGTGCAATCCTCAGCCCGTCGGCACGGATTACCGTATCGTTGACTGAGTGCGCGGGGAAGTGGGCATCCGCCAGTACGATCTCGTCGCCATGCCCCATGGCACACAGCGTGGCCAGCAGCTCCGGGCTCAGCAGCGGTGATATTCCAACCAGCATCTCGATCTCCCTGTGAAGTGTCCAGACAGACAAAATTGACAACGCAGTCCAAAGCGATTAATTACGGGTAAAAGTCAGCAGAGCGCATGCCCTGAGCGTCCTGATACGTCAGGAGAACGATCATGTCGTGGACCCTGGAACAGCTGTCCGCATCTCTGGCGCAGGCCGTAGCTCGCTTCGAGGAGGAGGAGATGGGTATCCGGCCAGCCGGAGTCAAGGTACTGGTCGAGGATGATGTTGTCATGGTCCATCTCAAGGATGTCCTGTCGCCGTCCGAGCGGGCCCTGGCACGGACCGAGGCCGGTCAGGCCGTGCTCCAGCGCTTTAACGCCATGCTCTTTGACGGGGGCTCCACGCCCTCCATTCGCCAGCAGGTGGCACTGGCGTTGAAACGCGAAGTCCTTGATGTACAGACCACACTCAGCCCGCTGACGGGCAGTCTGGTGGCCGTGTTTTCTCTTGGAGGCGGCACCGAGAACGGCCCCGCCTCTGCGTTAGTCTGAATCATGGCGTCATACCGTTGGCCAATGGAGATGATCAACCCATGAGACTGCACTAGATGACACGGGGACAGCTGGAGGCCGAAATCAGCCGTTTGATCGTACAGTTCGCCAAAGAGCAGCTGGGCAGGGGACCCGAACGGGTACGTACCCGCGTCGTCGAGGATGTGGTCTTCGTTCGCATGGCGGGAGCGCTCACGCGTGCCGAGAAGCACCTGGCCACGCAGGCGGACGGCGCCCGTCTGGTCAAGGAAATGCGCCTGCGCCTCATGGAGAGTTCGCGCGACACGCTGGAGGCTGTCATCGCGGGTCCCACCGGCTGTCAGCTCGTCAGCTTGCACACGGATCTCAGCACGCGCACCGGAGAAGAAGTGTTGCTGTTCGTTTTGGACTGTAATCTGGAGAAATCCCTGGAACCATGATCGCTTGATCGATCGCTTGATCGCGCAGAGGAGGTGTGGAAGATGGCCGTTATAACCGTGTCACGGCAGCTAGGCAGCTTGGGAGACCGGATTGCGGCTAAATTAGCCGAAATCCTGGAATATGACTATGTGGACAATCGATTGGTCGAGGAGATCGCTTCGATCACGGATACCACCCCGGAGGAAGTGGAAGCCTTCGACGAAAAGGGCGAGGGGCGGGTGCAGTATTTCCTCAAACGGCTCCTGGTGCCGGAGGTCAGTCCCGGTTCGTTTCCGCTGTCTGCCGCGGCGTATGCCTCCGAACTGGGCCTGGAATTCGCCTATGTGAGCGAGGTGGACGCCGGCGAACCCAACTACCTGGACCGCGGCACGTACCAACTGCTGATCACCACGCTGATCCAGGATTACGGCGACACCGGCCGTGCCGTGATCGTGGGACGGGCCAGCCAGGTCATCCTGGCTTCGCATGCGGCTGCCTGTCACGTCAAGATTGTTGCGCCATTCGAGCTTCGCTGCAAACGCGTGGCGGAATCTCAGGGGGTGGACGCACAGGCGGCCCGCAAGCTGGTGGAACGACACGATCAGTGGCGTCACGACTACATGCGCAACTATCAGCAGGCGAAGTGGGATGACCCGCTGCTGTACCACCTGACGGTCAACACCGGCAAGATGGACTGGGAAGATGCTGTTGAGCTGTTAGCCGCCCAAGCACGCCGCATCGAAGCGGCATGACACCGCTGCCTGCCGCGTGTCTTGCCGCAGTCTGGCGTGTCCGGCCGCGGGTACCGAGGTAGGCGCAGGCCTACCGGGTGTCGTGTCATTCCGAAGGAGCAGGGTACAGCGCCGCAGCCGTGAGCCGCGCCCCTGGGCCGCAATCCGCAATCGTCAGCCGCATTTCAGCGCGGCGTAACAGGGCCGCAACCGGGGCTCTGAGCCTGGTGCCAGTCCGGAACCGCCGGAATCAGCGCTCAGGCTCCGGGTATGCCGCCGCTTATCGGCACGTGCAGCAATACAGGCCGCCGTTGCGCCAGCGCCTCCTGCAGGGCAGGTGCCAGCTGGTCCGCGGATTCAACCCGCATACCTGTGGCCCCCAGAGCCTCTGCCACAGCGACGAAATCGATGGCGCCCAGAATGCTGTTCAGCGGCTGCCCGTAGCTCGGTTCCTGACCACTGGCCACGATCCCCCAGCGCTGGTCGTCAGCCACGACCATCACGACAGGCAGATCCTGGCCAACGGCCCGTTCCAGATCCGTCAGGGTGAACGTGGCCGAACCGTCTCCACTGAGCAGCACCACGGGACGCGACGGAAAGCCGGCCCGGGCCGCCATGGCACCACCGAGTCCGAATCCCACCACGCCGCTGGCTCCGCAGGTCAACCAGTGGGCCGGGTATTGACGCCGCCCCAACGTCTGATGAAACCATTGCCCGATATTGCCTCCGTCCACCACCAGTACCGCTTCGGCCGGCAACACCGCCTGGAAGGCATCCAGAATGTCGATGGCGTGGGTAACGTCCCCTTGCCGCACCACTCCCGCCCGGATACTCTCGGTGAAACGGTTGCGCAACTGCTCAGCCGTCCGCAGCCAGTCCTCGTAACCGGAAACCCCGCGCGCCGCGGCCGCCGCGTCCAGCTCCCGCATCGCATGCACCGGATCGGCCAGTATGGGTAGATCGCATGGCCCCCGGGCCAAACGAGCCGCATCCATCTCGATCCGCATGATCCGGGGGCGATCCGCCGCATTCGGCCGCCCATAGGCCAGCCGGTAATCCAGCTCGGCGCCAGCCAGGATCAGCAGATCGGCGCGCTCCAGCAGTTCCGGATCTCCTGTGGCCGCTCCAACCACGCCCATGAACTCGGCGCACGGCTGCACTACGGTACCACGATCCCAGATAGGTACCATCAGCGGAATCCCGTAGGCCGCACAGAACCCCTCGATCGCTTCCTCGGCGCCACTGTAGAAGGCTCCGCTGCCGGCCACCAGCAACGGCCGCCTGGAGGCACTCAGCATGTCCACAGCGCTGCGTACGACCTCCGCGGAAGGATGCGCTCCGCTGGGACGCACCACCCGTCTGCACGGTGCTGAACTGGTGGAGGCCGTCTGGACATCCATAGGTATGGTAAGATGCACGGGCCCCGGACGGCCACTGATCGCTGCAGCGAAGGCGTCGTGGACCAGTTCCGGGATCCGGTCAGCCGCATCGACCAGGCGCGCGTACTTGCACACCGGAGCCGCCAGCGCCACCTGGTCCAGGTCCTGGAAGTGCCCCCTGCCTGCGGTCTGCAACGGACCGGCGCCCGTGACCAGCAGCATGGGCGCACCGTCGAAATGGGCATTCAACACCCCGGCCATGGCGTTGACGTGGGCAACGCCGCTGCTGGCCAGACAGACGCCGACCTGACCGCTCAGCCGCCCCCAGCTTTCGGCCATGTAACCAGCGGTCTGTTCGTTGCGCGTATCGATGACGCGAACACCGGCGGCATGACAGGCTGCCAGGATGCTGTTCAGTCCATTGCCACATAGACCGCTGACCCACTCCACACCCTGTTGCCGCAAACACGCCACGAACAACTCCGCACCATTCATGCCGCTATCCCCGGTTATGTTGGCTGCAGCTCAGGCCGGCACACGCTGTTCCGGCAACCACCAGAGTTCCGTACGATTCCGCTGCACCAGCTCCATCGCCCTATTCAGCAACGCCTGTTCGTCATCCGCGGACAGGGGGTGGAAGGCGGTGGCAACAGCCACGTTTTCCTCTACGTGCTGCACCGTGTCCATGCCGACGATGGCCACGTCAACTGGCTGTCCCATGGCGTAACGGATGTAGTCGGCCCGATCCGCTGCCGGCGCCTGGCCGTAAGCCATGACTTTCATGCCGATGGTCCCCATACCCCGCGCCCGGGCTGCAGTCAGGCTGCTGCGCGTGAAATCGTTCCACACCGCGTTGACCACACCCGCCGGATTCAACAGCGTGTCGAAGTCGTATTCTGCCAGCAGGCGCGTGAAACATGCTGGATCGGTGTGTCCGGTAAGCCCGACGAACCGGATCCTGCCGGCGCGCCGGTAGGATTCGATCAGGCGCAGCATGCCGTCATCCGCCAGCACCTCTTCGAGTGTGCCGTCCTGGTCGATAGCGTGCAGCTGCACCAGGTCGATGACATCCAGTTGCAGACGCGCGAAACTCTCCTCCAGCTCGCGGCGGGCCGCGTCACCGCGGCGTTTGGCGCACTTGGTGGCGATGAACAGGCGGTCTCGATCCCGGTCCTTCAGCGCCAGTCCCAGGCGCCGTTCGCTGTCCTTGTAGCCACTGGCGGTATCTATATAGGTTATGCCGAGATCGATGGCCCGGTGGACCACCTCCACGGCCGCGGCGTCGGTTTCCGCCAGACACCAGCAGACGCCGCCCAGTCCGAGGGCAGTCACTTCCACGCCGGTCCGGCCGAGGGTTCGCTTGGGTATGGACATCCTGTCTCCTTGTCAACCTGGTGATGAATGGCGGAACAACGGGATGGCTTGCGCCTGCAGCCGGCGCAATTCCTGTTCGCGTTGACGATTCATGGTGGGAAGGTACCCAGCCGCTTTGACGCCCAGCCAGAACAGATCCTCATTGCCCGGAGGAACGACGGACGTCACGCCCTGCGTCAGAGCAAAACTATAGGCCAGCCGCGTTTCCGCCAGGTCCGTCACCGGTTGATACCCGCATGGAGGATGAGTCCTGGCCACATTTTCCGGCCAGCGGCCACGGCACTGCACCTTGATCGCCAGAAGCCCCATACCCCGTGCGCGCGCCAGCCCGATGACCTGGGGGCCGAAGTTCTCCTGTGTCCATAGCGGATAGTTGAGGGGAAACATCACGGCGTCAAAGTCATAGGCAGCCAGGGCCGCCATAGCCGCTTCGACCCCGTGGCTCGAGAAGCCGAGGAAACGAACCATTCCTGCCTCACGCGCCTGCACCAGCGTCTCCATAGCACCGCCCGGAGCAAAAACCTCCTCCACCGCCGCTGCGTCATTGATTGCGTGCAGCTGGTACAGATCGAAATGATCCGTTTGCAGCCGGCGCAGCGAGGCCTCCAGTTCCTCCCGTGCTTCCGGAGCCCGGCGCTGGGTGGTTTTACACGCCAGGAAGCACTCCTCGCGGTACGGTTGAAGCGCTGGTCCCAGCTTCTCCTCCGCTTCACCCCGCCCGTAACTGGGGGCCACATCGAAGTAATTGATACCCCAGTCCTCGACCGCGCGCGCGACGCTCCGGCCGGCATGTTCCTGGGATTTGCCGATCACGACGATACCGCCATAGCCGACGATCGACAGCTTCACGCCGGTTTTACCCAGCAGTCGCCGTGGCAAAGGCGCAACGTCCGTGGCCAGGGATGGGTCCAGGCTCAGACCCATTCCTGCCGCTGCGGTTGCCTTGATGAAACGTCGCCTGTTCATGCGTTTGTCCTTTTTTCAAGGTTTTACCTCGGCTCGGTCAATGAAGGAGCCAAGGCGCGGACCGGCACGCTCTGGAGACGGCAGCTACAACCGGAAACCCCACCCTGACCCTTGTTGCGTGCGGCACCGCAGCACCGGTTGACCCCCTTCCGCGGCACTCCTATGTTTTCGCCCGGTCCGCAGCTTTGTCGCCAATGAGGAGGTAGACCGTGAAACCAGACCGGACATTGAGTGCCGCGCTGCTCCAGCCCGCCATCGAACGCTTTCTGGAACTTTCCGCGGTCAAGATCCTGGAGATAGAGCGCACCTGGAATCCGTCCAAGGGGACTCCGGTGTTCACCAAGAACGGTACATACACCACGCGTGGATGGACGGAGTGGACCCAGGGATTCCAATACGGTTGCGCCATCCTCCAATACGACATGACCGGAGAAGAACGCTTCCTGCAGCTAGGCCGCGACCATACCATATCCCGAATGGCCCCTCATGTATCCCATGTGGGCGTACATGACCATGGCTTCAACAATCTCTCCACGTACGGCAACCTGCGGCGCCTGCTCCTGGAAGGACGAATCCCGTTCGATCAGCGTGAACTGGATTGCTATGAGCTGGCCATCAAGCTGTCCGGCGCCGTGCAGGCCGCGCGCTGGACGCCCGTAGCGGACGGCGCCGGCTTCATCCACTCGTTCAACGGACCGCATTCGCTGTTTTCAGACACCATACGCTCGCTGCGCATCCTGGGACTGGCGCATCAGCTGGGCCACGTGCTCATGGGCGAGAATGACCAGGCTGTCAGCCTCCTTGGACGGCTGGTCGATCACGCCGTGACCACAGCCCGGTACAACGTCTACTACGGCGAGGGGCGTGACCGTTACGACGTCAAAGGACGGGTTGTGCACGAGTCCATCTTCAATACCAATGATGGAAGATACCGTTGTCCCAGCACCCAGCAAGGGTATTCGCCGTTCACCACCTGGACGCGAGGCCTGGCCTGGATCCTGACCGGCTACGCCGAGTTGCTCGAGTACTTCATGAAACTTTCCACCGCGGCACTCGAACCTTTCATTCGCAAGCGCCAGCTCATCGACCTATGCGAACGCGCGGCGCGAGCCACGGCCGAATTCCACCTTCACCACAGTTTCGCCGACGGTATCCCCTTCTGGGACACGGGCGCCCCCGGCGTGGCGTCTTTCGGAACCTATACCGACCAGCCTTCAGACCCGTACAACGATGTGGAACCTCTGGACAGCTCGGCAGCGGCCATCTGCGCCCAGGGGTTTTTACGGTTGGGCAACTACTTCCTGGGGAAAAACGACACGACCAGAGGACACCGGTATCGCGCTGCCGCTTTTACCATAGCCCGCGCCCTGCTGGAAGAACCGTATCTTTCCTCGAAGCACCAGCATCAGGGCATGACCTTGCATGCGATATACCACTATCCCAATGGCTGGGACTATATCCCTCAGGACCGGCATATACCCTGTGGCGAAGCCGCCATGTGGGGTGACTATCATACCATGGAATTGTTGCTGTTGATCCAACGCGAGGCCGCGGGTAAGCCATACCCGCAATTCTTTCACTAGCCTCGATTTCCACAGTCCCGAAATGGGCTAACGCGCTGCTTGGGTGACGGCCGCCGTCTTCAACAACACGGGAGAACGTATCGTGAAAATAACCGCCATCAAGAGCTATATGACCCGCTGCGGCCAGAGGCCTCGAGTTCTCGTCAAGGTGGAAACCGACGATGGCATCTGCGGTTGGGGAGAAGCGTACAACCACGGTCCGGACCGATCCATTCCCCCCATCGTCGACTACATATTCACCATGATTCAGGGTGAGGATCCCCGCCGTATCGAGTACATCATGCTGAAGCTGTATCAGCAGTTCCGCTTTCCTCCGGGCGCCATGGGCCTGGCAGCGTTTTCCGCCGTGGACCACGCCCTATGGGACATCTCCGGCAAGGCGGCCGGGCTGCCCGTGTACATGCTCCTCGGCGGGCATGCGCGGGACCGGGTCCAGGTCTACACCAACCCCGGCGGCAGGACTGCCGAAGAGGCCGTCGACAACGTCATGCGCCTGAACCAGGAATGGGGCTTCACCGCGTTCAAGACCAGCCCCTACAAGGTTCCGGCCCATGCGACGCGCTGGGGCAAGGTCTGTGAAGAAGCCGCCCATTATTTCGCGGCCCTGCGCCACGGCACTCCGGAACACTTCGAGTTCGCCTTTGACGCCCACGCCAAGATCCTCGAGCCGATCAAGGCCTTGCAGCTGGCCAACGCCCTGACGCCATACGATCCATTTTTCTACGAGGAGCCGCTGCGCCCGGAGCACATACCCGCCTGGGGCCGGCTGCGCCAGCAGCTTCAGGTGCCCCTGGCCACCGGCGAATCGCTCTATTCGCGCTTCGAGTTCCTGGACTTGATGAACGCCCAGGGGGCGGACATCATCCAGCCGGACATCTGCGCCTGCGGCGGCCTGCTGGAAATGCGAAAAATCGCCGCCATCGCCGAAGCCCACTACGTCACGGTGGCACCGCACAACCCCATGGGGCCGCTGGCCACGGCCGTCAACCTGCATTTTGCCGCCGCCACACCCAACTTCAAAATTCTCGAATACAAGCTGCCCGGTGATAACCGTTGGTTGAAGGATCCTTACGTGCCCACCGACGGCTTTCTGCAATTGCGTCCGGACCGTTCAGGTCTGGGTATCGAGGTCGACGAAGAGGTGGTCAGCCAGGACGCGTACCTGCACTGGCAGCGCACTTGTCCGGTGTGCCCGGACGGCTCCACCGGATACATCTGAGTATGTCACGCGCCGGACCGGCGGGTTGGTGGCGCATGTTCGCGGACCCCAACAAGCCGGCCCGTATCAGCGGCCCATATCAGCCGGGCCGTAACCGCGGTCCGCATCAGCAGCGAGCGCCAGACCTCGCCGACACCCGTCGTGCGTGAGCCGACATCGGCCTGGCGGCGGGCACGCGGGCCGAAACGCGCCACCGCATCCAGCCCGGCTCACCCGCAGATCGCAGGGCGGTCGATGTTGTGCAGAGACGATGTCGGGGCCACTGGCCGCGCCACCGCGGCGCTGTCGACGCCCGAATGACATCCCTCGAGGTGCCATCAACAACTTGCCGTAAGGAACGCAACCCATGAAAATCACCGGAATACACACGTACCTGGCCTGCCACAGCAACCGCACCCGCGGCCTGATCAAAGTGGACACGGATGCCGGTATCAGCGGCTGGGGCGAGGCCTATTCGATCGGACCCGACCAGTCCGTGGCGCCTATCGCCGAGTACATCTGGGAGATGATCCGCGGCGAGGACCCGCGCCGGATCGAGTTCATCATGCTCAAACTGTTCCAGCAATTCCGCTTCCCTCCCGGCGGTACCGGCATGGCGGTGATCTCGGCGGTGGATCATGCCCTCTGGGATATCTCCGGCCAGGCGGCCGGCCTGCCCGTGTACATGCTGCTGGGCGGCGCCGCGCGGGACCGCGTTCGCGTGTACCACGGCATCGGTGGCAGGGACGGCCAAGAGACCGCCGAACGGGCCCGCCAGCTGCACGAGCGTTGGGGATTCTCCGCGTTCAAACTCGGTCCGTACCGCCTGCCGCCGGATTCCACCCGGTGGGGCCGGGTATGCGGCGCCGCCGCGGCGTACCTGCGCGACATCCGCCAGCATGCCCCGGAGGAGTTCGAGTTCGCCTTCGACCCGCACGCCAAGATATTCGAACCCATCAAGGCTCTGCAACTCGCCAACGCACTGGCGCCGTACGATCCACTCTTTTTCGAGGAACCGCTACGCCCCGAGCACGCTCCCGCCTGGGCCCGCCTGCGGCAACAGATGACCGTTCCCCTGGCCACCGGCGAGTCGCTGTATGGGCGTTTCGAATTCCTGAAGCTGATGGCCGCACAGGCAGTGGACATCATTCAGCCGGACATCTGCGTGTGCGGCGGCCTGCTGGAAATGCGCAAGATCGCCGCCATCGCCGAGGCTCACTATGTCACCGTGGCACCGCACAATCCCATGAGTCCACTCGCCACGGCCATCAACGTCCATTTCGCCGCGGCCACCCCCAACTTCAGCATCCTGGAGTACATCCTGCCGCTGAACAGCGAATGGAAGGACTGGGTCGATGATCCCTACCTGCCCCGCGAGGGCTTTCTGGATCTGCGTCCGGAGCGTCCCGGCTGGGGACTCCAGGTCAACGAGGCGGCCATAAGAGACAACGAGTACCACCATTGGCAACGAACCTGTCCGGTGCGCCCGGACGGTTCCACCGGCTATATTTAAGCGAAGGTGACGAAGCGCACGGCAGGTGCGAACGGCGACCACCAACCTTCGCGCCGGCAGATATCGCACTGAGCGGATCGTAGCGGGCG
>SLHA01000072.1 GCA_007136405.1 Candidatus Latescibacterota bacterium
AGCGTCATGCCGGTAGTATAGATGTCGATTCGCAGCAGGGCCGTGGCACCACTTTCACCGTCCGGTTGCCTCGCCGGCATGTGTCCGAAAAGACCTAGCCCAGGCTTGACGGAATATCACGCCTCAGGCCTGTGCATTGTGAACGTTGATGACGGTATTTTCAGGAGCTCTAAGTGCCATGGAACCATCTGACATCGGGATACTCATCGTAGATGATGAAGCCTCTGTGCGCGACGCCCTGCACAAGTGGTTCGAGTTTGACGGATACCGGGTCGACAGCGCTGCCGATGCCACGGTAGCGCTGCAGAAGCTGCAGGAGGCCTCCTGGGATATCGTGCTGCTGGATATCAGAATGCCGGGTATGGACGGTCTTGAGCTGCAGCGGCGCATAAAGGCTATCGACAAGGACATCATCACCATCATGATCACCGCGTTTGCCTCGGTCGACACCAGTATACAGGCACTCAAGGAAGGCGCCTTTGATTATATCGTCAAACCGGTCGATCCCAATGACATGGCTAATCTGATCAGAAACGCGGTCGAACAACGTCGCCGGTATTCTGGGCAACGGCAGGTGCGCAGACAGATCGAGGAACTCAACAACACGGACAAGATCATCGGCCAGAGCGAGCAATTGCGGGCCGTGCTCGACAAGGTCGCCGCCGTCGCGCCAACCGACTCGACTGTCATGATCCGGGGTGAAAGCGGTACCGGTAAAGGACTGATCGCGCGCGCGATTCATTCAAATAGCAATCGCCGCTATTTACCGTTTGTCACCATCAACTGTGGCGCCCATACCGAGGGCTTGCTGGAAAGCGAGCTGTTCGGCCACGAGAAAGGTGCTTTTCCCGGGGTTATGTACCGGCGCCGCGGCAAGCTCGAAATGGCCGACAAGGGCACCATTTTTTTTGACGATATCGGCAACATTGGCGAAAAAATGCAAATGGATCTGCTGCGGATGATCGAAACACGCCAGTTTTGCCGTCTGGGTGGTGAAAGGTCCATTAACGTTGATCTCCGGATTATCAGCGCTACCGATATAGATTTGGTGCCTGCGGTACGTAAAGGTACATTCTGCGATGATCTATATTATCGGCTCAATGTTTTTGAAATCGTGCTGCCGTCGCTGTGCAAACGCAGTGATGACATAGCCGGTCTGGCTCGGTTTTTTGTCAACCAGTACGCACAAACCATGAATAAAGGTGCCATGGACATCGCGCCTCAAGCCATCGAGCTGCTCGAGAACTACAGCTGGCCGGGCAATGTGCGTGAGTTGAAAAACGTCATCGAGCGTTCAGTGGCCAGCGCGCGAGGAGACACGATTACGCCGGTCGATCTCTCGCTTCCGCTGTCGGCGCTCGATGGTGACAACCTGGATGAATCTGGCTCATTCTGAACATGAAATCAAGCAAGATGGAAGTTTCTAAAACCGGCTAAGCGCGGAGAATACATTTCTGGTTGTACAACAGTCGTAACAGAAAAACCGCTTCCAGTGCTGGACGCGGTTTGCTCTGACATCAGTACAACAATGCACGCATGTACGGCAGGCAGCCCGGTCAAGAGCGCATGAGAAGATCCATCTCAATGCCGGATTGAATGCTGATATTCCGTTACCATTACTTACGCAACACAGCCTGCCGACTATGCCGGAAATCTACATCGTTCCAATCGCGACACCGCCAGAGTACTGGCTAGCACCGCTGGAACAGTCGATCAGGAAGTGTTACGGCCTGCCAGTCAGGCGCATGCTGCACTGCAGCATCGATATTGAACAGACCTACGATCACGGCAGGCACCAGTATAACTCCTCTCAGATACTGTTGCAGCTCATCAGATGTGCGCCTCCGGGTACAGCCAAAATACTGGGGGTTGCGGCGGTCGACCTGTTTATACCGGTTCTTACCTATGTATTTGGTGAAGCACAGCTTGGGGGCATCGGAGCGATTGTGTCGCTGCATCGTCTCAACAGCTGCTTATACGGTCTGCCGGAGGACGAGCAACTGCTGTGCGAACGACTGAACAAGGAGGCTATTCATGAACTGGGCCATACGTTCGGGCTGCTGCACTGCGCTGTACCGGGATGCGCCTTGAACGCATCGACCTATGTCGAGGATATCGATCAGAAAAGCGACCGGATCTGCCCTGGGTGTCGCGGGCGCATCACCGGTGATGCATCCGCGTGATTCCGCTGGTTGATGGCTCAACATCCCCGAACCGCAGCAGCCCCACCGCGCACGGTTCGCCGGAAAAAACAACGCCTTACCCGGTACAAGGGGGCAGGCGTTGGGATTGATAGTATAAGGCGTGACAGCTCAGGTGGACCCGGGAAGTCCTGCAGTGCCGCAGGACTTCCCGGGCCTGCGGGTCACTTACTTGGAATGCTGTTCTATATCCTGCTCTTCTATCCTCTCACCACCGTCAGCCATAGTGGCACCCAGCAGCGGCTGGTAGATGACATCCGGCAGCGGCTCGGTAGCGGCTTTGGGCTTCAGCGTCAAGGTAACCATGGCGCCGATGACCAGCAGCATGCCAGCGACCATGAATGACGAGGCATAGCTTCCGGTAGAAGCCATAACCATCTGCGATAGCCTGCTCATGACGAAGCCGCCTGCACCCCAGGAGGTAAACAACAGGCCGTAGTTGATGCCGAAATTCTTCAGACCCCACAAGTCCTTACTGAACGATGGAAACAGCGACAGGTTGGTGCCGTAGTTGAAGCCGATGAATGTTGCCAGGAGCACCAGCAACGGCGCGCTTGAATGCTGCGAGCCGACGACAGGAATACAGGCTGCCATGAGCAGAGCCTGCAACACCAGCATGATCAACAGCGTGTTGCTGCGCCCGATCTTGTCAGACATGATCCCTGCCACTACACGTCCGGCGGCATTACCGATGGCCATGATGGCTACAGCCGCGAATGCGGCCTCTCCCATGCTCGTTTTGGCCATTTCAGCCACATTGCCGATCACCATCAGCCCGGCGCCGGCGCCGATGAAATAGATCACCCATAGTTTCCAGAAACTGCCGGAGCGCAGCATTTGCATGGGCAGAACGTTTTTGTCTGCAACGGGGGCCTTATTCGCCGTGGCACCGGGCGCGCCTGCGGGCACATAACCCTGGGGCGGGTTGTGCAGAAACAGAGACAGCAGAGAGACGACTACCAGAAAGGAAACACCGAAAATCATCATGGATTGCTGCAACCCGACACCGCGGACCAGGTACTGCGCCAGCGGGGCTATATACACGGATGCGAGCCCGAAACCAGAAACGACCAGACCGGCAATCAAACCGGTTTTAGCCGCCGGAAACCACTTCAGTGCCGGAGGTGTTGCCGAAGAATAACCAAAACCGATGCCGGCACCTGCAAGCACCCCGAATCCAAGAACCCAGGCGGCATAGCTTGTGGTCTGCGAAATCCAGATAAAACCGAGTCCAACAAGAACGCCGCCGGCCATGGCAGTCAATCTGGGTCCCAGTTTGTCCTGGCATTTCCCGGCCAGAATCATCGAAAACGCAAACACCAGACAGGCCACTGCATAAGGATCGTTCAGTTTGGCCATATCCCAGGCAAAACCGCCCTCGCCACCGGTTGTGATGGACTCAGCGATGGCACCTTTGAACACGCTCCACGTGTAGAGAATTCCAAGAGCGAGGTTAATTCCCAGCCCGGCCATCATTACCGACCAGCCTTTGTTCTTTACTGCTTGTGACATATGGCCTCCTTATATACAGCCGGTGTGATCGGAATATGCGGCTGCCTCTTGACAGACCTGAAGCCTCCGCCACCGGAGCTTTTCGACTGCTGCGCGCCACACACAGGCGCATCTCTAATGAGACCAGCGACGATACCGGAAGACAAGCGCCCAGAGAGCGGTGTTACGGAGGGATCATATCCTTTTCGAGTATATGGGAACAGGGGCCTTCTGTCAACTGTTTCCGGCCAGTGCAGGATGGGGATGCCCGGCACGTTGAAGCCTGGATACCGCTGTCCGGGCGGACGGCAAACACAGTCGGCGTCTCCCGATGCCTGCCTGGACTGACTACCGGTCGTCGATCACCCGCTCGGGACGCGTGTAGATATTGGCCCGGCCGCCGCGCGCGAAGCCGATGAAGGTGATCGCATGCTTCGCGGCCAGATCGACGGCGTTGGTCGTCACCCCGGAGGGAGAGGCGAGTATCGGCACCCCGCGACGGGCGGCTTTGATGACCATCTCCGAACTCAGCCGCCCCGTGGCCATGATCACTCCGTGGGCAAGATCCATGTCCTCCAGCAGGCTGGCGCCGATGATTTTGTCCACCGCGTTGTGGCGTCCGATATCCTCGAAAAACAGGCGGAGCCGCTCGCCGTCGCTGAACGCGGCCTGGTGCGTGCTGCCGGCGCGACTGAAAACCGGCCCCATCGGCCGCAGCACCCGCAGGCAGTCCAGAATGTGCGCCAGCCGAATGCGCCTCCCCTCGCTTACCGCCTCGTCGCCGGGTGACTCGCCCCGTCCTCCATAGATGCTGGCTCCGCAGGTGGAGGTGATGAGCACCTGCGACGCGCTTCGAATCGCTTCATCGGAGACATCAAGTTGCAGCATGGCGCGTTTGGCGTCGTAGTCCATGCGGATGCCCCGAATCTCCTCCCTGCGCCGGACCAGGCCGAGATAGACGGCCAGCCCCACAGCCATTTCGCGCATGGCAGTGGGGAGGCAGAGCACGGTCACCAGCTTCAGACCGTTGACGTACAGCGATAACGGGTACTCCACGGCAACGATATCGCTGGCCGGGCTGGAAGAGCGACCGGAACGAATCGGCAGGCGCGCAACAGGGAGCGGTTCCACGTCCGCGTGAATGCGGTTCAACAGCGGAATGTCTTCCGCTGCGTCGATATCGCGGAAAGAGGGTGCATCCGCCGCGGAGAAATCGACCGATTCAGCTCCGACGGCGTCCAGGAACGCCGCTACGGATCGATGCGATTCCCCGGTCAACAGCACCTCCAGCCGGGGGAGCAGTTCCCGGGAGTAGACGCCGCAGAGCGGTTCGCGCCGTCCCGGCAGGCAAGCCGTCACCGCCTTGGCCGAAGATGCCAGAGCCCGTTCGACCAGGCGCCGCACGTGGTCGTCAGGTACGAAGGGCATGTCGCAAGGCAGGAAAAAGCAGCGGTCAGTCCCGGCGTGCCGCAAACCCGCATGCAGCCCGGCCAGCGGACCCATGTCGCGGACAGCGTCGGGATAGACCGGAAAAGGAGAGCAGAAACGGAGGAACGCGGGGTTGTTGGAATTGATGTGGACGGCGGAGAAGATGCGGCGCAGCCGTTCGGCTGTCCGGATGACCAGGGGCGCGCCATCGACCCGGAGCATCTCCTTCGGATAACCCAGCCGCTGGGAGCTGCCGCCACAGAGGACAATCGCCGTCATCGGGTAGGTCGACATGGACAGCTTGTCAGCGCCCGCCGGTGGTGTCTGGCCGTTTTTCCAGCCTGGCGGCGCAGACTTTGAGTTCGGGTATCTTGGCGACGGGGTCCAGAGCGTCGTTGGTCAGCGTGTTGGCTGCTGCCTCGCCGTAGTGGAAGGACATGAACAGCGTTCCTTCTGGTGAGCGACTGGTTACGATCGCCCGCGCTTCGATCGATCCGCGGCGAGTATACAGGCGAACCGGATCACCACCGGCCAGCCCTTCGCGCTCCGCGTCCCGTGGGTGGATTTCGAAGGTGCCGGGCGGGGCGATTCGCTCCAGCCCCTGGGTGCGGCGCGAGAGCGAACCGGTGTGATATTGGTACAGGACACGCCCCGTCGTCAGCAGATAGGGGTATTCCGCGTCGGGCAGTTCCGCCGCGGCACGGAAGGGGGTGACATGGAACAAGCCCCGGCCTCGTTTGAAAGTGTCCTGGTGCAGATACGGCGTCCCGGGGTGATCGGCGTCCGGACATGGCCATTGCAGGCCGTGCGGCTGCAGCCGGTCGTAGGAAACACCGCCATAGATCGGCGTGACCGCGGCGATCTCGGCCATGATGGCGGCTGGATGCCGGTATTGCATGGGATAGCCCAGGCGACGGGCGATGTCGCCGAGGATCTGCCAGTCCGGCCGCGCCTGCCCCGGGGGATCGAGCGCCCGGCGCACGCGCTGCACCCTGCGCTCGGTGTTGGTGAACGTTCCGTCCTTCTCGGCAAAGGCGGCCGCGGGCAGCACCACGTCGGCCATGCGGGCCGTTTCGGTCAGGAAGATGTCCTGCACCACGAGAAACTCCGTCGCTGCGAGCGCCTTGCGGACGTGGTTCAGGTTCGGATCGCTGACCATCGGGTTTTCGCCCATCACGTACAGGGCGCGAATCTCTGCCGCGACGGCGGCGTGCATGATTTCGACCACCGTCAGACCGGGCTGATCAGGCAGTGCCGCACTCCAGGCATTCTCGAACTTGTCGCGCACCGCCGCGTCGTCCACGGCCTGGTATCCCGGCAGGACGTTCGGCAGGGCGCCCATGTCGCATGCCCCCTGGACGTTGTTCTGGCCCCGCAGGGGATCGACGCCGGTGAATTCCTTGCCCAGGTTTCCGGTCAGCATCGCCAGATTGGCCAGCGCCAGCACGTTGTCCGTGCCGGTGGTGTGCTGGGTGATTCCCATGCTGTAGACGATGGTCGCCTGGCGCGAGCGGGCATAGATGCGGGCCGCCTGGCGGATCCGGTCGGCCGGCACGCCGGTAATCGCCTCGCCCTGTTCGGGAGTGAAGTCGATGACGGTCGGACGCCATGCGGCAAAGCCTTCGGTTCTTGCCCGTATGAACTCCTCGTCAGCCAGACCTTCCTGCAGGATGACGTGCATCATGGCGTTGAGCAACGCCACGTCGGTGCCCGATTGCTGGCGCAGGTGAACGGCGGCAAAACGGACCAGGTCGATCCGGCGCGGATCGGCCACGATCACCTGGGCGCCGTGACGGGCGGCGGCTTTGATCCGCAGGGCCACGATGGGATGCGCCTCGGTGGTATTCGATCCGATGACGAAGATGCAGTCGCTGTGCTCGAGCTCGGCGATGGAGTTGGTCATCGCTCCGCTGCCGAACGCGCGGGCCAGCCCCGCCACCGTCGAGGCGTGGCACAAGCGGGCGCAGTGATCGACGTGGTTCGTGCCGATGGCGGCGCGCATCGTTTTCTGGAAGAGGTAGTTTTCCTCGTTGGTGCATTTGGCCGAGGAGAATCCCGCGATGGCTGCGGCTCCGTGCGCGGTCCGGATCGCGATCAGCCGCGCGGCCACGAGATCGAGCGCCTCGTTCCAGGTGGCTGCCTCGAGCCGGCCGTTACGGCGGATCAACGGCGTGGTCAGGCGGTCCGACGCGCTGACGAAATCGAGACCGAAGCGACCCTTCACGCAGAGGCTGCCACGGCTGGCCGGATTCCCGCGGTCGCCCCGTACCCGGACGATGCGGTTGTTACGGATGCCCAGTTCCATCCCGCAACCGCAGCCGCAGTACGGGCAGATCGTGTTTACGGTGCGCACCGGCGGCAGGGCCTCGTTCTTCCCGGTCAGCGCGCCCACCGGGCAGATATCCACGCATTGTCCGCACGACTCGCATGTCGATTCGCCGATCCCCGTGTCGCCGAACGGCGTGACGCGGCTGGCAAAACCGCGCCCGGCGATGTCGATGGCGCCCACCCCGAGCAGTTCATGGCAAACCCGTGAGCAGAGCCCGCAGAGGATGCACTTGCGCAGATCCCGGTGAAAGAACTCGTTGCTGGCATCCGTGACGGCCTGACGACCGGTGGTCGCCAGGCGCTGCGAGCGAACGCCGAGATAGGCGGCAACCTTCTGCAGGCCGCAGGTCTGATTCACGGTGCAGGAGAGGCACTCATCCGGATGGTCGGCGATCATCATTTCACATACCATGCGGCGCACCCGGTTGACCGGCTCCGTGTCGGTCCGCACCACCATGCCCTCGGCCACCTGCGTGGTGCAGGCCGCCGGCAGTCCCCGGCTGCCGTCGATGTCCACGATGCACATGCGGCAGCCGCCATAGGGTTCCAGCTGCTCGTCATGGCAGAGATGCGGGATATAAATCCCCGCGTCGAGGGCTGTCTGCAACACCGTCGCCCCTGGTTTGGCCTCTACGGTGCGTCCGTCTATGGTCAATGTCGGCACGGCTCCGGGTTCCTTCCTCAGACCTTTGTCACGGCATGGAAACGGCACACAGCGTAGCACGCGCCGCACGTGATGCAGGTTTCCTGGTCGATCACATGCGGCTGATTCTTCTTGCCGGCGATGGCATTCACGGTACACTTCCGCACGCAGGCCGTGCAGCCGGTGCAGGCTTCCGGATCGATCACATAGCGAAGCAGGCCCGGGCATTGCCCGGCCGGACAGCGATGGTCCCGTACATGGGCTTCGTATTCATCCTTATAGTACCGCAGCGTCGTCAACACCGGATTCGGCGCCGTTTGCCCCAGCCCGCACAACGAGGCGGCCTGCACGACATGGGCGATCTCCTCGAGGAGATCCAGGTCTTCCCGCTTTGCCCTGCCGTTGCATATATCGGTCAGAATCCGCAGCATCTGACGCGTGCCGAGCCGGCAGGGAGCGCACTTGCCGCATGACTCCCTTTGGGTGAACTCGACGAAATACCGCGCCACATCCACCATGCAGGTCTCGTCGTCCATGACGACCATGCCGCCCGAGCCCATGATGGCCCCGGCTTCTGCCAGGTTCTCGTAGTCGACGGCGATATCCAGGTATTCCGCGGACAGGCAGCCTCCCGATGGCCCGCCGGTCTGGACCGCCTTGAACTGCCGTCCATCCGGAACCCCTCCTCCGATCGTGAAGACGATGTCGCGCAGGGAAGTGCCCAGGGGAACCTCGATCAAGCCGGTGCGTGCTATTTTTCCCGCCAGAGCAAACGTCTTGGTACCCCGGCTTTTTTCCGTTCCATGCCGGGAGTACCAGCCGCTGCCCCTGGTTATAATCACCGGTATATTGGCCAGGGTCTCGACATTGTTGATGTTCGTCGGCTTGCCGGACAACCCTTCCTGCGCCGGGAAGGGTGGACGCGAGTGCGGCATGCCCCGCCTGCCTTCGATGGATGCCAGCAGGGCCGTCTCTTCGCCGCAGACGAACGCTCCGGCGCCTTTCTTGATCCGGATCTGAAAGTTGAAGCCGGTGCCGAGGATATTGCTGCCCAGCAGGCCCATGTCGCGGACCTGTTGGAGGGCTTGTTCCAGGCGCCGGATAGCGAGCGGATACTCGGCACGGGCGTAGATATAACCCTGTTCCGCTCCGATAGCCCAGGCGGCGATGCACATGCCTTCGATGATCGAGTGCGGATCGTTCTCGATGACCGAGCGATCCATGAACGCTCCGGGGTCGCCCTCGTCGGCATTGCAGACGACGTACTTGGGTTCGCCTTTGGCCTTGCGGCACAACTCCCACTTGGTTCCGGTGGGGAAGCCCGCGCCGCCGCGTCCGCGCAATCCCGATGCTTGAACCTCTTCGATCACCTGCTCCGGCGACATCGACAGCGCCAGGCGGAGCCCCTCGTAGCCGCCGCGGGCAATGTAGTGATACGCGTTCCCAGGCGAGATGATACCGCTGTTGCGCAGCACCACGCGTACCTGGCTGCGGATCATCGGTAGATCGGCAAAGCGCGCGATGCCCGCGGCTCCCGCGCCGTTCATCGTCGCCAGGGCCATATCGGGGCGCAAGTCACCCCGCTCGAAGTAACCCCGCAGAAGCGGCTCGACATCGTTGGCCAGTACGCCCGCGTACAGGATGCGGGGCAGCTCCGGTTGGCTCAGTTCGACCAGCGGTTCGGCGTAGCAAAGTCCCAGACATCCCACCTCCCATACCCGGTCGGCCAGGTTCCTGCTGGCGGCATAGGCGCGGATTCGGTCGAGGCTCGCGCCGGCTCCGGCGGCCTGTCCGCAGGTCGCCGTTCCCACCAGTATGCGCGGTTTACCGGGCGCATCGAAATCCGTCCAGGCGTTCAGCGCCTGCTCTCGTATGGTCTCGAACCTCACCGCAGTGCCTCCAATATGTCGACAGCTTGAGCGGGGGTGACCTTACCGTATACCGTGTCATTGACGACCAGTACCGGCGCGAGGGCGCACGAACCGAAGCACGCCACTCCTTCCAGGCTGAATTCGAAGTCCTGACTGGTTTCTCCCGGGGCGATCCCCAGGTGCGCCTGGATCGCGGTGATGATCTTTTCCGCTCCCCGAACGTGACACGCGGTGCCCTGACACACGTGGATCCTGTTCCGCCCCTGGGGGCTGAGGTGGAATTGCGCATAAAACGTCGTCACTCCGTATACAGTACTGGCGGGGAGATTCAGGAACCGCGCCGTCTCGCTCATCGCCTCGCTCGGGATGTAGCCGAAAACATCCTGTATATCCTGCAGAATCGGGATCAGTTCGCTCTGCTCACCCGTGTACCGATCGAACACATCCTGAAGTTGCTGTTGCATGGTGAGAGCAGACTCCATGGCTCCGAAGCGTAGACGATAGCCTGATGGCCCACGCCTTGGGCATCGTCGAGCATCCGCGGAATGAATCCCACAGGGCAAGGGGCGCCGGTCAGCCGGTCGCTTGTGCCGATACAAGCTGCGGTCGCGATTCTCGCAGCTTCCCGCGCAGTTTCCCGTGCGCGAGACCAGCAGAGGCCGGGCACCGGAAAGCCGCCACAAACACTGGAATCTAATGGGTCAGAACGATGCGGGCTACATTTCACGTCAACCCAGGTCGTTGATACGATGTATACGCTTGATCAGGGTCCAGTCAAGCGCCGCCAAACAGTCCGCCGGACGTCGGCATCGGTCCTGGCGAGCAGGGAGAGCATCCATCGACCGGGCGTTGGCGTAATATCGACGATTTATGTTATACTGATAGCTAGAGTTCGGAGAAGTCCCGACGCGGGTTCGAGGCGCTCGTGAACAGGACCGTGGCAGGGCGTCTTGCTCCTGAAAGCGGACCCAGGGATGACCGGCAAGAAGGAGCGCATGACTTTTCCTCGAACGCAGTCACAAACGGTAATACTCCGTAGAGAACGGATCTGTCATACAACAGTATCCAGGAGGGCTTTTGCCTCGCCTTCGAACGGATCTTGGACAAGGGTGAGTCATGGTAACGAACGACCCTGTCACGCACGCACGGAGCAATGAAGCTCTTATCAAGCAAGCAGACAGTAGCTCGGAGCCCGCGTCAGACAATGGTTCGGGTAAACAGACCGTATTGCTGGATCTTCACTGTCATTCCGATGTAAGCGACGGGTACTACCCGCCGGAAGCGGTAGCCGAAATGACTGCCCGTGCCGGGGCCGCATATGCGGCGTTGACCGACCACAGGAGCACAGATGGGTTCTGGAGATTTCGTGCCGCCGCCATCCGGAATGGGGTTACCGCGATAACCGGTACAGAGCTTCATGCCCTCTTCGAGGGTAGTGAAATCCATCTTCTTGCGTACGGTTTCGATCCTGACAGCGACAGAATTCGGCAACTGGTCGAGAGTACCCACGATGTGTCCGAAGCTCTCACCGCCGTTCATGAAGCGGGAGGTATCGTACTGCTTGCACACCCGCTCCAGGCAGCGCGCGCCGACGGGGATCTGGAGAAGACTGTGGCCAGACTGGCCGACATGGGCCTGGACGGGATCGAGGCTTATTACAAGCCCTATGCTACGGAAACTCAGAACCAGCTGGTCGCCCTGGCGGATAGACTGGGTATACTCACCTGCGGCGGAAGTGATTTCCACGGACCCAGAGGACCGGGCATCTCAGTCGAAGAGGGTCCGGTTGTCGAGATGCCCGTGGAACGGTGGAAACAGTTTCGCGAAGCCCTGGGAAACCATGAATCACGAGAGCGGAACACCGCAGAGAAACATCAGGATGAAGCGGCGGCATCCACCGGGATACCGGGCACCATCGATTGGCGTTGGCTTTTCCTTCGGATCGTGCTGCCGTCACTTCTGGTGATCGGATTTTTCGTGACCCTGCTCTTTGCCGTCCATATACCGGTAATGGAGGAAAAGCTGCTGGATCGCAAGCGCGAGACGGTGATGGAGCTCACCAACGTAGCCTGGAGCATTCTCGACGACTACAACCGCGAAGTCACAGAAGGGGTCGTGGATATCCAGGAAGCGCAGCAGGCCGCGGCCAACCGGATACGGCGGCTTCGTTACGGACCGGAGGGCAAAGACTACTTCTGGATAACCGACATGCATCCGAAAATGGTGATGCATCCCTACAGGGAGGATCTCGAAGGAACGGATCTTTCGGACTTCACCGATTCCGAGGGGATTCGCCCATTCGTAGAATTTGTCAACACTGTCAAGCAGCACAACTCCGGTTTCGTTTGGTATGTATGGCAGTGGCAGGACGATCCTGACCGGTTCGAAGCCAAGGAGTCCTATGTCCGCGCGTTCGAGCCTTGGGGATGGGTCATCGGCACGGGTCTATACGTGGACGATGTCACCGCGGAGATCGAGGCGATAACCGGATGGATGATCGATGTCTCGTTCATCGCGACGGTTCTCGCCGCTGCGCTACTGTTTACCGTCGCCTATCAGAGCCTGCAGGTGGAACGGAGAAGAAGCGAAGCTGAACGCGAACTGCATCTTTCCCACGAACGGTACCGGGCCCTGGTAGAATCATCAACCGCGGGAATCCTGCTCCTGGTTGACGGAAGATGCACTTATGCAAATTCCTCACTCCTCGACATGATTGGATGTTCCGCTCAGGAAATCGCTTTTCTGGATATTCAAGACATCATTCTCTCGCGCGGGCCCAATTCGGGAGAAGCCCACTCCGGAGAACAGCTTGAACTCATCGCGGCGGGAGAAGCGATCCGCGAACCCTTTGAAGCGCGGCTGCAGCGCACGAACGGTCAGACTGTACCTATCCTGCTGTCATCTACTCCCGTCTATTTCTCCGGACGACAGGGACTGCTTCTCAGCATTCAGGATATTTCCAGACATAGGGCAATGCAGTCCGAAACCGAACGGGACCATCTCGTAACCCAGTTGCAGACATCGCTGCTTTTCCTCACCGAACCGGTTCGGAATTCCATGGACTCGCCGGTCTCCTGTCCGCTGCATACGCCGATCAGTCAGGCAGTGCGGCTGATGAACCGGCATAATACAGATGCGCTCATGATCACCGGACCAGACGGAGATCCGCTGGGCATCATCACGGACTTTGATATACGGGGCCGCGTGGTCGCCCAGGGGATCGACATTGCGCTGCCAGTCTCCCGGATCATGAGCGCTCCCGTGGTGACGGTGGATGAAAGCACTCCGGTATTCGAGGCGATACTCCTCGAGCAGGACCGCAGTATCGATCACCTTGCGGTCACCGACGGAAGCGACAATCTGGTCGGTATTCTGAGAAGCAGCCGGTTGGTCAGGCCGGATCGGTATTCACTTGTCATACTGACCCAGCAGATCCGCAAGGCCAGCACCGTAGAGGGGGTGGCCGAATGCCGTGAACGCCTGCCGGCACTGGTCGTGTCCCTGGTAGATTCAGGTGTTCTTCCGCGGAGCATCTGTCATGTTACCACAGCGGTCTCCGATGCCGCGACCAAACGGGTGATAGACCTGGCGGTAGAGGAACTCGGCACACCACCCTGCAGATTCGCGTTTATCGCTCTCGGAAGTGAGGCGCGCAGGGAGCAGACCCTGGCCACGGACCAGGACAATGCGCTAATTTACGAGGATTCGAAAGAAGAGGAAGCCGCCCGGTATTTTCTTGACCTGGGAACGCTGATCTGTGATGGTCTCGATCGCGTCGGATACCGGTACTGCAAGGGTGGTAATATGGCGAACAACCCACAGTGGAATCAGCCCATCGAACACTGGAAGCGATATTTCACCCGGTGGATTGCCGAGCCGAACGACAAGGCACTGGTCCACTGCAACGTGTTTTTTGACTGGCGCTTCATTCACGGGGATGTGTCCCTGCTGGACACTCTGCGTGAGCATGTCATCCGTGTCATCGCGGAGTACCCGGCTTTTCTTTCCTATATGGCGCGCAACACGCTGCGATACAAACCGCCGGTCGGGCTCTTCGGCCGGATTGTGACCGGCTCCGCGGGAGAGCGCAAAAACACTTTCAACATCAAGGAAGCGATGCTTCCTATTGTCAACTTTGCGCGGCTCTACGCACTTCAGCATCAGTTGGAGCAGACGAACACCTTCAGCCGTCTGGAGCAGCTCCACTCCATCGGAATTCTTCAGGATGAGAGTTTCCGGGCCACGATCCAGGCGTACAGTCATCTGATGCAGCTGCGCTACCGCAGGCAGACCGACCAGCTGAAAGCAGGTATGCCGGTGAATAACTCCATCGACCCTGCCACTCTAACTCAGATAGAAACCGGAATGCTGAAATGGACCTTCTCCCAGATATCCGTGATTCAGAAGAAGGTAGGGTTCGAGTTTCACGCGGTGGGTTGAGGCAGCGCGCGGATACCGGTCGTTGATGCCGGCTCGCGCCTGCCCATCCTGCCGGACTGCGCTGGCCCAAGGGCATGTGCCTGCATTTACACACTCTATCCCGGAGGACTTGACAAAAATACCAATATATTGCTGTTTGCTCCGTTCAGTGTGGTTGAGTTGGTTCTCATTTTCTCCTAACAAGATGCGGGAGGCTTTATGGACAGTCAAGACACGATCCTGAACGATGAATTCGAAAAACGAAAAGTTGTTTTAGGCGTTAAAATGACCCTGTTGTATTCGCTGGTTTATGCAGGCTTTGTCGCTCTCAGCGTTTTCAAGCCGACCGCTATGGCCGGAAGAGCGGTTCTAGGGCTCAATGTGGCCGTGGCCTATGGGTTGGGCCTTATAATTATAGCCGTAATTTTTGCACTCATCTACAATATTTTATGCCGTTTTCCGGCCGAACAAAAGGGGGAGTAGATGGCTATTGGTGTTTTTGTCGTTTTTGTCGGCCTGGTGTTGGGTGTATCATATCATACAAGCCGTAAAGCAAGCAGCGTTGGTGGATATTTTGTGGCGAATAGTTCCATCCACTGGGGTGTGAACGGTATCGCGTTTGCAGGAGGATACCTCTCCGTAGCCAGTTTTCTCGGTATCTGTGGTCTAATCGCGTTTTACGGATATGACGGTTTTCTCTATTCGATCGGCTTTCTTGCCGGTTGGATCGTCGCTCTGTTTGTGATCGCAGAACCCATGAAAAAAAGAGGAACCTTCACGTTTCCCGATGCATTGAACCGTACCTTCGGAAAACCCGGCATTCAGCTTGCGGCAGGATTGAGTGTGCTCGTAGTATCTTTGTTCTATCTTGTCCCGCAGATGGTTGGCGCCGGAGTGCTCGTTGAACCTCTTTTGGGAATCACTCATTACTGGGGTGTGATAATCGTCGGGACCGTCGTCATCCTGATCGTAGCGGGTGGCGGCATGACATCCACTACTTATGTACAGTTTTTCAATGGAGGGCTGCTTTTAACATTCGCGGCGATTCTCTCGGTTGCAGTGTTGATCCGCGGCGTCAACACTGTCGATTTGCCTGTTGAAGAAGGAAGCCGGGGTCTGGAGAGCTACAGGTTTGCACAGATGGCTATCGAAAAAAACAATGGCGTGCCGGAAATCGACATGCCCGGAGCCAGAATCACAGGCAGACATGCAGTGATGGACAGGTACACAGACCAAGAGAGTGTTGTTTTTTTTCGGATATCCCGTCCTGTCGAAGCCTCTCTCGTTGATGAGGGAACATATACAGCAAGCATAAAAGGACGCACACCTCGCTTCGAAGCTGCACAGGCTGAAGGTTCGGGTTGGAGCATCGAGGCGTTTGACGGCCATCCAGCCGTTCGAATTGAAGACTGGTGGCGCCTCGGAACAAACAATGATGGATCACACGTATTGCTGGAGACCCAATACCGCGCTGTAAGCCCGGACGGAAGTACACTGGTAAATGGTGCTCCGGAGGGCCCTTTTAACCGCCTGAGGCAGATGGGGTATGTTTCCGAGATTCCCGCTGATTACGGTGAGAGTACCGGTCCGGTTGGTCCTCTTAGAATTCTGTCCGTGTTGTCAGATAACTCTACTGTCGTACGCCAGCCGTTGAATGTTACATTTAGTAGTGATAGAAATGAACAGGTGACCATTTACTACGAACAGCCAGTGAAAGGTTCTACCTTCATGCGGCCAGGGTTGATGTTCCCTCTGGAAGCGCGACAGGGAGAGCCGCCAACTACTACCTTTTTGAATAGACTTAACTTTATCTCACTGATGATCGGACTGTTTCTGGGCACTTCCGCTCTTCCCCATATTCTCATACGGTATTATACGGTTCCCAGCGCGGAAGATGCCCGCAAGTCCACCATAGTGGCTATAGCTGGAATCGGACTTTTTTATATTCTCACGATGTACCTTGGTGTCGGATCCATAGCGTCGGGAGCTGTTAACCCCGAAACCAGCAATATGAGCGCTCCACTACTCGCGCGCAGCTTCGGAGAAATTCTGTTCGCGATGATTTCAGGTATAGCCTTTACAACAGTTCTGGCCACCGTTTCAGGACTGATCATGGCCGCTTCGGGAGCGGTAGCGCACGATCTCCTGGGAAATCTGACCAGCCGAGACTATTCTGACCATGCAAAGGTCCTTGCCGGGCGCATCGTGGCGATCGTGGTCGGAATAATCGGTATAATACTCGGTATTTCCTTCAGAGGCATGAACGTGTCGTTTCTGGTCGGATGGGCCTTTGCTGTAGCTGCCTCGGCTAACCTGCCGGCGCTTCTTGCCATTCTTTTCTGGAAACGCACCACCTCGCAGGCGATAATTGCATCTATTCTGACAGGCGTCATATCGTCGGTTACCCTGATTGCACTCTGCCCGGATATGTGGGCACGATACGGGTTCGATCCGGCCACAGCGCCAATGCCGATCAATCAACCGGGTATTTTTTCCATCCCATTGAGTTTTGCTGTGCTGATTATCGTTTCTCTGGCAACATCGAACAACATCGAAAAGCATCAAGTCGCCGTATGAAACCTGATGATGCCAGAGCCTCATGAACTGAATTCGGCCATTATGTGCATCATCAGGAATCGGCATCCGATGTAACCTGTTTGAGCAAGCGCAAAATGTGAAAATTATCCGTATAATCTGAGCCTTGCTCTGTGTTTTCCCGATCGTTTGTTTTGCAGCTTCTGCAGAACTGCCTGAGGCGGCGGAGTGCCGCTGCCTCAGGTCTCATAGCCGAGACCTGGCAGCCTTTCTTCGATACAACAGAATACCGGACTGGTCTGCAGGGCATTCGGGCATCGCAGCACGTCCGTCGGTAAACGATGAGATTTGGGTGACATTATGCGTTTTTTTCGTGGAATTATTCTGCACGGTGACATGCGGTTCTGAGTGTGGAGCAGGCGATATATGCGCTGTATCATTCTTTATCCTCAGTGTTATTGACAAACATGAGGAATACTCCGGAGTGGCCGCCGAATTGACCCGTACGCCCAAAGTCGAAGCGATCGCGGCAAAATCCGTGCCTTCCGGCAGGGTTTCGTTTTGCCGATCGGCAACAGTAGTCGGAGTTCTTACAATCTTCTGGGTCAGCCTTAATGAAACGTTTACTTTGACTGAAACGATTACGGGTATGGTCGTGGGGATCGTGGCGATCGTGTTGACGAATCGCCTGATCCTTGGAGGGCAAAGTTATGCTGACCGTTTCTGGATGTCTCCAGGAACGGTAATCCTATACAGCGGCTACCTGCTTTACAAAATTTACGCGGCTGGTTTTTCTGCCTTAGTACGGCTCATTCGTGGTAATATCCAGGTCGCCATCGTCGACATAAACACGGAACTGAGCGACGATTGTTCGATAGCACTTTTGGCCAACTCGATTACCCTTACCCCCGGTACGGTGACTCTGGATCGGCAGGGCAAGAGAATCAAGATCATCTGGCTTACCGACTCGGAACAGGACCTTACGGCCAGGAACAAACTCATCAAGGGAGCTTTCGAACGGATCCTCCTGCGGAGGCTTGGATGAACTATTTCGGCATGGCGATATTCGCTCTGGCGCTGCTATTGACGCTGACGATGCTAAGGATATTCATAGGTCCAACAGTCTGGGACCGCCTGCTGGCGTTCAACCTGACGGCATCAAAGATCGTCATCGCCATCGTCCTCTTCGCGCTGGCCATGGACAAGCCGTACCTGCTAGACGTCGCCCTCGTCTATTCGCTGCTCGGATTCGTGGCAACGGTGTTCATCGCCCGCTTCGTCGAACAGAAAGGCAACGCGTGATGGTAACGACGGTTCTGGGCTCCATCTTGCTTGTTGCTGGCATCTTCCTGATCACAGCCGGCGTCGTGAGCATCCTGGTGCTCCCTGGTTTCTATACGAGGATCGTCATCGCTTCGAAGATCGACGTAGTCGGTTTCCTCACCTGCATGTTCGGCGTCATGTTGATCGCTGGCCTGAGTATGTTCACCCTCAAGCTGCTGCTGATCGTGGTATTCGAAATCGTAACAGCGCCGCTGGCGGCCCATTCGATATCGCATTCGGCCTATACCAGTGGTTTCCGGGTACGACCGGAGCAAAGCGACAGGGGCTGAGGCGATGGGGCTAGACCTGGTAATAACCGGACTGATCGTCATCACGGCGATAGCGGCGCTGAAAACGGAGAGTATACGGTCGGCGATCATCTTTTTCGGCACCTTGTCTCTGCTCGCCTCCTTTCTCTTCATGCTCTACCATGCTCCGGACGTGGCGCTGGCCGAAGCGATCATCGGAAGCGGTATCGTGACCCTGCTGTTCCTGATTGCTCTCAGGCAGTACCGGGTGTACCGCATCTGTTTCGCCGATGAGAGGGGTTTCCTCGATGAGCGGGGCAGAATCAATGCCGATCGCGCCATCTGGCAAATCGAACAAGAGCAGATCACCAAAAGCATCGAAAAGTTCTGTCTGGCCCGCGAACTGGAACCACAACTGGTCGTTTCGGGACGGCCGGTGGCCGAGGAGGCGGACAATCCGAATTACGATATCGTCCTCTCCCGGGGGAGTGGCGGCCGACTGGAGATCCATGGAAACGAGGAAAACGCTCTTCTCGTCGAAATCGTGTTTTTCCTGCAGTGGAATCACTCAGATCTCGATATCGTGGTCCACGAACTGGAGGAGGAACCGTGATGAAAATCCCGGTAATCGGTCTCCGGACTGCCGTGGCGGTAATACTGGTGGCATGTTGCGCCGGCGGCCTGGGATGGTTTGGCATGCTGCATGAAAACAACGCCGCCACGCCGGTGATCTACCACTATTATCAGCGCTACTTCTACGAGGAAACGGAGACCCGGAACGCCGTAACGGCCATTCTGCTTACCTACCGGATGTACGACACCATTTTCGAGGCAGCTATTCTGCTGTGCAGCGTCATCGGTATCGCCCATTTCCTGAGGTCCGACATAAAGACAACCTAACGAAATGAAGACCACCTTCAACGTATCTGCGCAGGGGAGCTCACCTGGCGTTTTCCAGAGGAACGCACATGTCCGAGGTCGATAGGGATAGCGGAATCGTCCAGTCGACGGTGGGGCTTCTATACCCCTTTATCGCGGTTTTCAGCGTCTACCTGATGCTGAACCATACAACCCCCGGCGGTGGATTTCAAGGCGGATCGATGTTTGCCGCCCTGTTCATCATTCGTGTGCTGGGTCTGTCCGTGGGCGAACTCAAGGTAGAAGCGCTCTACCGGCTTGAGAAGCTGCTGGTGGTTTTCCTCGCGCTTATCCCGATAATCGTGCTGTTTTCTGGTCTGATGCCGAGAACTCCCCTGTTGATATCATGGTACCTGAAGAGTGTGGAAATCCTCATCGGCGTCAACGTGAGTATCGGCCTGACCATAGTCGTGTTCCGCTTTGTCTTCTATACCCAGGAGGATTAGCATGGGCGCACTCGTTCCCGGTTGGCCCGTGGCCGTGGCGCTGTTCTCCATCGGCCTGTTCGGCTGCCTCACCCAGCGGAACATCGCCAAGACGATCATCTCGGTGAATATCATGGGCTTGGGAGCGATCATTCTGTTCATCAGCGCCAATCATCTGCCGGACAATGCCCCTCCGCTAGCATCGGGAGCCGCGGCGGGAATCGCGGACCCGCTGCCGCAGGCGCTGATGATCACTGCCATCGTGATCGGCATATCGGTAACCGCCGTACAACTGGCGCTGCTCATCCGGGTTGTGCGCCGCTACGGTACAGCTGACTGGAGTCTCATCGTGAAAAGACTGCAGCGTTGATACCGCTCTACGTTCTCGTCTTCGTTCCGGTTGTCCTCGGGGCCCTGGGCTATTTCGTTCCCCGCCGGATCTTTTACTGGTCCCTGCTCGTCGTGCAGACGGCTCAGACCGCGGCTGCCGCGGAGGTCTTCCTTCGGGTGCGGTCTTCGGGTCCTTTTACGGAACACCTGGGGCGTTGGCCCGTTGCCATCGGCATTGCCCTGCAAGCCGATATCCTCTCCACGGTCATGGTGCTTCTCTCCGCGGCCTTGTTTCTCGCCTACCTGCTGTACAACGCCCAGGATCACTACACCGACAACATGTTCCTGTTCCTGTTCATGTTCGCTCAGACCGTCATCGTTGCCCTGTTCCTGTCCAACGATGTATTCAACCTGTACGTCCTCCTTGAACTGTCGATGATCATCGTGACGGTGTTGATCATGTACAAGAAGGGGTACCAGTCCTTCTACGATGGCATGCTCTTCATCATGATGAATTCCTTCGGCATGACCTTCATGCTATTCGGCATCGGGTTCCTGTACCGGATTACCGGGGTGCTGGACTTCACGGCGCTTCCGGGGGCGATCGCGGCAGTCGCGGACAGGCGGCTCCTGGCCGTGCCCTACACCCTCATCATGACCTCGGTGGCGATGAAAGCGGCCTTGTTCCCGCTGTTCTCATGGCTTCCCCGGGCCCACGGCGCCCCCAGCGCTCCGTCAGTGGTCTCGGCGATGCTTTCGGGAATCGTCGTCAAGGTGGGCGTTTTCCTGCTGCTCCGCTTCCGGGAGCTGTTCTTTCCGGTATTTCAGGCGGACCATTTCTTCTTCGTCATCGCCTTTCTCACGGCCACGGCTGGTTTTCTCCTCGCCCTGTGCCAGAACGACATCAAGCTCATCCTGGCCTATCACACGATTTCCCAGGTTGGACTCATCGTGATGGGGCTCACCGCCGGGAACGACTATGCCTACTGGGGCGGGGTGTACCACATCGTCAACCATGCCTTTTTCAAGGGGCTGCTGTTTCTCACGGCAGGAGTCATCATCGAGGAGTACGGTACCCGCGACTACACCCAGATTCGAGGGGTGTTCCGCAGGATGCCCCTGATCGGGGCAGCCAGCGTGATGGGGGTACTAGGTATCACCGGCGCGCCGTTTTTCAACGGCAGCATCTCCAAGTATCTGATCCAGCAGGGCCTTGCGGGTGATTTTAGGGAAGCGGCTCTTCTCCTGGTCAATCTCGGTACGATCGTCTCCTTCGTGAAGTATTCCTCTATCCTTCCTTTCCACCAGGGGGGAAGGCTGTCGAGGTTAGTGGGACTATGGCAGACGATCGGGATCAAGGCAGCCACCCGGGAAGTTGCTGGCAGAAAGAGCGAGCAATTGTCGCAGAACCGCACCGTCGAGGGGGTGGTGTCCCTGGCCTTGGGAGGTATCTGCCTGGCCGGGGGCATCGCCGGGGCGGCTTTCATCTCGGTGCTATTCCGGGTGGACTTGAACGTGGACGGAGCGTTTTTTCTATCCAAAACCCTGATCTTCCTGATCACCTTCGCCACAGGGATCCTGATATATCGTTTCCTGATCGTGCCGGCAAAACCACTTCTCGTCAGAGTCCAGAGCACGGCTTTCACCTTCAACGACATCGCCCTGGGGGTAACCGTGTTCTGTACGACCCTGGGGTTATACCTGGTGATGACTAGCTGATGATGCCGATATTGACAGCTGTCCTTATCTGCGAAACCATAACGTCTGTTGACAGGGCCATATGACATGTCATACGATCGCAATTCTTTCCGATTATCCACTCAAGGGAATGTCAGACAGGCTGAATCAGGCTTATCTCAATAACACGGAAATCAGATGATTCCATGATATTCGACCTGCTGAACGAACAGATGGCCGAAACCGGGATACCGGCGAAGACAAAAAAGGAAGTCATTGAAAAGCTGCTGGATATCGCTTGCCGCAGTGGAAAAGTCAAGGACCGGGACCTGGCGGCCAGAGATACCGCGGCCAGGGAAGCCGTTGCTTCCACCGGCATGGAGAACGGTATCGCCATACCCCACGCGAAGACTGATGCGGTGGACGAACTCGTCGCGTGCATCGGCATCACGGCAAAGCCTGTAGGCTTCGACGCCATCGATAAGAAGCCATGCCGGATATTCATCATGACTCTTTCTCCGAAGCGGCAGACTGGTCCCCACATCAAGTTTCTCGGTGAGATCGCCGTACTCCTGAAAGACGAACAACGTCGAAAGCGGATGCTCGGCGCCGGTAGCCCGACCGAACTGCTCGAGGCCATTAGAGATTGACTGTTGTCGCCAGAGCTGAGTATTCACGTATCCGAGTTGAACATACAGCCTAAGGCAGTAAGGATTTGCCATGAATAGAGAGATCATTCCGATCACACGACAGAAAAAGCGTGAACGGCAACTGATCTTTGTCCGCGTCGCCACGGTATCTCTTCTTTGCTTCCTGTTCTGGATTCTCCTGGCACAGGATCTACACCCGCTCTCTCTGGTAATAGCAGCGGGGCTTTCTCTGGCATCCGCCCTGTACGCTTTCGGCCTCTTTTACGAACAGCATCTGCGCCCGACAGCGCGGATCATTCTCCGGCTTGACCTGCTCGTGTTGTACGTTGCTGTCGTACTGTATCTTAGTTATATCGCAGTTGTCGATATCGTCTGGAGTATGGTCACGGGTAACTACACTTCCGGAATCGTCAAGATCCGCACACGCCTGCGCTCCCCGTTCGGACGGGCTGTGCTCTGCAATACCATATCGGTCGTACCGGGCACCCTTTCTCTCTGGATGCAAGGGAGCACGATCTACGTGCACTGGTTCAATGTAGAGACGCGGCATAGCAGGAAAGCCACTCGCAGGATCAACTATCTGATCGAGGATATCCTGAAAAGGATCTTCGGATGATCTTCCTGATATATGCAACTTATGCTCTGACCGCGATGAGTCTGGTGCGCCTGATCATCGGCCCCGACTTTCACGACCGGCTCCTGGCGCTCAATATGGTATCAGCCCATGTGACGCTGTTGATGGTGTTTTACGCGGTCTACTACGGCCACAGTTTCTACATTGATGTGGCCTTGATTTATGCCATGCTGTCGTTCACAGAGATCGTGGCTTATGTGCGCCTGATCGGCCCAAACCAGTCGGAGGATATGATCTCATCATGAGTGTAATAGGGTACGGAATGGCCGCATTGGGTCTTTTTATCGTGTTCTGGGGGAACCTTGGAATGATCATCCTGCCGGATACGCTCACGCGTTTTCACGCGGGCACCAAATGTGGAGCAACAGGATCGCTTACCGTATTTATCGGGCTGAGCCTGCTGACGGAGGGAATAGGCTTTTTCGTGAAGCTGATCGTACTTGCGGCGATCACGATCGTCACCTCCCCTCTTATCGCGCATGTTCTGGGGCTGTCCTTTCTCAATTACCGCAAGTACCAGGCAGGGCAACGCTGATGGACCGGTTGATCCAGGTGTTCCTCCTCATCTCGACGGTGGTTGTCGTATTTGCGCCCAAGCTGATCATATCTCTGCTCGGACTGAGCCTGTTCAGCATGTTTCTGGCATTGAACTACTTTGTGCTCAACGCTCCGGACGTGGCGATCACCGAGGCGGCTCTAGGTACGGGACTGACGACCATCGTTTTTCTGGTAGCGATACGCAAGACGAGGAGGGAGGAAGATACGTGAAACAACTGCAGGAATATATACCCGTGGAAAGAATCGTACCGGTTGATACGGTACACCGGGAAGAGATTCTCCAGCAGCTGATTCGGACAGCTCTACCCACCGCGCCAACGGAGCTGCATACCCGCGTTTTCCAGGATATTACCGGCCTGAGCCGTAGAAAAGAGACGAGTATGGGCAAAGGCTTCTTCCTGGTTCATACGCGCACTCCGGAGATTACGGAAATCAGCGTCTCTGTTGGCCTGCTAGGCAGGGAGATCAAATATCGCAGGGGAGAAAAGGCCCACACGGTTTTCTGCATCGTCGTTCCGGATTCGATGCCTCGAGTTTACCTGTGTCTCATGGCTCGCCTGGCCAGGATGCTATCCCTGCCGGCAACCCGGGAGGTGTTTCTGAAGCGGGAACCCCGGGCGATCGTAGAGCTGATAAGGGAGTTTGAGAGGGTAGAGCCGCTCACGCAGGAATAAAGCGATGTACGTGGCAATAATTATCCTTAAAGATGAAGTATACGCCAAGACGGTCGTATCGACGATGATCGAGATGGCGCTGTTCGACGCCACGGTCCTCGACGGTGATGGGTTGGAGTACATCGCCGGTGAATCCATGCCCATACTCAGTGAGGTTTCGGTTCTCTTCGGGCGGGATATCCTCTTCAACAAGACGATCATTGCTGCTGTGCCCGACAAGGAGACGATTTTCAGACTTAACGCGGCGCTGAAGCGGGATGGTATCGACCTCAAGCAGCCCGAAGTGGGTACTCTGATGGCGTTTCCCTGCCCGGTATATATCGGGGCGGAGCATGGAGACCGTGACTGATGCAACTACGGGACTCACTGATTCTCAAAAACATTTTGGGAATGGGCTTCCCCTTTATAGCGATGTACGGATTCTACCTTACCGCCTATGGGGCCAATTTCCCCGGGGGGGGCTTTCCGGCGGGCGTCGTTTTCGGTACGCTGGTTATCGTAGTGGAGATGGTCTTTGGGCATCGAATATTCGAGAACTCTTTCTATATGAAGATCGAGTACGCAGGATTCGTTTTTCTTTATGCCGCCCTGATGGTCGGCTTTTTTCTTACCGATTTTTTCTTCTCCGGTCTCTACGATGTAACCACCACGAGTCCGATGTTTTCCAACGTGTTCTACTGGCTTCTGAACCTGGCGATCTACAGCGAGGTTTCCGGATCGCTGATTTTGATATACCGATCTCTCATCGAGTGGAAAGACGATGAACCCCATCACGAATGACCGAAACAACATGAGAAAGTTCATCTTTGATGCGGTGGCGGCGGTCATCCTGCTGGGAGCTCTGATCTATGTGACCGTTTACGTACGAGGGCTGGATCTCGTATTCAGCGATGCGGTCACCGATTTCCGCAGCCTGGCCGAACTCATGAACATCGAGAATATGGTGGCCGTAGTATACCTGGGACCGCGAGTATTTGACACTTTTCTGGAGGTGAACGTGGTGGTTCTGACGGTGTTCGGCATGAAATATATCCGGAGTACTTCGTGACCCTACTCATCCTGTTTATCGGACTCTATGGGTTGGTCGTGTGCGACAACCTGATCAGGAAAATAATGAGCCTCACCGTCGTGCAGGGTGTGGTAGTGATGTCTTTCCTCACCAGCGGATACCAAGAACACGCGGCGGCACCGATCCTGAGTGTACCGGAGTCCGTCTATGTGGACCCCATACCGCAGGCACTCATGCTGACCGCCATCGTGATCGGGGTGTGCTTCAACGCCCTTGCCCTGGCCTTCGTGGTCAAGTACTACCAGCACCACGGCACGATAGAGATATCGGAGATCCATGAGCGTTAGCCCCATGGTTCGTGCTCTCCTGCTTTTTTTCCCCGTTATCCCTCTCCTCGGGAACGTGCTGATCCTGACGGTGAACTATCTCCTGCGGAGGGATTTCTCCGTCGGTCTGATCGTCGCGGTTATCGTGGCGCAGCTTGCCTCTGGAGCGGTGATTATCGCTGCCTTCATCGGCTACGAGGGCGTTTTTATCACTGCGATCTCCGAATTGGAGTACTCGATCGTTTTCTCCTTTGACGCCAGGAAGACCTACTTTCTCGCTGCTTACCTGACGCCGCTGCTCTTCACCCTCTTCCGCCTGGACTTGCTGAAAACCCAATATGTGCGGGTCATTTTCCTCTTTTACCTGGCCGGCTGCAGCGGGCTGCTCGTCACGGGTGACATCTTCACGTTTTACGTGTTCTACGAGGTCATGATCATGGCGGCCTATGTTCTGATCGGGATCAAAGGCGAGTACTATGCCTCGATCAAATACATGATCATGGGAGCTTCCAGCTCGGCGCTATTCCTGGGAGGGGTGATACTGCTCTACTCATCGGGATCCTATCTCGGGTTCACCTTTGTAGACCAGATCTCGCTCTTCAGCGAGTACAATATGCACCTGATATTGCTGCTCTTCAGCACGGCTTTTTATGTGAAAGGAGCGTTCTTCCCAGTATCCAACTGGGTCAGTACGTGCCATACCGCCACCAACTCTTTGATCTCGGCGTTTCTCTCTGCCTTCACGGTCTTTACAGGCATCCTCGGCCTGTATTACCTCGTGCTTCGTCCGGCAGAGCTTCTGGGGTATACGGCGATCTTCGACTTCCTGCGCATTGTCTCCATCACAACGATGTTGCTGGTGGCCGTCTTTCTGTTCTTCGAGCCCCATCTCAAGCGGGTCATAGCCGGGACGACGGTATTTTCGATTGGCTTTATCGGTCTGATACTCTCCTATCGGCTCTATGATATTGCCCTGGCCTATATCGTGGTGCACGGCCTGTACAAGTGCCTGCTCTTCCTTCTGTACGACCAGTTCGACTACGATGAGTCCAGACAGGATGAACTGCACGTGGCCGGAAGCTGGAAAGCGCTCACTCTCTGCGGTCTGGGCGTGCTCTTTACCACCGGTTTCTATCCTGCCCTGACCTATATCCTCAAGTACCGCTTTGTCGGGCAGCATGAGGGATATCGCCTGGTGGTGTATATCTCGATGTTCCTGGTCCTGGGCGCGTTTTTCAAGTTCCGCTACCGTCTTGTCCGAAAGGTTGAGAACAATCTCTTTTATCTCACCTTTCTGGCGGTATTCGCGGTGTATTACCTGGCCTTTCCCTACGCCCTGCATCGACCGGGAATCACCTTCCTGGTCGATGTCGCGGTACTTGGGAGTGCTGTCCTGTTCGCCCGGCCCCTGTACTTCAGCCTTGCCCTGTTCTCGCGTCTGGACACACAGGTTTTCTATCGAAATCTCAACTACGAACTGCTCTATATCGTGCTGCTCTTTTTCATCGAGATGGTCTATCTGCAGATGGTGGTATTCCGGTGACTACCCGGAGACGAGCGTTACGATCAGCCGGTAGTTTTCGCTGCAGTAAAAGGTCTTGAGGTAGCGTTGGTGGTATGACTGGTCAGCCGTCTCCGGCCACCACGCGCAGGTGCGCCGCTGGCCGTGTCAAGCGGCTCGCGGCAGATCATGCGGATCGTCCCAGGCATCTGGGGCAAGGGGTTCCATGTCGTGAACCTGGCGCGCCTGGTCACAACGCGGGTTGCGCTGGCCGTCCTGCCACGAGGCCACGAACTCACGGCACACCGAGCTGCGCCGCGGATGGATGGTGCACCAGACGCTGATGCCCACGGTGCCCTGCAGCGCCACGCAGCGTGGATTCCGCTGGTTGGTTCCCCGCATCACCCGGCGCCAGGAATCCAGCTTTTCGGTATACTCCACCGGTACTCCGCCGGGCGTGGCGTCATCGCCCTCGGCCCAGTAGAATGAGGCGCGGAAACAGGCACAGCAGGCACCGCATGCAGTACATGGGTTGGCCATGGCCTTCTGTCGTGGTATACGATACTGCGGACCATCACACAGCCAGGACGGCTGCGGTCTTGGGGACGGGCAGGGGCTGCGCCGAACCGGCCAGTAAATATACGCGTGGCGGCGCCAGTGTCCAGGGGTTACCGGGCGTCAAGGGAACTGTCAAGGCTGGTGCCTTTTGACGTCGTGGCGCCTTTCTACGTCGAATAGAACCAACCGGTGTCGATCACGGCCACGCGCAGGTCGATGACATCCTGCATGCGCCATTCCGGCGTGTACTCGCAGGTCCAGTAGTTGATCACGGCCCTGTCCGTTGCCGTAAAACGACAGCCCGGATTGGAAAAGGCTCGTGTCGGATCCGTCTCGATGTCGCGGCGGTGGGTCCAGGTACATCCACCATCGCGGGAGACCGCGGCCGTCAGCGGGCTGCGTTGGCCGTAGTGGGAGGCAAAATCCGGATCATAGGGACTGTTGTTCCATATCATCAGCAGGTCACCGGTTGACGGTATACGCTTCAGCTCGGGACAGGACTCCGGCGTCTGCAAGCCACTGCTGCGGGGTTTGGACCAGCTGACCCCGGCGTCCAGCGATTCCGCCAGGAACAGCGAACCCAGCTGGTTGCGCATGACCATGAGCACCCGACCGTCTCCCGTTTCAGTCACATGGGGTTCCATTGCGCCGCGCATGGGCAGGCAGCTTCGGCTGCCCGGATCTTGCCAGCTGATCCCGTCGTCGTCGCTGAACAACACCGCGACCGCTGACGACGGCGCGTCTCCACCCTCTCCTATCAGTCCCCGCGGCCCGGAAACGGGCAGCAGCAGACGACCGTCTTGCAGGCGCTCGATCACAGCATTGCACAAGCCGAAATATCCGCCGGCAGCGATCTCGGCATACGGTGCGAAGGCGGCGCCTGAGGCGTCCGATTTCCATACGTACAGCGTCGTGGACGTGGGTTCGACCGTATGCTTGCGCATGAAAACCAGCAGTATGCCGCCGTCCCGGGCCCGCAGCAGATTGGGCGAATATACGTTGACGTCGCCAGGCCGGGTCTCGGTGATGACGCGATGGCCGTTCCAGGACAGGCCGCCGTCGGCGGATTCCTTGGCCACGATGCGCGTCGGTGCGAAATCGCTACCGTCACCTCTGAATTCCATATAGACCAGGAGCAATCGTCCGTCGTCCAACTCGACCACATCCCCCTCGCCCTTGCGGGTGTACTCGGGGGTCGTTGAGGCTACTGTCACGATGGTCTTCTTGGGCCGGGGGGCAGCGGCGATACCGCCACCAGCGGCCGGCGATGCCGGTTCGGCCGTCTGCACCGCGGATGATTCGTTGCCGCTGCGGACGCGGTCAGGAGTCCCGCTTTCGTGCGGCAGGTAGCCGCCCTGAAGCGCCGGAACCACGCGCCGGGCGTAGCGTGACAGGAAACCGCGCTGCACCCGCGGCTGCGGCGGCCTCCATCGCTGCAGGCGGCGCTGAATCTCTTCCTCTGGAATCAGCACATCGAGCTTCTTGGCCGTCACATCGATGCGCACCAGGTCCCCGTTCCGCACCACAGCGATGGGTCCGCCCATGACCGCTTCCGGCGTTACCAGCCCTACCAGCGGGCCATGACAGGCGCCGGAATAGCGGCCGTCGGTGACCAGGTAAACCTTGTCGTACATGCCCTGCCGGTCCAGGGTCCAGCCCACACAAGATTGTTCCGGCATTCCGGGTCCCCCGACGATGCCCTCGTTGCGGATGATCAGCACCTCGCCGGCTTCATACTGGTGGCGCGCGACGGCGGCCATGGCGTCGTGTTCGCAGTCGAAAACCCTTGCCGGCCCCTCGAACCGGAGCATGGTCGGCAGCACTCCGGCGGAGCGGATCACCGCTCCCTGCGGTGCCAGGTTACCCCTCAAGACGGTCAGACCGCCAGTAGGACGGCATGGATTGTCCAGCGGCCGCAGCACATCCGGATGGGGCAGCCGGGACCAGTCCAGGTGCACATCGTTCAGGTTTTCGCCCAGGGTTCTGCCGGTGACCGTCATCACGTCCAGATCCAGCAGCGGCTCCAGCACTTTCATCACCGCCGGTATGCCGCCCATGGCATCCAACTGGCTGAGAACGCACGGACCGTTGGGTGCGATGCTGCACAGGTACGGAGTGGTATCGCTGAGATGGTCGAAGTCGGCGGGGGTGAGCCCAACGCCGGCCTCATAGGCAATGCCGGGAAGATGAATGAAGGTGTTGTACGAACCGCCGATGGCCATGTTGACGCGCACTGCGTTGCGGAAGGCGGCGGGCGTCAGGATGTCCGCGGGTTTGATGTCGCTGCGCACGAGTTCGACAATCTGCTGCCCGGCCTGCATGGAAAGCTGGCGGTGGTCCGTGCCGGTGGCGTACGTGGTGGCTGTGCGCGGCAACGCCAGACCCAGCGCCTCGGCCAGGCATTGCATGCTCATGGCGGTTCCCAGGCCTTCACCCGGGCACATCCGATGGCCCATGCCGCCGCCGAGAAAGATGGCCGGACGGTTCACCCGGGCCAGCCCCATCATCACTCCGGGATTACTCTTGTCGCAACTGGAAATCAATACCATGCCGTCGAAGTGATGGGCTTCGGCCATCAACTCCACAGCATCGGCGATATGGTCGCGCATCGGCAGAATATAGCGGTAGCCGCGATTGGCATTGCCGAAGCCGTCGCACGGGGCAACGCAGCCGAACTCCAGTCCCGCACCCCCCGCCGCCCGCACACCGAGCTTGACCCGGTCCGCCAGATCGCGCAAATGGAGGTGCCCCGGAACGACCTCGTTCCAGGTATTGCAGACACCGACGACCGGCCGGTCCCGGTCTTCCTCCTGGAAGCCATCCTGGCGCAGCATGCTGAAGACGGTGTCGAAATCCGGGTGGGACTCCCGTTGCCATAGCGGCGGGCGGGCACAATGGGCGCATCCACATGATTCGGTCATGGCAAGCTCTCCTGGCTGGTCAGCCGTGATATATATGAATCGACTCGTAGGACATCCCGGTGCGGGTGCCCGGCCCGGTGATACACAGGCAGGAATACGATGGGGTATGATCCGTGTCAAATGAAGGCGATCCCTACCCGGTTCGTGGATGGCCGCCTGCGGGTCGGTGCTGCACTTAAGTTATAGAGTCCGTATATTGTATGAAGCACAGTTGATTTTCTTTGTTGAACGCGTAGTGTACTGGACGCCGGAGTTGCTGTTCTCGTGCACGTGCACAGCCCGGCCGCTTATTCCTCGCCGGTCTCGTCGCTTGGGGCCGGAGCCGTAACTGTCTGAAAGGTGGGCAGACCATGCCTCAGACCCTACGACTCGATCGCGGGGTTATGGCGTTGTGTACCGCCATATTCCTGCTGTCCTGTGCTGATCTTGATATCAGCGATGATATCGATCCTGAGCCAGCTCCATACCGGGGGACCCTGGGCCGGGTACAGGCCGAAGGCGTCCTGCGCGTGATCGTGCCGGACAAAGACTACGCTGCGCTGCCGCGGTCAGGCCGGGCGCTGGCGCTCGAGCTCGATATGGCCCAGCGGCTGGCTGCGCGTCTGGGTGTCGAACTGGTGCTGGTCCAGGCGGCGCGCTACGACAGCATCGTTCCGTGGCTGGCCGGAGGCAAGGGCGATGTGGCCATGGCCACGTTGACCATTACGGAGAGCCGTCAGGAAGCGGTCGATTTCTCGATTCCCGTCGACCATGTGCGCGAGATGCTGGTAGGACGCACTGACGCTCCGGCCGCTATCGGCAGCCTGGCCGATCTGGCCGGTCATACTGTCGTCGTGCGGCGTTCGTCGTCGTATTTCGGTACGTTGGAGCAGGTGCGGGAGACCGTGCCGGAGCTGATCATTCAGGCAGCACCGGAGGACATGCATACGCACGACATCGCCCACAAGGTGGCCGGTGGCGACTATCCCATGACGGTGTGCGACGAGGATATCGCCGCGGGTGTGATGCAATACGAGGACAACCTGGCCGTCGTGCTGCCTCTGACCGATCCCCGTCCGCGCGCCTGGGCCGTGGGTCGTGGCTGTGACTCTCTGCGGGTGGCGGTGAACCGGTTCATCATGGAAGAAGCTCTGGCGGTAGAGCGGTCCGAGCGGTTTACGGGCGACCTGGACGGCATCCGTGAACGGCGCTACCTGCGCGTGGCTACCCGCAACAATGCGGCTACATACTGGATATACCGCGGCCAGGAGGTCGGATTCGAATACGAACTGAGCCGCGCCTTCGCCGAGCAGCACGGCCTGCGCCTGTATATGCTCATCGCTCCCAGCCGGGACGTGTTGCTGGACTGGGTTGCCCGGGGAAAGGCGGACATAGCCGCGGCAAGTCTGACGATCACGGAAGAACGCCGGCAAAACGTGGCTTTTGGCGCGCCGTACCTGTTCCCGGAGGAAGTCATCGTCTCCGGCCGTGACGAGAGCGGTACGCCGTTGGTGAACGATGTTGCCGATCTGGCGCGATGGCCCGTACACGTCCGGCGCAGCAGTTCGTACTACGAGACCCTCATGGAACTGGAACGCACGCTGGGAGAGCCGCTGGACATCAGGCTGGTACCGGAGCACATCGAAACCGAGGAGATTTTGCGTCGAGTCTCGACCGGAAAGTATGCCGCAACGGTATGCGATGATTACCTGGCAGAGATGGAAGCGCAGTATACCGACGCCATCGCCATCGGTCCGGCACTCACCGGCCAACGCGAGATCGGCTGGGCCATGCGCCCCGACGCCGTGAAACTACGGGAAGCTGTCGACGAGTTTTTCACCACAGGTTCACACCGGCCACGCAGCCTCTACTACAACATGCTTTACCGGCGTTATTTCGCCACCGGCCAGCGCGTGGCCATGGCCCGTTCCGAGGGACGAACCGACGTGCACGGACGCATCTCACCGTACGACGATCTTATCCAGCGTTATGCCGCGCAACATGGTCTGGACTGGCGCATGATCGCCGCGCAGATGTTCCAGGAGTCGAGGTTCGATCCGAACGCGCGCAGCTGGGCCGGGGCCAAGGGGTTGATGCAACTGATGCCCCGTACTGCGCTCGAACTGGGTGTGAGCGACATCACGAATCCGGACCAGAACATCAGGGGCGGCACCCAGTACATGGCTCGTCTGCTGGCGCGTTTCGATCCCGGGCTGCCTTATCGCCAGCGCTTTCACCTGGCCCTGGCTGCATACAATGCGGGGTACGGGCACGTGCTGGATGCAAGACGCCTGGCAGCTCAGAAGGGATGGGATCCCAATCAATGGTTCGGTAACGTGGAGCAGGCCATGCTGCTGCTCAGTACACCGGAGTACGCCAGCCGCGCCCGGCACGGCTTCGTGCGCGGCTACGAACCGGTGACGTACGTGGCCAACATCCAGGCGTTGTACAATCATTACAGCCAGCTGCTCTACAGCCAGATGCACTGAAAAGGTCCTGCTGCGGCAGGCTCGATCACCTGCATGCGCCGGGTTGCCTCCGGGCGGGGTCATGGTCACATCCAGGCGGACGCCGGGCAGGTTCCATGCGGCGTGGC
>SLHA01000005.1 GCA_007136405.1 Candidatus Latescibacterota bacterium
CGGGTGGTGCTGGTGTTTCTGGAAGGCGACATCGTGCGCTACCTCGGCGCCGCGCCTGCGGTGGATGTGGCCGCCGGCGAACAGGTCGAGGTGGACATCGAGGTGCACTCCATGGGATCTACGGTGACGGCGCCGGCCCGCGTGCCCGCGGGGCAGGACTACGTGGTCCGTTGGCAGGCTCGTCCTCGGGTTACGGGCTACCAACTGGAGGAGGCCACGACCGGCGATTTTGCCGATGCCGTGGTGCGTTATGAAGGCATGGAGACGGCCTTCCCCCTGACCGGCCCGGCGCCGGGCACCTATTTCTACCGGGTGCGGGTGGCGACACCGTATGGGTGGGGTCCATGGCCCCGCACTACCGGCGGTGCGGTTACCCAGGCCGAAACTTTGGCGCCTGGCGATGATGCATTCGTGGAGAGGGTGTATGTGGAAGGCGGCAGGTTGCCGGATATCGGCAACGACGTGCTGGAGGTGGAGTCGTTTTCCATTGGCCAGTATGCGGTGAGCTGGGGGCAGTGGCAGGCGGTGCGCGACGGGGCGGAGGCGCACGGGTATGATCTGGCGGGCGTGGGCGAAGGCTGCGCCGATGATCACCCGGTTCGTACGGTGAGTTGGTATGACGCCGTGAAGTGGAGTAATGCGTTGAGTGAGCTGCAGGGCCGGACGCCGGTGTATACGGTGGGCGGGTCGGTGTATCGCACCGGCGCGCACGACGAGGTCGAGGTGGATGCGCGGGCGGACGGGTATCGGTTGCCGACGGCGGCCGAGTGGGAATATGCGGCGCGGGGCGGGCAGCAAAGCCAGGGGTATACCTATAGTGGCAGCGATGACCTGGATGCGGTGGGGTGGTATACGGACAACTCGGGCGGTGCGGCGTGCGCGTTGTCGCAGGGGCGCGGTACCTGGCCGGTGGGGCAGAAAGCACCCAACGAGTTGGGGTTGTATGACATGAGCGGCAACGTATGGGAGTGGTGTTTCGACAGGAACCCGGAGGCGGGCTACGACCGCATCATCCGGGGCGGCAGTTGGTCCAACAGCGCGGCGGGTTGCCGGGTAGTCAGTCGCGTGCCCTTCGCCCCGGGCGTCCGCTCCTACATCCTCGGCTTCCGGCTGGTGGTGGCCGCGGAGTGAGCGGGCCTGGCGCAGCAGTGGGTGGCCGCGGAGGGCAAGATGGTCGCGGCGGTAAATCACCGTATATGGTGATTTTGGGTATTTTCGTCACCATATTTGGTGATTGCTATAAGTGGCTCTCTCGTAGTGGGTTACGCGTATTGAGTCAGCTCGGTCGAGCGCGTCGTCACCATATATGGTGAATCGGCAAATAATGGGCTCATGGGGAGAGGTGGCACCGTTGAGACGTAACGACTTGAATAACAAGGCATTATGAGAAACTTGAGCGCTTTTTCTACTCTTCGGCATGGAATTTGCCATCAATTCCTGCGTATCCGGTGCGACCGGAGAAAGAGAAAGCTGGGCAATGACCGTTCACCGGCAGCACGGGTCACCGGCGGCACGGGCCCTCACGGTCCACGCCGCCAGGGTCCCCAGGGCCCCTGGCGGCGGCAGATTTCAATGACCACCGCGAAGCAAGGAGGCGCAGATGCTATGCGGACGACGATGGTTACCATGACCAGGCACGGTCTGCTTTACCCGCTGGCGCCGCTGTGGTGCCTGCTGCTGGGAGCGTCGGCTGCGCTGGCCGGTCCGGCCTCGTCGGGCGGCTGGACGCACCGCGGCGACGACTTCGATCAGGGCCTTTTCACCGGCGCCGAGGTGGACGATGCGGGCCGCTTGACGTTGGCGTCGTTCGAGGGCCTCAACATGGCGCTGGGGCGGCGGGCGACGGCGGGTACGGTTACGCTGGTGGGTACCCGCAGTGTTACCGACGGCGATGTGGCCACCGATTGGCGCTTCAACAACCGCACCGATGTGCTGGGGCAACGGGTCCAGGTCGACCTGGACGGCGACCGGGGCATCACTCAGGTGCGCATCCTGCCCGGGCGCATCATCGACCAGCGCCCGAACTTCTTTCTCAAAGGCTACCGGCTGTATGTGTCCACCGAGCGGGCGCCGGACGACTGGATCCTGGTGGCCCAGCACCTGGACAACGACCAGCCGGTGGTCGACACCCGCGCCGCCTCCAGCTGGATCGAGGTGGACGATCAGGGTGCGCCGCTGCCGGTGTTGGGTAGGTATGTGCGCGTGGAGGTGGCCCGCGAGGATCCGCCCAACTGGGTTTCTATCGGCGAGATCGAAGTGTACGGCAGCGGCTACCGCGCCGCCGGCAGCTTCGAGTCGGCGGTGCTGGATGCGGGCCGGCCGGTCCATGTCGGTCGCGTTCGTTTTGGCGGTTCGGCGCCGGCCGGCACCGATCTGCGGGTGCAGGTGCGCACCTCGGCTGACGCTACGGCCTGGGCAGAGTGGCATCGTGTGCCGGTGTGGGATGTGGCCGACGGCGCCGCCGGGGTGGCGGTGACCGAACCCGGCCCGGCCCGCTTTGTGCAGTACCGGGTGGTCATGGAGACGCGGCGGCCGCTGCAGACGCCGTCGCTGGACTGGATCGAGGTGGACTACACCAGCCAATATCCCGCCTCGGTGCTGACGGCGGCCATCGAGCCGCGGCGGCCGGTGCTGGGGGAGGAAACGCTGTTCACCTGCGTTGTGGAGGCGGACATCGGGCCGCAGGATCAAGGGTTCGCGCACGTGCAGGTGAATCTGCCGGGCCAGATTCAGGCGGTGCGGCTCAACGGCGCGCCCCTGCCGGCGGCGGCCTACACGGCGCGGTGGGACACGGATGGGCTGACGCTGCATCTGCAGCCGGAGTATCGCCTGACGCACTCCGGTTCGCTGGCCATCGATTTTGCCGCGGTGCTGCTGCGGCCGACGTTGGCGATACGCGCCGGGGTGGCGTCTGCCGGCGCGCGGGAGCAGCGCCAGTATGCGCAGCCGGCCGGCGATGGCAGCCTGATTCTGGAGGGGCGGGGTTTCCTGGAGCGGGCGCTGCCGCGCGACGGGGTGGTGGTGCAGCCCAACCCCTTTGATCCGGGACTCGGGCCGGCGCACATCCAGCTCGATCTGGCCAATGTACAGCACCCCCGGCCGTTGCACGTGGCCGTGTACGATCTGCGGGGTCGCCGGGTGCGCCGTCTGCTGGACGGCGAACCGGTGACCGCCGGCCGCCGCCTGCTGCAGTGGGACGGCCGCGACCAGCACGGACGACGGGTGCCGCCGGGCTTGTATGTGCTGCGCGTCGACATCCGCGCCGATCGGGAGGATGTCTGGTTGGGCACCCTGGGTGTGCTCTATTGAACCCTGTACCGCCTGTGGCCTTGCTACCGGTTACCGAAAGAGCCAAGCCTATGTCGACCCCGAATACGCCCACCGGCCCCGGCGCCGCGGTACGGGCCCTGCTGCTGGTGCTGATGTCCGCTGCCGCCGGGCTGGCGCAGTTGCCCGGTCAGCCGCTGCCGGAGCATTTCCTTGGCCGGCCGTCGCCGGACGGGTATGTCAACTACGGTGAACACATCTACCAGCCCTACCGCCGGCAGATCCTGCTGGCGCCGCGCTACGACTATCTGGGCAACTTTCTGACCGAAGGATTTCTGGTCTACGAGATGGACGAGCAGCGGCCCGGTTCCAGCGTCATCCGCAAGGACCGGCTGTACCGCTCGCTCAACAACCTGATCATCGCCCACGACAACTACGGTCCCTGGAACTGGGCGCTGACCGTGGGCGACGAGATCCGCACGGAGCTGACCCGCCTGACCTTCTACCGGGCCACCTTCAACGGGCTGCGCTGGGATGTGGTGTTCCCCGGCAACAAGCTGACCTTGCTGACGGCGCGCGGCTTCGACAGTTCGACCTTTCCCACGCTGCAGACGTTTTCCTCGCCCATCGACCGGGGCACCGGCGTGCTCACCGAGTATTTGCGGCGGGAAGAGGAGAATCCGGTGTTCACCTTTGGCGGGCACTGGGAGACGCGTTTGGGGGATGTGCTGCGCTTTGGCGCCACGCTGGTCAACCAGCACCAGGTCAATGCGGCGCGCAGCGGCGACGGCGGTTTGTTGCGCGGCAGCATCCCTTATCCGGAGATGCAGGCGCCGGCGGAGCTCACCGTGCGCATCCGCGACGACGCGCCGGACCACCCTGAGACCGGGGCGGTGGTCTACGCGGTCTTCATCGAGGTGGAGACCGCCGAGCAGACGGTGCTCAGCAGCGACCCGGACGATGCGCGCTACGATGCCCGGCTGCGGCCGGAGGTGCTGGGGGGGCGCCGGGGGGACGGGTATCGCAGCGCCTACGGCGACGAGCACGTCGACTTCATCTTCCCGCTGCCGGAAGAGGAGGCCATCCGCGGCGTCCGGGTGCGGGCCGTGGTGGCCAACGACTACCGCATCGAAGTGGCCCAGCGCCACGCCTTTTTTCTGCCGGTGCAGGCCCGCTTCGAAGACCGCCGCACCCCCTTCCAGACGATGGTGCGGGCCCGCGGCGCCGTGGCCGATTTCTCCAACCGACGCGAGGTGGTCTTCGACTACGGCCTGAACAGCGGGCAGACGCTGTTCGGCGTCGATGCGGAGGTGCACCTGTATGGCCTGCGGCTGCACGGCGAGTACAAACGCAGTCTGCTGGATCGCGCCTTTCCGGTGCGGCACGGCCGGCGCAGCCGCGAGTCGTCGTCCGCCTGGTATCTGACCGGGTTGCGGCGCCTGGAGCCGTTCGAGCTGGGCGGCGAGGTGTTTCACCTGGGACCGGCGTACAGCGGCGGGTACGACAGCCGCCGCGGCGGTCTGATCCTGTACACCGACAAGGCCGGCGGCGCCGAAGACATGGCCATGTTGTCCGAGTTTCCGCTGGTGGACGACAACGACGACAACGGCCGCTACGCCGACGACGACATGCGCGCCTACTTCGATGCGGGCGAAGTCGACTCGGGCGTTTTCCCCGGCCTGCAGAAGACCGGCTACCACGTGCTGGACTACGACCGCAACGCCAACGGCATACCCGATTACCTGGAACCGTTTCTGCTGTACTTCTCCGATCCGCCGGATTTCGTCTACGGCATCGACATGAACAACAACGGCGTCATCGACGAACGCGAGAACAACGACAAGCCCCAGTATCCGTATGACCGCAATCGCCGCGGTTGGCACGCCTTCTTGTCGTTGCCGGAACGGCAGGGTTTTTCGGCGGCGGTCGGCTACTATCGCCAGCGCATGCTGGCCGGTCCGGGCCGGGCGGTGTCGCGTTATGTGCGGTGCGCCTACTTTGTCGACTGGCCCCGGCGGGGGCGCCTGCAACTCAACCACGACACCAAGCGGGTGCAGGACACCATCCCCGATCCGGTCTACATCTACCGTCCCGGCGAACACAACAACCCGGATCGGCCGCCGCCGCCCGATCCGCTGCTGATGCAGGACTCCTGGGTGCACACCACCTTTGTGGGTACCGAGATGCGGCGCATCGCCGGTCTGCACGTGGAGAACAACGCCCAGTGGATCGTCAATCGCCAACTGCAGGAGAACGCGCGCATCCAGACGTTCACCCTGGTCAACAAAACCGACTATCCCATCGACCGCGGCCGGCTGCGGATCCACCCCATGTTCAAGCACCTGTTCAAGTGGGTCGATCGCAGCGACCGGCGGCGGCCGCTGGAGTCCTGGCACCAGATCGCGCCGATCGTGCGGGTCGATCTGCAGCTGACCGAACAGACCGCCGTCCAGTTCGGCCAGCAGGGCCTGGGTATCCCCTTCACCCGCACCCTGTTCAAGCCGCTGGCCTTTCATCAGATCGACCGGGTGGATGCGACCCGCGATCACCGCTCCATGGACTCGGTGTTGATGTTTACCGTGCACAGCGATTACCAGGGCTACCAGGTGGTGTCCAACACCGGGCTGCAACGCCGCCACGAGGTGTACTCGGACCCGGTGGTGGCGCGCACTCGCGACGGCGGGTATTTCGGCTTTTTCATCACCCTCATCGCCGGGTATGACCGATGATCGGCTATGCCATTCCCCTGCTGCTGAGCGTGTTGGTGGCCGGCAGCCTGTATGTGGACAATCCGGAAGATATGGGCCGGGAATTCGGCCGCGCCCAGCGCCTGCTGGCCGACGGCGATTTGGAGGGGGCGCAACGGCGCTATGTGGAGTTGATGGAGATGCCGGACAGCCGCCTGCTGCGGGCCTCCCAGGTGACCGTCGAGATCGACCAGCGCACCGTGCCCTTGCAGCATGCGGCCCGCTATCAACTGGGCAACCTGAGCCGACAACAAGCCCGCATATGGCAGGAGGAGGCGGACCTGGCGGCGCCGGAGGCGGCCGATTCCCTGGCGGCGCTGGCGCGCCAGCAGTTGCTGCAGGCGGCGGCCTACTTCGCCGATCTGGGCGAACAGGCCGGCTTTGCGCTGCGCCAGGAGGCGCAGTTTCTGGCCATGGAGTGCCTGTACCAGGCGGAAACGTACGCCGACGCGGCCGCGGCCGGCTACCGCCTGCTCGAGCTGTTCCCGGAGGGCGCCTATGCTTCGCGCACGCGCTTCAACCTGGGCTGGACGCTGTACCAACTGGAAGAATACGCCGCCGCCGATACGGTGTTTGCGGCGCTGATCGCCCGCGAGCCGCACACCATTCGCGCCGACCGGGCGCGCCTGCAGCGGGGCCTGGCGTTGGAGCAACTGGGCGCCTACGGGGCGGCGCTGGAGGTCTTCACCGAGTTGGCCGGGTCCTATGATCCAGGCAGCATGAGTGATGCGGAACGCACCGCCGTGGCCCTGGCGGGCCTGCGCGAGGGGCGGAGCCGGCGCTCGCTGGCGGCGCGTGCCTGGATCAAGCGCGGTGAAATGCTGGCCGAGCTGGGCCGCTACCCGGAAGCGCTGGCCGCCTACCGTACCGTCGGGGCGGACTTCCCCGGCGAAGAGGCGCTGGTCGAACAGGCCTGGGTGCGGCAGGCGGTGCTGGCCCGCCAGACGGAGGGTGCAGACGCCGCCGTGGCGGTCTACCGCTATGCCGGCGAGCGGGCGCCGCGGCCGGCGTTCCGGGCGCGCATGCAGGCCGAGTTGATGACCCTGCTGTTCGACGAGCAGCGCTACGCCGAAGCGCTGGCGGCTCACCGGCTCTACCTGACGGCCCACGCCGAGGTGGCCGACGAGGCGGGCCTGCCGGTGGGCGAGGCGCACTTCCGCATCGCCGAATGCCTGCGCCTGCTGGGCGCCGCCGCGGCGGCGGCCGCGGAGCCGCCGGATACGGTCGAGGCGTTGTTCACAGCCGCCATCGACGCCTATGAAGAAGCGGCGGCGCAGGTGGCTGCGTACCTGGTGCCCGAGGCGTTGTACTGGCAGGGCTACACCCACCAGCTTCTGGGGCAGAACGAGGCGGCGCGCGCCTGCTTCATGCAGCTGCAGCGCGACTATCCGGACTCCGATCTGGCCTGTCGGGCCATCCTGCAACAAGCCCGGCTGGACAGCGATGCACCGGCTGCGGCGCACGCGGAGGCCGGCCGCCGCGAAGCGTTGTACCAGCGTATTCTGGACCATTGCCACGAGCCGGAGGTGCGCGCCTTTGCCGCTTTGGAACTGGGGCACCACCATCGCGTCCAGGGCCGCCTGGACGAGGCTCAACCGCTGCTGGAATCCATCCCCGCGGAGCTGCCCCAACACCCCAGCGCCCAGATGGAGCTGGCGCAACTGCTGAGCCAGCGCGGCGATCACGCGGCCGCCATCGCCTTGATCGAGCCGCTGCTGGCGCAGCAGCCGGAGCCGCAGCTGCAGGCGCAACTCGGGCTGCTGTACCAGACCCAGGGCGACCATCACACGGCGCTGGACCTGCTGCGCCGGGCGCTGCCGCAGCTCACCGGCGAGCTGCGCGGCACGGCCCGTTTCGGGGTGGGCTGGAGCCTGTACCAACTGGGGGAGCTGGAGGCGGCCTGGACGATGTGGCGGCGCGGCTTGGACGAGGACAGCCTACAACCGGAGCAGCATAGCATCTACCTGCGCGCCCTGGAACGGTGCGCCCGCGACCTGGATGATGCGGAGCGGATCGTCCGGTTGCACGCCGAACTGGTCGACGCCGACGCCGACACGCTGCGGCTCGACAGTCGCCTGGCGCTGGGCCGCTTTCATCTGGATCGGGGCGATCACGCGGCGGCCCGGGAGCAGGTGGAAGGGCTGGAGGACAACCCGGATACGGCGGTGGCGCTTACGGCGCGCCTGCTGCTGGGGCGGGTGCGGTTGGCCGAGGGGCAACCACTGCAGGCGCTGCACCTGCTGGATGCCGCCCTCCAGTTGGACCCGGAGGGCGAGCAGGCCGCCGAGGTGCACTTCAGCCGCGGCAGCGCCCTGGCGGCGCTGGACCGGTGGGCGCCGGCGGCCGAGGCCTTCGCCGCCAGCCTGGCACAGGCCGAGGCGCCGCCGGCGCAGGCCGAAGCCCTGTTCTATCTGGCGCACAGCCTGCTGGCCAGCGGTGACACCACCGCGGCGCACGCGCGCTTTGCCGCCCTGGCGGCGGAGTACCCTGCCTCGAATCGCGCGCCCGAAGCCCTGCTTTATACCGCCGACGCCGACTTCTGGGCCGGCGAGCTGGAGCGCGCCCGGCAGGCTTACCACCGGCTGCATGCCCGCTGGCCGGACAGCCCGCAGGCGCCGCAGGCGCTGTACGGCGCCGGCTGGAGCGCCCTGCAGCTGGAGGACGAAGAGGCGATGACGCGCTATTTCACCCTCCTGGCGCGGGATTATCCCGAGCACAGTCACGCCAGCGAGGCGCTGATGCACCTGGGCGATTACCACTACAATGCCGGGGATCACGCTGAGGCTCAACGCCTGTACGAACAGCTGGTCAAAAATTTCCCTGAGGCGCCCCAGGCGGCTACGGCGCGCGAACTGCTGGTCCAACTGCGCGATGCGGCCGCCGATCCGTTGTATACCGCCGGCATGGAGCATTTCGAAGCCGGCGATTATGCTCAGGCGGTGGCCCTGCTGGAACAGGTGGTGGAGCAGTATCCGGACACCCCCAGCGAAGCGGCGGCCCGCTGCAACATCGGCATCGCTTTGCAGCGGATGCACAACGAGCGCGCCGCCATACGGGTGTATGTCGAAACCATAGAAGCACTGCAGGACCGGCCGGAGGAGGAGCGCGCCCGCCAGTTCGCCCAGCAGCATCTGGCCCGGCTCACCGGTGACTGAGCCGTCCGGCGGCGGTGGCGCCAAGGGCGGGGCCGGAGCCGATCGCGCAACCGGTGTACATGGCGGCGCCATGGGCGAGTCGCGGGCAAACGGTAGAGCCAGCGACATGACGATCCGGCGCAACGGCAGCAACGGGCACGCCGGCGGGACTGGCGGCGAACGACGCGTAGCGCGCCGCCGATTCTTCACGGCGCGCCGCGCCGGAGCGGTCGCCCGCCCGATCATTATCCAGGAGATGACAACCGTGAGATCCCCTGTCTTTTTTCGTCCTCTGATCCTGACCGCAGTCCTGCTGGTGGCCTGTCTGCGTCTGCCGCCGAACCTGGTCTACCAGATCCACATGGACCCGGAGCCTGCCTTGCTGGACGAGACGGCCTACTATTTCGACCCGGAAGACAGCACCACGGTGTTTCAGCAGGACGGCGTGCGGGTCAAACTGCGGATGCTATCCGACCAGGCCCTCAACCAGGAATACGCCCGGTACACCTTCCGCGAGCCCAACCTCAATCCGTTCACCTACGGCCGCGTGCGCGATCTGAACCTGGGGTACACGCCGCCGCGCTTCACCGTGCTGCAGATGACGGTGGTCAACCAGAGCCATCCCAAAGTCATGGTGGATCCCGCCCGCATGGAATTGCGCACCGACCGGGGCGAGGTGTTCGGCTATTGGGAGGTGCGGCGCGGCGACAGCGACCACACCTTCGAGGAATACTACATGCGGCTGCGCGGCGCCGGCGGCAACGAGGATGCCTACTACGCCGAACGCATCGGCCTGGCGCGCGAAGCCCTGTACCGGCGTCACACCTTCGTGTACCAGGGCGACCTGTACACCGGTAAAGTGGTGTTCCATCCGCTGCATCCGGACGTGCGCGCCGTCGAGGTCCACATCCCCGACATCGTCTTGCGGGTGGATCGCTTCGATCGTCCGACCGAAACGGTGGACGCCACCTTCCACTTCCAGGTGCGCCAGGGCGCCGTCCCCGCCGCGGCAGACGAAGACTGAACCGGCGCCGTCCCCGCCGACTCCGTGCTCGCCCGCTCCGTACTCGCCCGCCCGCCCGTGCGTATTCATGCTTGAGCACCTTTGCACTGGTAGGCTCTTTAACGATCAGAACGAGAGGTCTCAGCCAATATAGGCACATAGGGAAGCGAGTCAGGGGCATTCCATGTTATGCCATCCTTTTCCCGATGGTATCGGACAGTTCCTGCGCCAAGTGATACATTCTCTCAGACAACTCCTTGGGCGGCTTTCCTTTCGGGAGAAGGCCGAGGTGCGACGGGTACCGGGCATCTGCATATAGTTCATTCAACTGCTTGAGAAGATCGTCCTCGATCGAAAGTGTCATATACTTTTCGATTTGGCCGTGTAGCGTAATCAGATCGTGCACCCGGGGTACAGTCCCGGTTTTCTCTTCCAGGACCGCTTTCATCATCTTCTCGATGGCCTGTTGACAATGAAAAGCCACCATGTGTGTCAAGTCTTCACGATCAAGTATTGCTGCTGCCACCGCGAGATCGTCGCGCGCTGAATTGACCCAAGCTTCAGCTTGCCTTTTCATACAGCGTCTTCCCCGTGCTCTCGACCTCATTCAAGAAAGAGCCGCCGTCGCGCTGCAGAATCTCATACTCTCCTCGCGTATAGACGACCAGGTCGATGGGTACTCGTCTGTTGATCTCTCGGACAGTGTCGCGCACCCTCAGTCTCTTTTCCATTCGTTCCTCGTAGCTCTGCGAGACGGCATCAGAGTCCAGAATAACCAGTAGGTCCACGTCACTGTCGGCGTCCTGCGTACCCGTGGCGTGTGAGCCGAAAAGCACTACGCGGTACGGGTTCAGGGTCAGCAGGCAAGATACGATCGCGCTGATAGTCTCGCTGCTCGTGTCAGTCATCTCAAACCCGCTCGTCAGTCGCTACTGTGATGCCCGCTCGCGCGTCTCACATCTCCCGCAAGGCCGGTGCAAAATGCAGGTCCCGTAGGGCGCCAAGCGCACTGCGGCGGTACCGCCACCGAGAGCGCGCACCTGCAAGATCCTGTTTAGCTGAAAGTTACAGAATGCGCCTCGTGACGGCAAACGGTACGGGGTCCACCCGCTGTGCGGCTGACGTTGCGTCAAGCATGTAAGCGTCCGGCGAACCACCTACCCAGGTAGTGGTACTATGCACTCAACCCACACCTTCGAGGAATACTACATGCGGCTGCGCGGCGCCGGCGGCAACGAGGATGCGTACTACGCCGAACGCATCGGCCTGGCGCGCGAAGCCCTGTACCGGCGTCAAATCTTCGTGTACCAGGGCGACCTGTACACCGGCAAAGTGGTGTTCCATCCGCTGCATCCGGACGTGCGCGCCGTCGAAGTCCACATCCCCGACATCGTCTTGCGGGTGGATCGCTTCGATCGTCCGACCGAAACGGTGGACGCCACCTTCCACTTCCAGGTGAGCCAGGGCGCCGTCCCCGCCGACTCCGTGCTCGCCCACGCACCAACCCGGATGCGCTGTGATCGGCGGCCACACTGCTCGGAACCGAGGTATGCGTATCCTCACCAGGTCGCGCCGTCTGCGTCTAGGGTCGAGTGCTGCTCAAGATCCCGGGTAACCCCCAATCAGAAAGGCGGCCGGCAGCGGCGCGTCGTCTTCGTTAACGTCCGCCTGCTAGACGACCGACTCTTCA
>SLHA01000114.1 GCA_007136405.1 Candidatus Latescibacterota bacterium
CGGCCATCAACCAGGAAATGGTGCGCCACGTGGACGACGGCATCGCCATGGTGAAGGGCTTGCATCGCCATGGTGAAGGGCTTCAGGTGGACGAGGAGTGCTTCGGAAACAGGTGGCTCCAGGCCTGCGCCTGCCGCGGCGAGGAGCGGCTCGATGGCGCGATGGTCCAGCGACTGCGGTCCCGTGACCGGCGCGGGCGGTATCAGTCCGCCGCCGGGAGCCGTATCAGCACCTGGGTTCCCTCCCCGGCGACGCTGTCCACGGTGAGCGTGCCGCCGTGCTGATGGACGATGCTCTGAGCGATGGAGAGACCCAATCCCGTGCCCTCGTCTTTCGTAGTATAGTAAAACTCGAAGACGCGCTCCAGATCCTCGGGGGCGATGCCGTGCCCCTGGTCACGGATGGTGATCTGCAGGTCGGTGCCAGCCACACAGGAACGGACGGTGATGAACGAGCCGTCGGGCACGGCTTGAAAGGCATTGATCAGCAGGTTGAGGACGGCCTGGCTGAGCTGGTTTTCGTCCGCCTGGATGGCCGGCGCGCCGGGTTCCAGATCGAGCTGCAGGGTGATGTCGTGCTCGCGCGCCTCCGGTTCGACCAGGGCGTAGATGTGCCGCAACAGATCGTTGGGTTCCACCCGTTTCAAATGCAGGGCCGGCGGCCGCGAGAAGCGCAGGAAATTCTGCACGATGGTGTCCAGGCGGTGCATCTCGGTACGGGCGATCTGCAGGCGCCGGCTGGCCCCTTCCGCCAGTTGGCCCCCATGGCGGGCGATGTCCTCTTCGAGCAACTGCAGCTGGATATCGATGGCACTGAGCGGATTGCCCACCTCGTGTGCCACCGAAGCGGCCAGACGTCCCAGGGCGGTCATCTTCTCGATCTGCCAGATATGGCGCTCGGCCCGTTTGAGTTCGGAGACATCCTTGAACGCCAGCATGGTGCCCAGCGTTGAACCGCTGGTATCACGCAACGCCATGGCGTCGACGCGCAACCAGCGGCGCCGGCCGTCCGGGACCGGATAGTGGATATCGTGATTTTCCAGCCGGGTACCGTCCAGCGCCAGGATGATGGCCTGCAGCAAGGGGTCGCCGTCCGGAAGGATGTCGGCCGGAAGGGCGGCGCGGGGCAGTTCGCGTCCCAGCAGACAGCGACAGGCGGAGTTGGCCAGGCGCAGGCGTCCCGAGGAGTCGAAGACGGCCACCCCCTCGCTCAGACTGGCGATGATATGGGCGTTCAGATCCATACCGGCTTCCGTGTCGGCGAGGGTCTGGTGGTGACGGGCGCATGGCGGACGGGGAGGCTCCATGTGTGGAGCATACGAACAGGGATTCGGGGGGTGCTGTCCAGTCGAGGAGGGACGGACAGCCTGGGAGGGGAGACCCACCCCCGAACCCTGGCTGCGATCCGGTCCGCAACGGGGGGTGTCGGACCAGCGGCAGCAGCACCATGGATCCTGGCCTTTCTGCCGCTGTCCCGGCCCGAAGACGAGGCGGCCGGTCGCAGGTTGCTGCGTGTATTTGGCTGGCTTATAAGCAATATCTGTGCCAGTTATTGGGTATAGGCTACGAGTGCCTTATGAGGGGTAAAAAAATATCATTAGAGAAGCATCGAGAAGGTTTTATCCCATGTTTCGCGCAAATTCGCACATATTCCTACAATCTGGTAACATATGGCATGATAAGATCATGATAAGATCATGATAAGATCATAAAGAAGCATATCTTGTAGGGTGTGCAGTGCGATCCACAGCATATGGGTTGTCAGGTCGATGATTGAAAACGCGGCGCGGCAGGTATACCGATGAACGGAAAGGCGGGCCGGCAGGTACGTCGAGGAGGTACGTCGACGACTGGAAAGGCGAGTCGGCAGGCACGTCGATGATTGGCAAGGCGGGCCGGCAAGGGATATCGAGGATTGGCGAGGCGCATCGGCGAAAACACGACGGTCTTTACGGCGCAAGGGGAAAAACGTGCCGATGGGCCGGCAGAATGTTCCGATTGCATCCGGAACCGGGGGTGGACAGGGGAAGAAAGTGCCTGGGACCGGCGACAACAGGCCGGACGGGTTCACTCCGGGAAGGCGAGCAGGCGCTGCAGATCCGCACGGCGACTGTCGCGGGGCAGCATGCTGTGCAGGGTGCCGTCCGCCGCGACGATGCCCCGGCAGACCGTCCAGGGACCGCAGGTCACCAGCACTTCACCGCGGCAGGCCGGGTGCGGTTGCGGCAGCAGCACGGCATCGCGACAGAACTGCCGCAACTGAGGCCAGGTCAACTGCAGTCGCGGACCCTGAAGCTGTTCACCCCAGAGGGCGACGGACTGCTGGCTCAGGTAAGCATGGCCTTTGTGCATGCGGGCGATGTGCATGCCGCTGCGCACGTAAAAGGGACAATGCCGGGCGAAGGCGGGACCGGCGGACGGCTGCAGGCACAGGTGCCGGCCCGTCAGGGTGACCGTGCATCCCGGCGGCAGGGGGCCGACGCTGCCCCACTGCGACTCCAGATCCCGGAAAGCGCCGGCGACCGCAGCCTCCCGTACGGATGCATGAGCAGGAGGGCCGGCGGCGGTTGTCTGGGCGCCGCGCGCGGTGCAGCCGGCGATGGTTACCCGGCCTTCTGCCGCAGGCGAACCCGCGGCGGTTAATGAGGCGGCGCCCGCAGGAGTATCGCTGGCCGCATCCAGCCAGCCGGCGGCATCGCCTTCCTGGCGCGGCCAGCGCGTGGGGCTCAGTTTGCGCAGCCGGGCGACGAAGGCCCCCTCCGTGTCATGCAGATGGGGCCAGATACGGGCACACCGGGCCAGCTCGGACGGATAGTCACCGGCCAGCGGCGGCGGCAGGGGGGGCAGGTCCACATGCGGGACCGGCAGAAACTGGACCTGGTCCGCATAGCGGCGCAGCAACCCCAGCAGGACGTCCTCGTTTTCCTCGGTGGAGAGCGAGCAGGTGGAGTAGACCAGCTCGCCGCCGGGACGAAGCATGTGGAAAGCGGCGCGCAACAGGCCGATCTGAGTCTGGGCCAGGTTGCGGGCGTCCGCCGGTGACCAGTAGTTGAGCATGGCCGCGTTCTTGCGCAGAACCCCGTCGCCGCTGCAGGGCGCGTCCACCAGCACGCGATCGAAGACATTGTGAAAATGGCGGGCGAGTTCCTGGCCGGGGTGCTGCAGCACGACGGCAGGCGCAACACCGCAGCGTTCCAGATGCCCCACCAGGGCCGGCAGGCGCCGGCGCTGCGGTTCGTTGGCGACCAGCAGTCCGCGGTTGTCCATGCAGGCGGCGATGTGGGTGGTCTTGCCGCCCGGAGCGGCGCACAGGTCCAGCACGCGCTGGCCCGGCTCCGGAAGCAGGGCGGCCACCGCCAGCATGGGCGCCTGGGCCTGGATATAGAACAAACCGAGCAGGTGCTCCAGGGTATGGCCCAGTCGCGGCGTGTCGCCGGGCAGCACGGCGCCCTCGGGACACCAGGGCACCGGGGTGATCCGCGTCCGCAGAGCCTGGCGCAGCCGCGCCGTCTGGGGCAGAAGAGGATTGAAGCGCAGCGAAACCGGTGGCGGCGACCCCATGCTTTCCCGGAAGGCATCCGCCTGGCCCGGGTCCGGCAGCAGCCTTTCCAGGTGGCGCATCAACCGATCGCGCGCCGCTTCCCGGGCCGTGGAGGTTTTGCCCGTCGCGCCGGGCGTCGTTTTATTGGAGAGTTCGCCATTCATGTCCATCGGACAGTGTAGCGCATTTCCCGCATTCGGCAAGGTGTATGGACCCGGCGCGCGCCTACATCGTCAGTGATCTGCATCTGGGATCCGAGTTCTTTCGCAGCCAGGCGTTCACCGCCTGGCTGCGACAGCTGCCTGCCGGCGCGCAAGTGGTCCTGAACGGGGATGTAATCGATGCTCCGGAGCACGTGGAGCGACTGCCGTACGCCCACCGGCAGGTGCTGGACCTGCTGGCGGAGCAGTCACACCAGCGCCCGGTGTATTGGGTCTATGGCAACCACGACGAGGGATTGCACCTGAACGGAGCGGGCGCTATCCGGTTCGTGGACCGGTGGAGTATGGACAAGCGTCTGCTGGCCGTGCACGGTCACGACCTGGATACGGTGATGCCGCGCCACTCGGCGTTCAAATGGGTCTTTCGGCGGCTGCACCGCCTGCTGATCTTCCTGGGCGCGTCCCGGGTCCACGTGGCCCAGTACGCCAAGAAATGGAGGTTGTTGTACGACGTGCTCAACCGCCATGTGGCCCACAACGCGGCGCGGGCGGCGCACGAGCTGGGTTTCGAAGCCATCGTCTGCGGCCATACCCACGCGGCCATGGACACCATGGTGCACGGCATCCGCTACCTGAACACCGGGGCGTGGACCGAGCCGCCGCTGTGCTACGTCGTCGCCGATGCTCATTCCATCCGCCTGGAGGTGTATGACGGTGAGGCGAACTGAAACGAAATCGTGCCGAGCCCACCGGCACCGGACGCCGGATGTGCTGACAGGCCTGCTGTGGGCGGTCCGGGTGCTGGTCGTGGTCCTGGCGATCACGCCGGCAGCGGCAATCCTGCCGTCCGGCTGGCCGTTGCCTGTAGCGGCGGCGGCGTCCGAAGCCCCGGAGTTCGGTTGGCCGTTGCCCCTGGCGCCCACCTTGACCTCCACCTTCGGGGAAACCCGCGGATCTCATTTTCACGCCGGCATCGATTGCCGCACCTTTGGACGCACCGGCTATCCCGTGGAGGCGCTGGCCGACGGCTACGTCATGCGCGTGCGGACATCGCCCTGGGGATACGGACGGGCGCTGTACCAGCGGCTGGACGACGGGCGCATCATGGTGTTCGCGCATCTGGAGCGGTTTGCGCCCCAGGTGGACGCCCGGGTCCGCGCGGCACAGAAAAAACAACAGCGGTACAGCGTGGATCTGTGGCTGCAGGCGAACGAGGTGCGGCTGAACCGGGGTGAGGTCATCGCCTGGTCCGGAGACAGCGGCACGGGCCCGCCGCACCTGCATCTGGAATTGCGCGACGAGCACAACCGGCCGATCAATCCGCTGCTGCACGGATTCCAGGTAGAGGACGGCATACCCCCGACGCTGCGCGCTCTGGGATTCATCCCCTTCGGCATTGAGAGTTTCGTGGACGACGGTCATGAGCCGGTGGTGCTGGACCTGCGCTGGCTGGCGTCCACCGGCCGTTTCCATGCCGGCCGGGTGCCGGTCATCAGCGGCCGGGTGGGTGTCAGCCTGCTGGTTCATGACCGCGCCGAACGTTCGACCAACCGGCTGGGACCGTATTCGCTGCACCTGCGCGTCAACGGCGTGGAGACCTACCGGGCCGCCTTCGACCGCTTCTCCTACGCCGATGCCCACCAGATCAACCTGTGCCGTTCCTACCTGCCCTACGGCGGCCGTAACAAGGCGTTCTTCAACCTGTTCGTGCGTCCAGGCAACCGGCTGGAGTTCTACGCCACGGATCGTCATCGCGGGGTGCTGACCACCGCTTTGCCGGACGGCGCCGCGTGGCTGGTGCCGGAGGCGGGGAAGGGCGACGTCCTGCCGCCGGGGCTGCACGCGCTGGAGATCGAGGCCAGGGATGTGGCAGGCAACGTGAGCACCGTGGCGCTGGAGGTGAAGGTGGCGCCGCCGTCGTGGGCCGCGGCGCCGCTGATGGCGGTGGATGCGCCGGGAGACCAGGCGGAGGACGCCGGACGGGATGCGGGTGCGGAGACGCTTTCCGGCGCGATGGGCGGACCGGGGCCAGCGGCCGGAGCGGCGGACAGCCGCCCAGCGGGTGCCCGGATCACGCCGGAGAAGGTAATCGAAGCGCCGCCGGGAGCGCTGGCGGTGGAACGGCGCGTGCATCCGCTCTTCGTGGAAATGATCGTGCGTCCGGCGGTGCCGCTGGCGGCTGCGCCGGCGGTGTGGCTGGGGCAGGCGCCGGTGACCGTGCGCCGGTCAGCGGCGGACGAGTTTCGCGCCAGCGTCGCGCTGGACGCGGCCGGGCCGGCGTTCGTGCAGGCGCAGGTCAGCGCCCGGACGGTGGACGGCGCCGAGGCTCTGGCCATGGTGCCGTTGAGTCAGCGCCTCGTGCGGCCCGGCCAGGCGCGCACGTTGAGTTTCGGCGGCGGCGAGGCCACGCTGGTCTTCGGCGTGGATTCGGCCTACGAACCCCTGTTCCCGCAGTGGAAGTGGTTCGTGCCGGAGCCCGGTGAGGAACTGGTGCCGGTGGGGTTGGGTCATGACTTTGGCCCGCAGGGCGTGCATTTCGATGCGCGGGTGCAGGTGCGTCTGGCCTATCCGCCGGACACGCCGCGGCCGGAGCAGCTGGGGATCTACGCGGGCGGCGAAGACGGCCGCTGGGTGTTCCTGGGCAATGAGGTGGACACTGGGGAGCATGTGGTGCAGGTGCGGGTGCGACAGTTGGGCCGGGTGGCGGTGCTGCGCGACGTCCGGCCGCCCCAGGTGAGCGGATTGCAGCCGCGGCCCGGATCCCGGCTGACCACGCGCACGCCGGTGCTGGCGGCGCGCATCGTGGACGGAGGTTCCGGCATACGGCGGGAAGCGGATATCCGCATGGAACTGAACGGCCGCCGCCTGATCAGCGAATACATTCCAGATGCGGACCGGGTCATCCATCCGGTGGAGGAGCCGCTGGAGCCGGGGGCCTACGAGCTGGTGGTGGAAGTGCGCGATATGAGCGGCAACACCGGGCGAGCGGTGTCTTCCTTCACCGTGGAATGATGACCCGGCCAGAGGGGTTGCCGCGCGCGCCGCTGAAGCCGCCGGCGCCGCGCTCAACCGCGCCGCCGGCGCCCTCCCGCCGCACGCGTCGGCTGGGCAACACTGCACCTGCTTGGAAGCGTCCGCGCGGCGCGGCAGGTCCGGTGTACGCAGCGCCCCGCGCCAACCCAACGCCGCGCCCGGTGGTGCGACTGCTGACGGCCGCTGCAGGCGCGGCTGGGGCTCACAGCGGCAGATTCTGCCGGCGGCAGCGCATGTTCCGGGTCAGGTAGTCGAAGGCGTCCGCCGGCGTGTCCGCCCGGTGGAACAGCTGCAGATCCTCCGGACTGATGGTGCCCCAGCGCGCCAGGGCCTCTATGCTCAGCACCTGGTCCCAGAATTCCGTGCCGTACAGGACCACGGGCATGGCCGCGCTGCGGCCGGTCTGGATGAGGGTGAGCACCTCCGCCAACTCGTCCAGGGTGCCAAAGCCTCCGGGAAACACGACCAGGGCGCAGGCCATCTGGACGAACCAAAGCTTGCGCATGAAGAAGTAGTGGAACTCCAGGCTCAGCGTCTGGGTGATGTACGGGTTGGGCTGCTGTTCGTGGGGCAGACTGATGTTCAGGCCGATGGAGCGGCCGCCGGCCTCGAAGGCGCCGCGGTTGGCCGCTTCCATGATGCCCGGACCGCCGCCGGAGGAGATCACAAAGGTCTCCCGGTCATCCTGTCCCTGGCGAGCGTGTACGGTCAGCAGGCGGGCCAGTTCACGCGCGTCATCATAATAACGCGCCAGCTGGACGGCTATCTGAAGCCGATCCAGTTCGTCCGGAGCGGCGCCGCGCGCGCGGCCGGCCTCCAGGTCCTTCTGGGCCTGCTTGCTGGAGCAGGTGCGCGCCGAGCCGAAGAACACCACGGTGTCCTGGATGCCCTCACGCTGGAAACGGGCTTCCGGTTCCAGGTATTCCGCCAATATGCGCAGGGTGCGGGCGTGGGGGCTGGTGAGAAAGCCGATGTCCCGGTAAGCTTTGATGGGTATAGTCCTCATGCGGTGCCTTATGCGGTGCCTTGTTGCAGCCGCGAGCGGACGGCTGCGGCCAGATGGTGGATGGCTTGCGCTTCCGGGGCGTCAGACAGCGCGGCCTGGATGCGGCCGGTATCCGCGGCTTGACGCAGCCCGGGGGCTAACGGAATGGAGGCCAGCAACGGCAGCCCGCAGGCGGCGGCCAGGTTCTGGCTGCCGCCGGTGCCGAACACCGGCGTGGCATGGCCGCACCGGTGACAGACGAAGGTGCTCATGTTCTCCACCAGACCCCAGATGGGCGTGCCGGTCTGCCGGCACATGGCGATGCTGCGGCGGACATCGGCCAGAGCCAGTGGTGAGGGCGTGGTGACGATGATCGCGCCGCTGAGCGGGGCTGTCTGGGTCAGGGTCAGCTGCACATCTCCGGTTCCGGGCGGTAGATCCAGAACCAGCACGTCCAGTGGTCCCCAGTCCGCCTGGAAGAGAAACCGGTTTATCATCTTGGCCAGCATGGGGCCCCGCCAGATCACCGGTACGCCGCGTTCGACGAGCAGGCCCATGGACAGCAGGCGCAGGCCGTGTCCCTCCACCGGCAACAGCGTGGTGCCATCCGCGGCCATTCCGGCGGGACCGGAGATGCCCAGGATGCCGGGAAGGTTGGGACCGTACAGATCCGCATCCAGCACACCCACCCGCAGACCGCCACCGGCCAACGCCAGGGCCAGGCTGGCGCTGAGCGTGGACTTGCCCACGCCTCCCTTGCCGCTGGCCACGGCAACCATATCTTTGACGCCAGGAACAGGCCGGCGTGCGTGATTGAATTCCGCCTTCATGGGATCTCCGCGGGAAGTGGTGCGTCCCCTCCAGACGAAGGCCGGTTTTCCGGCGCTTGCCGGCGGACGGGAGTCAGCGCACGCGCTGCAGGACGGGCTGGCTCACGGTATATTACTTCGTGCCCGGCATCCCGGCAAGGCGCAGATGCACCGGGCACGAATCATGGTGTTCGACAGGGGGCAGATATGCGGGGCGTAATCATCTGCGGCACGCTGTTGCTACTGGGTTGCGCCAATGTGGCGCAGATGCAGCGGCAATACGAGGCCGGAGACGAGAAGCAACTCGGTCGCCTGGTCGAGATCGCCGCACGACCCACATACCCGTACGGCACCCGGCGCAAGGCGGCGCGGGCGCTCGGGGAGATCGGCGACCCGCGTACGGTAGGGGTGCTCACCGACCTGCTGTTCGAACCGCAGCAGCGCAGCACGCTGCGCCAGGAGGCCCTGATCGCCCTGGGGCGGATCGGCGACCAGAGAGCGGTCAAGCCCATCGGTCTGATGCTGGACATGCACCTGCGCGAGACCGACGCGGAGGTGCGCCTGATTGCCCTGGAAACTCTGGGAATCCTGGGCGGCGCCGAAGCCGCGGAGGTGCTGGTCAACGCGTTGCGCTATTACGACATCATGCTCATGCGCGCGGATCAGCGTACGTACCGGGGTGTCTTCAGCGGCGAGGAGGGACTGTTTCCACGCGGGTACGGACACCCCCACGCACGAGCGCATGGGGATACCGTAGTGGAAACCACGGGTGGCCCCAGTGTCCGCGGGGTGAACCAGCCGGGAGGGCCCGGGTTGGAGGGTATGCATCCGCCCGTCGGGCCCTTGAGCATGTTCGGTACGCAGATGCACAACCCATATGAGCGGCCGGACACCACGGAGGAGGAACACGAGCTCACCCGCCAGGCGATTCTTCGGGTAGGGGAGCCTGCCCTGGCGGTCATCGACGACTTCCTGTACCAGCACGAGACCACCCAGTCGCTGCAACGCACGCTGAACGGGTTGACTCAGGCTATCGAAGAGCGGGCCGCTTCCGGGACGCCGGAGCCGGACGAGGCCGCTTTACCCGCGGTGCCGGAACAGGCGCCATAGGGGATCACTCAGACAAAAGGTAGTGCAATTCGCATGGACCAGGATATCAGCAGAATTCTGGCCGGCTGGGAGTACGTCCCAGGCGATCTCAATGTACGGGTGGTCGACGGCAACGACGGCCGCAGGAAAATTCAGGTGCGGATGGACCTGGGGCTCATGCAACTGGAGTGGAGCGGCCGTCCGGATGCGCGCCGTCCGCATGGGTGTACGACCCTGCTGGAGTACTACCGGGAGAAACACCGCCGCTGGGAGCGGGAACACCCGGGCCAGCCGTTCGTATTGTCCAGGAAGGACTGCTGGGCCCTGTCCCAGGAGGCAGCCACGTATTACTGGCGCCGCATCAGTTTCTTCCGGCTCAAGGAGTACGAACGGGCGGAACGGGACGCGGTGCACAACCTGGCCATTCTGAATCTATGCTGGAAGTACGCCGGTCACGACGAAGACCGGGCCATGGCGGAGCATCATACGCCCTTCGTCACGGCACATCGTTTCCAGGCGCGGGCCATGCGGCATCTGGCCCGGGACGACTACATGGGCTCCATCCGGGAAATCCACGCGGGCATTGCCTGCATCGAGGGCTACCTGCGGGAAGCCGGTCATTTCGACCGGATAGAGGCCTGTCCCGAGATCCGCTTTCTGCGGGATTGGGAGGAGGAGCTTCAGCAGCAACGACCGCTGACCGAGCATGAGCAGCTGCGCAGTGACCTGGAAGAAGCCGTGGCCTGTGATGAGTTCGAAAAAGCCGCCGTTTTACGCGACAAACTGCAGCAGCTGGAGGCAGGCACGGACGATCCCGAGGGAGAAGAGGACGAGGCAACAGAGGCGGAGTAGCGGCCGCGTTACGGAAGCGAGGATGCAATGGCCAAGAAAGTGACCCTGACCAAGCGCGAAAAAGAGAGAATCCAGAAAAATCTGCTGGAGCGTAAGGCTGAGATTTTCAACCATCTGATGGGCAACGCTTCGGAGATCGACCAACTGCAGGATCCCAAGGCGGATGACCTGGACCGCGCCGTGGAGGCCGGTGCCATGGAGCTGCTGGTGGTGCTGGGAGATACCGAACGGCGTGAGCTGGAGGAGATTCTGGTGGCGCTGGAGAAGCTCGACAACGGCACCTACGGAATCTGCGAGGCTTGTATAGACGAACCGCTGAACCTGTGCCCCACCTGTCCCACCATCCCCAAGGCCCGGTTGCAGGCGCTGCCCACCGCGCGCCTGTGCGTGGCCTGCCAGGAGGCGGAAGAAACCCACCAGATCCCCTCATACACGCGCCTGCGGCCGCGACGCAAGATCTTCGGCGAAGATGCGGAGGAATTCACCCATCCATTGATGGACAAGGAAGACGACGAGGGCTGAGACCGGTCAGGTCCGGATGATGCGGATCATTCTATAGTTCCCGGCGAGAAGTCCTCCGTGGCCCGGGGCGCCAGGTCGTCCATGGTGGCCATGGTGGCCAGACGCAGGTCCTTGAGACGGCGCTGATAGTCGATGATGGCTTCCAGGGCGCGGATGCGGTTGAAGGTGAGTTCCGCCTGGGCGTCCAGCAGCTCCTGGCTCTGGGCCAGTCCCAGTTCAAAGCGGCTCTGCTCCACATCATACGTGCGCTCCGCCACCTCCAGAGAAGCCTGCCGCAGGGTGATCTGTAACTCCGCCTCCTCCAGATTGCGGACCGCATCGCGGATTTCCCGGACCACATTGCGGCGGACGATGTCCTGGGACAGGCGGGATTGCTCCAGCGCGATCTCCGCCTGGCGGATCTGCCCGCGGCGTTCGCCGCTGTCCAGCACGGGCATATTCACCTGGAGGCCCACATCCCAGTAGTTGCGGCCCAGGTTGCGGCTGATGTCGTCCAGACTTTCGCCGCGGCCGAGCAGGCTGACGCTGGCATTCATGGAGGCGGTCACTCCCTGCCGCCGCCGGGTGTCCGCCAGGTTGAGCCGGTTGATCTGTTGGTTGATTTCCGCCTGCTGCATGTCCGTCCGGCGCTGCAGCCCCAGTTCCAGGGCGCGTTGCGGGTCGATGGCGAATTCCTGCATCTCGACCTGGGTGACCACCTCCAGCGGAGCGTCCAGATCCAGACCCAGAACCTGGCGCAACACGTCCCGGCGCCGCTCGATCTGGGTCTGGGCCTGGGCGAAGTTGGCCTCGGAGTTCAGCATGGTGACGCGCAACCGCAAAGCCTGGACCTCGGCGATGAGGCCGATTTCGAACTGACGCTGGGCCAGGTCCAGGTTGGCGCGGGACTGCTCCAGGCGCTGCTCCTCGATCTCCAGCTGACGGATGCTCTGCACCAGATCGTAAAAAGCATCCGTAACCTGGCCCTCCAGCGCCAGGTATTGCCAGTCATACTGGTGACGCGCCGCGGTAAAACCGAGCTCAGCCCGTTTCAGCGCGATCTCCTCCGCCGGTGTATGCAGCAGCTCCTGCGAATAGGTAGCGCGCATGTCTCCCATGACATCCAGATAGTCCGAGCGCAGATTGGAGGAGAAATCCTGCCGCTGCGCCCGGGTGACGACAGACAGCTGTCCCAGGTTGGGCAGGCGTTGACTGAGGTTCACCTGGCCCCGGTAGATGAAGCTGGTGCGGTCTTCCACGATGCGCGTGGCCAGGGCCACGTTTTCCTCCACATCGCGGAATTCGCTGTATGTGGGCAGGTCGAAAGACGCCCGGGCCTGCAGGCCGAAGGGCCCCCGGGCCCGTTCCAGCTGGGCATGGCTGTTGAGCAGGTTCTGGTACTGGTTGAGGTACTGCAGGTTGTTGACGCGGGCTATGTGCAGTGACTGCTCCAGGGTCAACGGGCCCGCTTCCAATGCTTCCAGTGCTTCCAGTTCTGCCGGTGCGGCCAGGGTGTCCTGCGGCACCAGGCCGGGTTCCGCGCCGGGTTCCGCCATCATGAGCACGGGGGCCGCCGGGACTTCCGTTTCCACGCTGACCGTGTCGGCCAGGTCAGAGGCTGGCGCCGGCGTATCCGTGGGCAAGGTGTTTGCCGGGGTTTCCAGGGTGTCCGCCGAGGCTTCCGGAGCTGCTGCCGCCATCCCTGCCGGTACCATGATCAACGCCAGAAGGAGAATCAGGGCGCCATGGGTGTTTTTCTGCATGATCTTATCCTGCTGTTTCCTGCCGGGTAGCAAGCGACGGCTGCCCAGCTGCCGGACACCGGGCCAACGGCCCGACCGGTCCGGTACACTGCGCTCCGCCGGTCAACCGTTGTTCTAAGCGAATTATTCTTTACCTTTGGCTATTTCAGCATACTATGCTAGAAGGTGAACCTGGGCAAGAGTATTGCGCTCGCGGGCTCTCAGGGTTCGGAAGCGGCAGCGGGAGGCACCCGGCCCCGGATTACACCAAAACCGACACAGAAAGGCGGTAGCGATGGCGACATACCTGGTGACCGGTGGTGCGGGCTTCATCGGCGGGCATATCGTGGAAGAGCTGGTGCGGCGCGGCGAGAGCGTGCGCGTGCTGGACAATTTCTCCACCGGCAAGCGGGACACGCTGGCCGCGCTGCGGGAGAGCATCGAGCTGGTGGAGGGCGACATCCGCTCGTACCACATCGTGCGCGAAGCGGTCAAGGACGTGGACTACATCCTGCACCAGGGGGCGCTGCCGTCGGTGCCGCGGTCGATCAACGATCCCATCACCACCAACGAGGTCAATGTGGGCGGTACGCTGAACCTGCTGGATGCGGCCCGGGACGCGGGGGTGAAGCGGGTGGTATACGCCTCGTCGTCGTCGGTGTACGGCGCCAACCGGGATCTGCCCAAGAACGAGGACATGGTGCCGCTGCCCATCTCGCCCTACGCGGTGGCCAAGCTCACTGGGGAGAAGTACTGCCAGGTGTTTTCCTGGACGTACGGGCTGGAGACGGTGGGATTGCGGTATTTCAACGTGTTCGGGCCGCGCCAGGATCCGCAGTCGGCCTATGCCGCGTTTATTCCCAAGTTCATCACCGGCATGCTGACGGATGCGTCCCTGGTCATCGACGGGGACGGCACCCAGAGCCGGGACTTCACCTATGTGAGCAACGTGGTGCAGGCGAACCTGCGCGCGGCGGTGGCGGAGGGCGTGGGAGGCGAAGTCTTCAACATCGCTTGCGGGCAGAGCATGAGTCTGAATGAGGTGGTGGAGTATTTGAGGACGATCATCGGTACGACGGGCCGGATCAGCTATGGGCCGTCGAGGCCGGGTGATGTGGCCCGGTCGCTGGCGGATATCGGCAGGGCGACGGAGCGGCTGGGTTACCGGCCGGAGGTGGATCTGGAGGAGGGGTTGCGGCGTACGGTGGGGTGGTTTCGCCAAGGGGTGTAGTCTGGTTGCGATGGGCTTTGGTCCAGGTGTGCGGATGCTGATGATATGCGGATGCTCATGATTTCCGGATGCCCATGATGTCCGATTGTCCGATGGTCTGAATGTCCGGATGCACGGATGACCATGATTTCCGGATGACCATGACGTCCGGATGCCTGTGATTTCCGGATGCACATGATGCCAAGATGCCGGGGACACGCGGGATGACGGGAGATGTGCGATGACAGGAACACGTGCGATGCATGAAAATATGCGGGGTGCTGCGTAGGGTTTCGGCGCGTTCGGGGGGGAAGGCCCTCCGCTCATTCTCGCGCGCCATCCCTGGCGCGCTCCGAGGGGCGAGACGCCCTTCCACTGTCCTGTGTTCGGGCGTCTCCAATCCGCGTCGGACCTTCCCCCCCGAACGCTATCCTCCCCGGCACGACGGAGATCAACCATCACGGTTGTCCTGGCGTTGCGGGCTGGCGTCATAGGATGGCGCCATGGGATGGAGCCATAGGATGGGGTTGTTGGATGGGAGAACGCTGGGCGCAGGGCTTCAAGGGTTGGTGGACAGCCGGGTAGCACAGGGTGGCAGTATGGGTCGGTAGTACGGGGTGGAGCTATAGGCATGGAATAGGGGGCAGCCGGCCAAGCTGGCGTTGGAGGATGGGAGAAGCGTTGGGCGAACGACTGCAGGGTATGGTGTACAGCCTGGTGGAGCTGTGGCCGGTAGCTTGGGATGGCAGTAGAGGATAGGGCTATAGGATGGTAGCAGGCGTTGGGGGCGCGATTGCAGGGCGTGGTGGCGTAGCCCGGAGGTGCTGGTTGGCTGCATGAGATGGCAGTATGGGATGGAGCTTGAAAATGGGAGATACGTTGGGCGCAGGGGTGCATGGTATGGAGTACATCCCGGCGGAACAGGGCGGGTAGTATGTGATAGAGCTGCAGGATGGGAGAGCGCTGGGCGCAGGAATTCAAGGTGTGGTGACGTAGCATGGGATGGGGGTATGGTTGCGGTATATGGTAAGTCGAGGAGAAGGGATATGGTGGTTACGGTGAAGGATCTGCGCATCAAGATTTTTGCCGACGGCGCGGATCGAGAGGGCATGCTGGAGCTGTACCGGAATCCGCTGATCCGGGGATTCACCACCAATCCCACGCTGATGCGTCAGGCCGGGGTGACGGATTACCGGGCTTTCGCTCAGGAGATGGTGCGGGACATCCCGGATCGGCCGATCAGCTTTGAGGTGTTCGCGGACGAATTCGGGGAGATGGAGCGTCAGGCGCGGGAGATTGCTGGCTGGGGCGAGCAGGTTTATGTGAAGATTCCGGTGACCAATACGCGCGGGGAAAGCAGCTGTCCGTTGGTGGAGCGATTGACGCAGAGCGGGGTCAAGGTGAATGTGACGGCGATGATGACGCTGCGGCAGGTGCGGGACGTGGCGCGGGTGGTGCGGGGCGGGGCGCCTTGCCTGGTGTCGGTGTTTGCCGGGCGGGTGGCGGACACGGGCCGGGATCCGGTGCCGATGATGGCGGCGGCGGTGGAGCTGCTGCAGCCGTGTCCCGCGGCTGAGTTGTTGTGGGCCAGTCCGCGCGAGATTCTCAACATCTTCCAGGCGGATGCGATCGGATGTCCGGTGATCACGGTGACACCGGAGGTGTTGCGTAAGCTGGATGTGGTGGGACGGGATCTGGACGACTATTCGCGGGAGACGGTGGCCATGTTTTACGACGACGCGGTCGCGGCGGGATACGCGTTGTGACGGCGCGGCTCGCTATGAAGCCTTGAGCAAGATGCCGATGTTTCGGGGTTCGGGCTCTGAGGGTGCGGCAGGTCGACAGGTGCGGAGGTGGGATCATGGCCGGAGGCAGGCGACTCGCCTGGCGCCACGGCCAGGTGCTGGCGCGGCGCGCAGGCGCAGGTGCATCATGGGGGGCAGGTATGCGTTTTACGGATCATTTTCTGGAGCAGGCGGCGGCGGTGCTGGAGCAACTGGACCGGGGCGCGATCGAGGCGCTGGCGGACGAGCTGGCGGGTGTGCGACATCGCGGTGGACGGGTGTTCGTTCTGGGGGTGGGGGGCAGCGCGGCCAATGCGGCGCATGCGGTGAACGATCTGCGCAAGCTGGCTGGGGTGGAAGCTTATGCTCCCACGGACAATGTGGCGGAGCTGACGGCGCGGACCAACGACGAGGGCTGGGAGACGGTTTTCGCCGCCTGGTTGGCGGGTAGCCGGTTGGGGGCCGCGGATGCGCTGCTGGTGCTGTCGGTGGGGGGCGGGGATCCGCAGCGCCAGGTGAGCGTTAATCTGGTTCGGGCGGTGGAGTATGGGCGGCAACAGGGTTGCCGGATCTGCGCTATCGTGGGCCGGGATGGCGGGTATACGGCTCGCCATGCAGATGTCTGTGTCGTGGTGCCGGCGGTGGACGCGGTGCTGGTGACGCCGTTGACGGAGGCGTTCCAGGCGGTGGTCTGGCATCTGCTGGTCTCGCACCCGAAATTGAAGGTGGCGGCGACCAAGTGGTGAGCGGCGTCCGCCGGGCCCGCCGCCCTGCGAGCACAAGGTGGCGGGAGGGCCGTGAGTGCTGCAATACGACTCGGTGCGGCGGATGGCTGCGGCGGGACACGATGCCGTGCATGCTGGCGATGCCGCCTGCCGGGGTGCCGGGTTGTTGTGAGGTCAGGGCGGCGACAGTCCGGCTGAGCGCAGGCGGTCACAAGTCTCTCGCTGACAGGAGGCGGTGATGGTGTCACTGGTTCACCATGGTGGATTGTACGGTGTTACGGGGTCATGTCATCAGTTGATCATGGCGAACGGCCGTTCTCTGCTGATCGACTGCGGTCTGTTCCAGGGGCGGGACGAGGAGCGACATCCCAGCCTGCACATCGAGTTTTCGCTGCAGGGGGTGGAGGCGCTGGTGCTCACCCACGCCCATCTGGACCATGTGGGGCGGTTGCCGTACCTGTTCGCCGCCGGGTTCTCGGGTCCGGTTTTCTGTTCGCGACCCACGGCGATGCTGCTGCCGTTGATGCTGGAGGACGCCCTGAAGGTCGGGTACACGCGCAACAGGTATCTCATCGAGGCTTTTCTGGACAAGGTGGCGCAATATCTGCAACCGCTGGAGTACGATGTCTGGCAGCCGGTGGCGGGGGCGCGGCTCCGGCTGCGGCGTGCCGGTCATATCCTGGGCTCGGCCTATGTGGAGATCGACGCGGACGGGGAGCGCACGGTGTTCTCCGGGGATCTGGGCGCCCCGTACGCGCCGCTGCTGTACGCGCCGCGGGCGCCGCGGCGGGCCGATACGGTGGTGCTGGAGTCCACCTACGGCAACCGGGTGCACGAAGGGCGCCGGCAACGGCGGCAGCGCCTGGAGCAGGTGCTGGTGCACACGCTGGAGAATCAGGGCGCGACCATCATTCCCGCCTTCAGTCTGGGGCGCACCCAGGAGTTGCTGTACGAACTCAATCTCATCTTCACGCGGCTGCAGCGGCGCGGATACCTGCAGGCGCCGGAGGAGGCGCGATCGAATGGCCCTTCGGCCTCCATGGGTGGCTGTTCGGATCATTCGACGGTGGCCGGGGACATGAGTGGGCAGGATGCGGCGGCGGGACGGGATGCGGCAATTGGACAGGAGGCGGTGATTGGGCAGGATGCGGCGGCGGGTGCAGCGGTTGCGGTGGGGGCGGAGGAAACGAAGGCGCGGCACCCGGCTGGCGCGGATGGCGCCAACGCGCCGGGTAGGTTGTCGCCGGCACAGGTGGCGGCCACGTTGCACCCGGTGGATGTCATCGTGGACTCGCCGCTGGCCAGCCGGTTCACCCAGGTGTATGAGGACTGTGCCGCCTTCTGGGATGCGGAGGCCCAGCGGCAGTTGCAGGCCGGCGACCAGCCGCTGGTGTTCGACAATCTGATGGCGGTGGATGCGCACAGCGAGCACGAATGGGTGGTGGACTACCTGCGGCAGCACGGCCGTCCGGCCATCGTGCTGGCCGGCAGCGGCATGTGCACCGGCGGCCGGGTGGTCAACTACCTGGAGGCGCTACTGCCGGACGAGCGCACGGATGTGCTGTTCGTGGGGTACCAGGCGGCGGGAACGCCGGGCCGGGTGCTGCAGTCCGGAGGACGACGGGTGCGGCTGAACGGCCGCGAGGTGGACGTGCGCGCCGCGGTGCATACCGTAAGCGGCTATTCGGCCCATGCGGATCAGCGGGGACTGGTGAATTTCGTACGGCGCATGGATCGGCCGCCGGGCCGGGTGGTGCTGGTCCACGGTGAGGCGACGGCGCGGGAGGGGCTGGAGCGGGCGCTGCAGCGTGCTGCGGATGAACGCCCATTCGGTGCGAGGCGCAGTTGAGCCGGTGGATGGGTATGGGGTCATGGGTTTGCGACCTGGTCGTCGCCTGACCTGTTCATGGTGAGACAGAGGAGGTTGATGCGTGCATGGATGGCGTGTGAGGCTGGGCGCCGGCCTGTTGTTGGCGGTGCTGGGTCTGAGCCTGATCGGCCGATCGAACGAGGTGATGGCGCGGCAGATGCCGCCGGACCGGCAGGCGCGGGCCCGGGAGGTCGTGGAACGGCCGGACGTCACCTATACGACGCGAATCATCTGGGATTGTTCGGCCCGGACGTTCGAGCGGGCGGTGGAAGATCCGGTACTGATGGGCGCTTTGTGGCAGGCGTACGGATTTGCGCCGGCCTACCGGATCAGCGGCGCACGGGACAGCCTGCACGTGGTGGATCCCACCGGCCTGCTGGGCGATGCCCTGCTGTACGAGCGCGGCGTCAACAACGTTCGCTACGTGGTGCTCGGCAAGCTGGATCACTGGGTGGTGCCGGTGCTCAATACCGGCACTGCGGTGTTTGACCTCTCCTGGCATCCCTCCGCTGCCACGAATGGACTGTCGGCGCAACTGGACGTGTACGTGCGCGCCGGCAGCGGCATCGGCAGTGTGGTGCTGCGCCTGGTCCGGCCGTTGCTGGCGCGTCATGTAGACAACCGGATCAGCCTAAACCTGCTGGATGTACAGACCATCATGTCGGCCGTGGAGCGCGATCCGGACAGGGTGGCGCAACGGCTGGAAGACGGCTGGCGGACGCGCTTCGAGGCGGTGTTCGGGGAGTGAGTGAGGGCGCTGGACGGACTGCGCTCCCGCCTTGCTTATCACGTCAGATGCGCCGGCCGAATGAACTATTCGATCGAATGGCGCGCCGGAGCGTTACCCGGTCAGGTTCCAGGACCGGTGCACTGCTACATCAGGTACTTATGCCGATGCCGGGCGCGCCGGAGCGCTACCCGGTCAACCTCAATCGGAACTACAGCTGCGGTTGTTCCACGGCATCCGGGCCAGCAGCATGCCCATGCCGCAGGTGTCGGTGATTCCGGCGAACAACAGGCCGGCCCCGACGAAGGCGGACAGGCCTATCCAGAAGGGATGCACCAGGGCCCCCAGCACAACCCCGACGAGCACCAGCGAGCCGGCGGCAATGCGGACCTGTCGCTCCAGGGCGATGGGTCCCGACCCCTCCGGGCGGACCAGCGGCAGACCGGACTCTTCCCAGGCTCGCGTGCCGCCTTCCACGTTGACCACCGGATCGCAGCCGGCGGCCAGCAGTTTCTCTCCGGCCTGCCGGGCCCGATTGCCGGTCCGGCAGATCACGTACAGGGTTTTTCCATCAGCGGCGGCGGCCTCCGCGGCCGGATCCAGTTGATCCAGCGGGACGTTGCGGGCGTATTCGACCCGAGCTTCCCGGAATTCCACCGGCGTCCGGACGTCGACAAGGTCCACGGACTGGCCGGCGTTGACCTTGTCCTGCAGTTCCCGTGGCGATATGACCCCCAAGCTCATATTTTCCTCCTGTACAGGCCCAGGTTGTGGCTTCGGCTGCCGGATGTTGCCGTGCTGCCCTGGCATCGGAGCCGGGAGCGATCCGGTACGCGTGCAACGCCCATGCGGCGTTTGCCATGCGAAGCAAAGCTGACCCTGCTATTTCAAGTATACGATGCGACGCAAAGTTGCCAATGATATTTCAAGTATTCCATGCGACGTCAAGCCGGTCAGGCTCGTTCGAGTAGACCTTGCGACGCTATGTCGACCATGCCTTTTGGAGTTTACCCTGCGAGGCACAGTGGACTATGCTTTCGGGTATACCCTGCGACATAAAGTTGACTATGCTGCTATACTTATCATGAAGTTACAAGCCCGGAGCCGGATGTCAAGAAACCCCAGCAGGAGCACGGATCATGGAGCGCAGAGACTGGATGAAGGCCTTTGGCACCCTGGCCGCCGGTGGGGTGGTTTACGTCCTGACCGCGCCGGCCCACCGCGTTCAGGCCGGGAGCCGTGCAGTACCCGGAGGACCGGCGGCCGAACAGCACCCGGCGCGCTATTATACCCGGCTGGAGGGGAAGGCGGTACGCTGCGACCTGTGCTTCCGCCAGTGCCGCATTGCCGCGGGCAACAGCGGTTTCTGCCGCAACCGGGTAAACGACGGGGGCTCCCTGTACACTACGGTTTACGGCCGCCCTTCCGCGGTCAACGTGGAACCGACCGAAAAGGAACCGATGCACCATTTCCTGCCCGGCTCGAATATGCTCTGCATCGGCACGGCAAGCTGCAATTTCCGGTGTCAGTTCTGTCACAACTGGCACCTGTCGCAGCACAGCGTGGACGAAGTGACCCGCCGCTTCGCCCTGACTCCGGCGGAGGCGGTGCGCCTGGCCCAGCGCCGCGGGGTGCCGTCCATTTCGTTCACCTACAACGAACCCACCGTTTTCTATGAATACATGTACGACGTCGCGGAGGAGGCCCAGGCGGCGGGCGTGCGCATCATTTTCCATTCCAACGGCGGCATGCGGCCGGAGCCCCTGAAGGACATCCTGCAATACACCGATGCGGTGACCATGGACCTGAAGGGTTTCCGCGACGAGTACTACCAGCGTCTGTGCGAAGCCCGGCTGGATCCGGTGCTGGAGAGCCTGAAGATCGTCCGGCAGGAGGGCGTGTGGCTGGAGATCGTCAACCTGGTACTGCCAGGGTACAACGATGACACCGAAGAGCTGCAATCGATGTGCCGCTGGATTCGCGCCGAACTGGGTCCGGATGTTCCGCTGCACTTCAGCCGGTTTTCGCCGGCGTACAAGATGACCCACCTGACGCCGACACCGGTGGCGACGCTGGAGGGATGCCGCGACATCGCCCACGAAGAGGGCATCCGCTACGTGTCCATCGGCAACGTCCCGGGACATCGGGACAACTCGAGCTTCTGCCCGCAATGCGGCGAATTGATCATCGAGCGGTTCCACTTCAGCGTCGGCGCGGTCAACCTGGATGATGGACGGTGTACATTCTGCGACACGCCGATACCGGGTATCTGGGAATGACCGGTACCGGGGCCGGCGGCGCTGAAGCGTGCCCCGACGGCGCGCGCCGGCAAATGCTGGCGAACGGGTGGGCTGGAGCAACCCGGTGGATCGGCACTGGTTGGCAAGTGCTGGCGAACGGGTGGACGGGGGTAACCCGGTGGATGGGCGCTGGCTCGCGAATGCTGGCGAACGGGTGGGCTGGCCTCACGCAGCCGTTTGGCGAGGAGCTGCAGTCCGGCGCCTCCGGTGCCTCCCGGCAGGCGCTGCGGCTGGCGGTGCTGCTGTCCGGTGCCGGCGGGATGATCGGGCAACTCGTCTTGATCCGGGTGCTGGTGATCGTCGCCTTCGGCAACGAGCTGATCCTGGGTCTCATCCTGTCGGTCTGGCTGTTGAGCGAGACGGCCGGCGCCTGGACCGGCGGCCGGCTGGCGGCATGGCGGACGCGGCGGGACCTGTTCTGTGCCCTCCTCCTGCTATACGCGGTGACGCTGCCGGCGATGGTCGTGCTGGCCCGTTACGCGGGCAGCGGCGTGTTCGGCCGCCTGCCCGGGGCGGCGCCGGATATGCGGACCCTGGCAGGTACCCTGCTCCTGACGCTGGTGCCGGCGGCGCTGGTGCACGGCATGCTGTTTCCGCTGTGTGCCCAGTTGATGGGGGAAGACGGCCGGGACGGGTCGGTGAGCCGGGCGTACCTGCTGGAGATGACCGGGGCCATCGGCGGCGGGCTGGTCTTCGTGGGCGTGCTGGCGCCCCGGTTCCAGGCGCTGCAGGTAGCCATCGGATTGCTGATCCTGCACCTGCTGCTGGGCGCCTGGCTGGTGCGCGGGCGGCGTGAGGCGGAGCCCGGCACGGAGAGCGGCGCCACGAAACACGGACCCGGCGATCCGGCTTACGGTTCGGCTGACGCTACGGCGACCGGTTCGGCCGGCGATCCGGTCAGTCACCCGGCCGTCGATTCGGCTTACGATCTGGCCGTCGATCCGTCCAGTCCACCGGTTGGCGACGGGTTGCGGAACCAGCGCACCGCGGAGCGGCGCTCGGAGATCCCCCAATCAGCGCCGGCACCGGCGCCGGCACCGGTGCCGTGCGGGCGCGGGCGGCGCGTCCTAACGGGGGTGCTGCTGGCGGCGGCGGTGGTGCTGGTGTCGGTTTTTGGCGACATGACCCGGTGGCTGCACCGGTATTCGGTGACGAGTATGTGGCCGTACGGCGAGCTGGCCTGGTATCGCAATTCGCCGTACGGCAACATCGCGATTCTCGAACGCCAGGACGAATACACGGTCCTGTACGACGGCCGGCCGATCATGACCTTGCCGCATCCGGACCTGGCGCGGCTGCAGGATTTCGCCTTCTGGCCGGCGCTGGCCCATCCGCGACCGGACAGCGTGCTGGTGCTGGGCGGAGCCCTGGGCGGGTTGCTGTCCAGCATGCTGCAACAGCCGTTGCAGGCGCTGGTGTACACGGAGCTGGACCCGGAGTTGCCGGACATGCTGCAGGCGCTGGACAGCGCGGTGATCCGGCGCGAGATGGACGATCCCCGCACGGTGGTCGAACGCGTGGACGGTCGCCTGTTCCTGCATCGGACGCGGCAGCGCTTCGACCTCATCGTGGTGGGCGATATCGACCTGCAGACGCTGCAGGCCAATCGGCTGTTCACCCTGGAGTTCTTCCACCTGGCGCGGCGGCGGTTGCGGCCAGGCGGCATCCTGGCGCTGTCTCTGCCAGGGTCGATGACGTACCTGGGGGAGGCGCTGGCGTCGCTCAACGCCTGCGTCCTGCAGACCATGGACACGGTGTTCGCCGAGACGGTGCTGATTCCGGGCGACACGCATATCCTGCTGGCGTCGGACGCACCGATCGATCTGCGGCCGCAGACGGTGATGCAGCGGCTGCGCGCGCGAGGGCTGGGGACATCGGTGACGCCGTACGGGGATACCCGGGCTGAGCGATTGCACGCGCGGGGACTGGGTGGCGGCACCGGAGGGGGCAAGGAGGTGGGAGGAGAGCCGGGCGCGGGGACCGGAGATGGCACCGACGTGGAGACTGGAAATGGCGCCGAAGTAGGGCGTGTCGAAGTTATCGAAGCGGATGGCGGCAGTGGCGAGGGTGTCGTGACCGGCGGCGCAGCGACTCCGCGCGAGGACGATGATCGCAAGCGCGGTAAGACGGCGACCGACGGCACGGCGCACCGCCGGGTTGGTCCGGGCGGCGCGGCCGACAACAGGCCGGGCGCGGGCATGTTCACCGAGGCTTATGTCGCCTACCGGTTGGATCCGGCGCGGATGGAGGCGACCCGCGACCTGCTGGCGGGCACGGCGGTGCGGCTGAACCGGGATTTCCAGCCGGCCGGATTCCTGTACGGGCTGCGCTACTGGGCGGAAGCGTTGGCGCCGGGCATCCTGCGGGCGGGGAATTGGTGGCGGGCGCTGCCGCGGTCCGCATACGTGGGCAAGGGCCTGGTCCTGATCGTGCTGGCCGGCTGGTTGCTGGCCGTGTCGCCGGGCGCCTGGGCCAACCGGCTCACCTGGACGGTGGGCAGCAGCGGCTGGGCCGCCATGTCGTTCGAGATCATCGCGTTGTTCGCCTTCCAGAGTCTGTACGGTATCATCTACCAGTTGAACGGCCTGTTCATCGTGGCGTTCATGGGGGGGATGCTGGCCGGTGGGCGAATGAGCCACCGGCGCATCGCGCGCCGCCCAGACGGCGATGCCGGGGCTGCGGGTGATCGCGTGGCGGCTGGTGCGTCTACCGGAGGAGACGGGATTGCTGGCAGCGCGACACCTGCCGGTACCTCTACCGATGGCGCCACGTCTGATGGCGGTGGGACCTCCGGTGCGACATCCACGGGGCGTTTGCGACGCGACGAGAGCGTGGCGCCTGGCGGCGAACCGGCGGCGTGGTCGGGGCACGGCCAACGCGCCGGGCGCGCCGGGCGGGATGAACGGGATGATCGAGATAAACGGGATGATCGGAGCGAGTGGGCTGATCAGGGCGAGCGGGGTGAGCGGGGCGACTGGGCGCTGCTGCTCGGGCTGGATGTGGCGATGGTGCTGCTGCTGTTCGGTTTCATGGGGATGCTGGCCGGCGTCGAGGCGAGGCTCGGAGCGCCGGTGCAGGTTCCCGAGCTGGCCAGCACGGTCGGCACGGCGCCAGGTCAATCAGCGCTGGGCGGGATGATCCATGGCGGGACGGAGCCACGCGGTACGGCGCTGGGCGGGATGACCCCTGGCGGGATGGAGCCACGCGGTACGGCGCTGGGCGGGATGACCCCTGGCGGGATGGAGCCACGCGGTACGGCGCTGGGCGGGATGACCCCGCACCTGGCGTGGGCCGTACTGGCGGTGGCGGGCGCGGCTCTGGCGGGCGGGCTGACCGGAGCGCAGTTTCCCCTGGCGGCGACCCTGATGCCGGCCACCTGGCGGGCCCGTCCAGGCCGGCTGGCGAGCCGGCTCTACGCGGCCGATTTGCTGGGAGGATGCGCCGGCGGCATCGGGGCCACGGTGCTGTTGCTGACCGTGCCGCGGATGGATGCGATGCTGATGCTGGTGGCGGCGCTGAAAGGCGTCAGCCTGGTGTTTCTGGGGGTGTCGAAACCGAGATGAGATCGGAGAAATGATGAGCGCGAGCAAACCGCGGGTCGCGGTGGTGGGGTCGGGATACTGGGGCAGAAACCTGGTGCGCAACTTCCAGGCATTGGGGTCGCTGACGATGATCTGCGACCGGGAGGAGGCGGTGCTGGCGGGCTTCCGGGAGCAGTGCCCGGAGGCGGAGACCTGCCTGGCATACAGCGAGGTGCTGCGGCGGGCGGAGGTGGACGCGGTGGCCATCGCCACCCCGGCGGAGACGCACTACGGACTGGCGCGGGAGGCGTTGCTGGCGGGCAAGCATGTGTATGTGGAGAAGCCGCTGGTGCTGGAGGAGGGGCAGGGCCGGGAGTTGATCGAACTGGCGGAGGAGCGGGAGCGGGTGCTGATGGTGGGGCATCTGCTGCGCTACCATCCGGTCTTCGTGCACCTGCAGGAACTGGCGCAGAGCGGGGCCCTGGGACGGATCGACTATGTCTACTCGCATCGGCTGAATCTGGGCAAGATCCGGCGGGAGGAGAACATCCTGTGGTCGTTCGCGCCGCACGACATCTCGATGATCCTGGCGTTGGCCGGGGAGTTGCCGGCGCGCGTGCTGGCCACCGGCGGGTGCTACCTGCATCAGCGCATCGCCGACGTCACGACGACGCACCTCGAGTTCGAGTCGGGGCTGCGCGCCCATGTGTTCGTATCCTGGCTGCATCCGTTCAAGGAGCAGAAGCTGGTGGTGGTGGGCGAGCGCCGCATGGCGGTGTTCGACGATACGCAGCCGTGGGCCGACAAGCTGCTGCTGTATCCGCATCAGATCCAGTGGCCGGAGCAGATGCCGGTGCCAGTGCGGGCGGAGGCGGAGCGGCCGGACATCGCCGAGGCGGAACCGTTGCGGCGGGAGTGCGAGCATTTTATCGAGTGTGTGGCCACCGGAAAGCGTCCGCTGACCGACGGGGCGGAGGGGCTGCGGGTGCTGCGGGTGTTACGCGCAGCGCAGGCGGCGATGGACGGCGGCGGCACCCCGGTGTTCGTCGGCAGCTCGATGGCCGGCGCGCCCGAACGCGGCGCGGCGGGCGCGATGAGCCCCACGGCAGGGTTGGCGGCGACGTCAGGATGGGCCGAGTCGCCGGGGCGGGAGGCGGCCACTGCCGCAGAGACCTCAGCCATGATGTCCCGCGACCGCGCGGCCGGGGCGCGAGCGGCTGACGCGGCGGGCACGCCAGCGTCGACACCGGCCGCGACGGGCCGTGATGCTGGTACGGTGGGAGCGGCGGATTCGACGACAGCGACTCCAGGACAGGTCCAGCCTGCCGTAGCGAATACGGCGGCGCCAGCGCCGGCTGCACCGTCAACACCGCATGCGTCCGACGTGCGTTATTCCGACGTGCGTTATATGGCGCATCCAACCGCTGTGATCGACGCCGACGTGGAAATCGGCGCGGGGACGCGGATCTGGCACTTTTCGCACGTGCTGTCCGGATCGCGCATCGGCAGCGGGTGCACCGTGGGACAAAACGTGATGATCGGACCGAACGTGGTCATCGGCGACCGCTGCAAGATTCAGAACAACGTCTCCGTGTATCAGGGCGTGACGCTCGAGGACGGGGTGTTCTGCGGGCCGTCGATGGTGTTCACCAACGTCTTCATGCCGCGGGCGGAGGTGGACAAGATGGACCAGGCGAGGCCGACGCGGGTGCGGCGGGGCGCGACCCTGGGGGCCAACTGCACCGTGGTGTGCGGCGTGACCATCGGCCAGTACGCCTTCGTGGGCGCGGGCGCGGTAGTGACCCGCAGCGTGCCGGACTATGCCCTGGTGCTGGGCAATCCGTCGCGGCACGTCGGCTGGGTGAGCCGGCACGGGGAGCGCCTGCCCCTGCCCGTGGAGGGCGCCGGCGAGGCGGTCTGCCCGGCGACCGGAGAGCGATACCGATTGTCAGCCGAAGGGGTAAAAAGGGGATGAAAACGGGATGGCGAAAATGGGGTGAAAATGGGGACTGAAAATGGGGACAGATTTATTTTCTCACCTCGGAAATGCGGAAATGGGGACAGATTTATTTTCTCACCTCTGGGGGAGTTGGGTGGAGCCTGAGAAAATGAGAAAATAAATCTGTCCCCATTTTCCCGGGATTTGCGCGGTAGCGGGGTTGGATGTAGCATCTGATGAGAATGCGCATACCGGATGCAGCGGTGCGTGAGGATACAGGGTGGCTGGCGAAATACACTGTCTTTTTTTCCGAGGAGTACCAGTGGCCCAGTCATAGCACTCTGCGGGCAACGACCTATTCTTGGAGAAAGGGTCATGGCGAATACGACCCGTAACCAATATCGCCCCCACGCCAACTTGGCGGCCAGGAGGCACGACCCAGAGCGACGCCGTCAAGCCCTGGCAGACGCTTTCGCGGTGGCGCATTTCCTCAAGGAGGAGACCGGCGCGCGGGTATACGGGATCGGATCCCTTTTCGATCCAGATCGGCCCTTTGGCTCACTGTCAGACATTGACCTGGTCGTGGAGGGTGTGCCGAAGAGAGATTACTTCGATGTCTCAGGCCGCGCCCAGGAGCTGACTGATATCACGCTCGATATCATTCCGCTCGAAGACGCCAACGACCTCATTCGCGAGATTGTGCGGGAAAGGGGGGTGCCGCTGTGAACCAGGATGGTGTGGCCCTCATACGGATACGCAAGGAACTGGAGCTTGAAGTAGCCGCGGTCCAGCGCGTGGCCGATGACTACGGCCGGATCCCGCAGGACATCCCGGATTGGATCCGTGTGCGTGCGCAGGCGTCTCTGCTGCACGATTTCTACACGGGGCTCGAGCGGGCATTCTGCCGGATTGTCCAGGAGCTGAACGGCGGGCTCCCCAGGTCAGAGCAGTGGCACCGGGATCTGCTGCAGGACATGGCTCTGAACCTTGAGGGGGTTAGGCCGGCGGTGATAACGGAAGGACTCCGTCGAGACCTGATTCCATACCTACGGTTCAGGCATCTCTTCCGAAATGTGTACGGGTTTGAGCTCGAGGCCGAACGGATGGCGTTCCTCGATCAGGCCTTCGTCAGCGTATGCTCGCGCGCTCTAACTGAACTCCGTGACGAAAAGGGACAGAAAATGGGGACAGATTTATTTTCTCACCGCTGGGGGAGTTGGGTGGAGCCTGAGAAAATAAATCTGTCCCCATTTTCCCAGTAGTTCCAAGAGGTGGAGAGCGTTGGTGCGATGCTGCGCACGCCGCCCACGTTGAGGCGCAGGTCGCTGCCCGGGCCGGCGTTCAGGCTGTGCAGGGGAATGGCCGCGATCAGCTGCCAGCGGTGGGTGTCCTGCCGGACGCGGATCTGCAGATCCGGGATCCAGGGCTCGATATGGGGCACGATGCGGGCGCTGCGGGCGACGCCGTTGGCGTTCACCTGGAGAAGGTACACGGCATCATCTGGCGTACCGATGGCCAGCCAGGCCATGTCGTCCCCACCGAAGGCGGTATCACGCCGGCGCCGGGCAAAGGCTTCGCCTTGCGGTGAGGCGTCCACGGGGTGATCCGCCACCCGGGTCTCGGCACGAACGCCGGCCGGGGCGTCGTAGTCGATGAACCAGAGGAGAGCTTGGCCGTCGCTGGCGAACCAGGTACGGTGCGTTTCCGTGGCAAAACGCCGGCTTCCGGCCACCAGGAAATGGGACAGGGGCGGCCATGTCCGCGTGACCGCCCAGAGCCGTGCCCACGGAGTCGCGTCCAGATCGAGCCGTTCGGACAGGGGATGGATGGCGGCCGGACGCGGCGATGCCGGACTCAACGGCCGGCCTTCGACCGCGTGCACGTTGGCCACCTCCGCGTCGAACAGGTTGAGGCCGTCGCTACTCACCTGGACGTGGATGGGTAGCGGTGTGGTGGAGTCCGTGGTGGGCACGGGCAGAGCGGTTACACGGCGGCGCAGGCAGGCGGAGGGATCGCAGGGTTCCGGTGCGCATGGCGCGTTCGACGCGGGCTCGACGGGCGCGAGTTCATCGCCGACCCATATGGCGATGGTGAGGGAGCAGAAGGGGGCGGGGAAGGCCGTGGCCGGGAAGCGGGGTTGCAGCACGACTTCGCCGCCGGTTTCGCCGTCCCACGACCAGTGGGCCGCGAACGGCCGTTGCACGACATAACGCAACACGCGCTCGAATACCTGCCCACCGGGGCCGGCGCCAGGCCTGCTGTCCGGGTCCGTAGTGATGCGTAGATAGAGCAGATGATCACGGCCGGTGTGCCACTCGCCGGGTGGCAGGTGGATCTCCAGATTGGCCGCGATGGCGCCGTAGCCGGAAGCTTCGGCGGCGGCCGGGTGCAGGGTCGCGATCGCGTCGAGCGCCGCCTGCCTGCGCCAAGCCCGGTTGTCGTGCCAACCTGTGAGCTCGATGGTGGGAGGAGATCCTTCGCCCCCGGCGTCTCGGTGAAGTTCGAGGCGCTGAATGAAGCGGCCACCGGGAAAGATGGGGAGCCGCAGGTACGGATCCGCGGGCGTGACCTTCAGGTGAAGCTCCGCAGCGCGCCAGGGAGTGGAGGGGGGCAGCAAGACGCAGGGTTCCAGGGGCTGCGACGTCTCGATCCGGTGCAACGGTCGGCCAGCCAGATCGGCGGCATAGAGAGCGCCGGGCGAAGCCGGTTCCGTCTGGCGCGGAGACCGCGGTATCATGAGCCCCGGCCGCGGCCGGGGCAATGGCCGGGGTGAGACCACCACCGCTGCCAGGTCGGGCAGGTCCACCGTGAAGCTGGAAAATGGGGACAGATTTATTTTCTCACCTCCGAGATGGTTGGATTGAGTCTGAGAAAATAAATCTGTCCCCATTTTTGTCCCCATTTTTGCCACATACACGGTACCATCGTGACGCACTCCATCAGGGAGGGTGAAGCGGGCGCGGGCGGTTCCTTCTTCATTGTCGAGGCGCACCACGAGCAAGCGCCACTGTTCCTCCGATAAGCGCCACAGACCGGCGTACACATCACCGTCAGCGACCGGCGGGTAGCGCTCTGCCTGTACCAGGAACGGCTCCAGATCCGCGTCGATCCAGTGGTTGACCGCAGCCATGGCGGGCAGGATGTCCGGATGGTCGCCGCACCAGACCGCATCGTTCCAGTCGTAATAGCTCAAACCCGCGGCTCCGGCTATCAGACTCTGCCAGGCCATCTGCTGGAGCTGCGGGCCGGTCGGGAAGGTGCCAGCGGGCCAGGTCCAGGCCTGGAGGATGGCGATCACCGGTTTGTCGGGAGCAGATCGGCGGGTGTATTCGACCAGCTCTCGGACCTGGTCCAGCGGCTGGTTGGCGATGAGCGGATAGGGATCCACGCGCACTATGTCGACCACCTGGGCGAAGGCCGGCAGGTGGTGCGCGAACCCCGACGTCCCGGCCAGCGTTACGGACGTGCGCGCTCCCGGATCATACCGGCGCAGCACGGTGGCGGCACTGTCCAGTACCGCGGGCGGGGCGATATGGGTGCGCAGGTCAGGCTCGTCATTGAGATTGTATGAGATGAGCCAGGGCTGGTGGCGGAAAGCCTCCGCTTCGGCACGAACCTCATGCGGGTCGAAACCGCGGTGGTACCAGCTGGCTTCGGTCACGTAAAAGCCGACGCGCGCGGCGAGTTCGAAGGTCCTGGCTCCGTGGCCGATGACAGCGTTGAACCCCAGTGCGCGGGCGATCTGATAGTCTTCGTCGCGTTCGAGCGAGTACAGCTCGCGCAGAAACACCGGCCGTTCGCGCCGATCGTAGATAGGCACGACCGGTGACGGTGCCTGGCCGCTCCAGTGGATGTGTGCGACGGGAGACGGCGCTTGGCCGGTCCGATGGGTGGGTACGCTACTTGCAGGAGCGGACACGCAGGATGGCGTGGACGCGCCGGCAACGAAGAAGGTCAGGAGGCATAAAATGGGGACAGATTTATTTTCTCGCCCCATCAATCCCAGAGTGGTGCAAGGTGTCTTCATGATGACCTGTAGCCAAATAGGGACAGACGGGTAATCTGTTGCTCAGGCCCAATATAACTATCCCGGGGGGGAGAAAATAAATCTGTCCCCATTTTGGAGAAAGAGGCATGCCCAGGATGGCGCGAGTGGTGTTACCTCATGTGCCGCACCACGTGGTGCAGCGGGGGCATAATCGGGAGGTGGTGTTTGCCGGGTCGGGGAATTACCGGCGGTACCTGGAGGATCTGCGTGAGTTGAGCAGCACGCTGGATGTCCGGGTGTACGCGTACTGTCTGATGACGAACCACGTGCACCTGCTGCTGGGTCCGGAAGATGAGTCTGCAACGATGGGCCGATTGATGAAGGCGCTCGCCGCCAGGGCCACACGGTATCGTAACCGGTTGGATGGTCGGTCCGGCACCCTGTGGGAAGGGCGCTACAAGTCCAGCCCCGTACAGGCGGAGACGTACCTTCTGGCGTGCACGCGGTACATCGAGTTGAATCCGGTACGGGCACGCATGGTGACGGCAGCCGGGGACTACGCCTGGTCCAGCTATCGGCAGCGCATGGGCGAAGAAGAGCGCTGGATCGATTTCGACTCGGCATACCTGGACCTGGCCGACAACGAGACCGACCGGCGACGACAATACGCTGTGTATATGGACCAGAACGAGCCGGAGAAAGAGCTGTCGCTGATGCGCGAGGCGCTGCAGCGCGGCCAGCTCACCGGCAACCAGCGATTCGTGGACGAAGTGGAGCAGATCGTCGGCTGCCGCATCGAGCGACGCCGACCCGGCCGGCCCAAAATGGCCTAAAATGGGGACGTTGGAAATGGGGACGGATTTATTTTCTCACCCCTAGCGTGTCGGCGTGTGTGAGGAAACACAATTATGCTTGACAAAAACAGTCTGTGCGATTCTACTATGAAACTCTACGCTACCTGCTTGTGCTTCATGCCCTGGGGTCGGCGAACGCCGATGGGGAACTCCTAAGAAAATAAATCCGTCCCCATTTCATGTCCCATGAGCGAGAAGAGGAGTTGGCGCGCCTGGCTGAGCGGCTGGGGCCGGTGCTGGCAGTCCATGGGTTCGAGAAGGCGATCGTGTTCGGCTCGGTGGCGAGAGGCACAGCGTCCAGGCGTAGTGATCTGGATCTGATCCTGGTGAAGCGCACGAACGAGCGGTTTCTGGACCGGTACGGGCAGGTGCTGGTCGACCTGTACGATGCGGCTCCGGAGAGGGAGATGGAGGTTCTGATCTATACTCCAGAGGAGTTAGAGCGCTTGTCGCGGCGACGGTTTATCGCACGGGCACTGAGAGAGGGGCGGGTGATCTACGATGAGTCGCCATGACGATCTGCACGAGGGCCGGCGCTGGCTGGATACGGCAGGAGAAGACCTGCGGGCAGCACGGACGTTGCGAGACGCCGGAATGCCAGCGCATGCCTGCTTCCTGGCCCAGCAGTGTACCGAGAAGGCGGTGAAGGGGGTCTGGTATGGCGCCGGAGAAGAGCCATGGGGGCACTCCATACAGAAACTGATACAGGAAGGCCGGGCGTGGGAGGGTTTGCCGGATACGAAGATATGGAGGGAGACAGCGGCGGCTTTGGATAGATTCTACATCCCAACGCGGTGTCCGAACGGGCTGCCAGACCTGACCCCCGGACAGAGTTATTTCGATCGGGATGCCGAGGAGGCGCTCGGTATGGCTGCGTGGGTCCTGCAGCGATGCTGCGGCATGCTGGATGCGATGGACGAGGCCTTGTCAGCGGGAGACATCTCTGAGAGTGAAATTGACTGAAATGGGGACAGATAGAAAGCGCCGGCCAAAGCCGGCAAAGGGTAGGGGGTGCAAGTCCCCCGCATGATAAAGGCTAGCGACCAGTCATGGCCCCGAGTCCAGACCTCCTGATCTGGCGCAGTTTCCGCCGTGGCGCATTCGTCGCGTCGAGGTAGTATACAGATGGGGTGTTGTCTCCGCAGCGCGTTTGCCCGGTTGCAGATAGGCGGATCGCCACGGCTCCTCGCCAAGGTGTTTCCGCGTCCGCGCGCCACATCGCCAATATGTCCGGTCCATCAGATTAGTACGCACAGCTGCAATGAGTTACAGTGGACAAATCAGGAGCTCTGGAGTCATGCGTCGGCTCGTCGTAAGGCGGGCGGCGAAGCGTTGACAGGGGTACTGGCAGGCCGGGCTATTGAGCTCCGAAATCACCACATCCGGGTGGCCGACCTTGTGATCTGAGGGGGAAG
>SLHA01000044.1 GCA_007136405.1 Candidatus Latescibacterota bacterium
GATGCGCAGGAGACACAGCCTCCTGCAGACTCAGGCGCGCGTGAAGACGAGCCTCCCCAGGCACAGAGCAAGACCTGGTATCCCTATGTCACCAAAACCCAGTTCGAGAAGTTTCTGTCCCGCCTGGAGAATCAGGTGCCGGATCAGATAGACCGGGACTACGTCCGCGCCATCATTCGAACCCCCTCCATGATATACCGGTTCCTGCGCGGCATAGAGGCCATGCGTCTGATAGACCGTGAACAGGCACCTACCGAACGCCTGTACCGTCTGGTGGACACGGACTATCGGCCATACGCTATCGCGGAGATCCTCCGCGACCTGTATGGAGATCTGGTGAAGCAGTGGCAGGATTCAGGGGAAACGCTCAGCGATGACCACATGGTTGACTTCTTCCGGGAACGTACCGGGATGGGGCGGGACTCGGCCAACAAGATGAAGATGTTTTTCAAGTATCTGCTCAACGAGGCTGATTTCGGCGAGGCTCCGGTGTTCGTTGCCAAGCCACGGCCGCCGCAAGCGCCTGTCGACCAGCCGCCACCGCCGGCGCCGGAGGCTGTCTCGAGCGACACCCCGTCATCGCCGGCACCGGAACGCCGCTCCCAGGACACCGAAGCCGCTGCTGACGCCTCCTCGGATGAACCGGCGGCGGCTCCTTCGGACTCACCGCCGCAAGACACGGCCGTGCAACCGCCGCCACAAGACAAGACGGCAGAGCCGGTGCGCGAGCAGCCCCCGGAGCCTCAGCGCAACAACCAGCAGCAGCGCCGCGAGGCCCCTCCGCAGCGCCCGCAGGGGCGCGAGGGGCGAGAGGGTCAGGGGCGCGACGGAAATCATGACCGATCGCGGGGACGGGATGGCAAAGACAGCCGCAACGGCGGGCGGGAGGTTACCGGGAGCCGCGACACAGCAGGCGGACGGGAAGCGAACGCCGGCAGGGATCAGCGCAGTCCCCAGCCGCAGCGTGATGCGGGACAGCGTGATGCGGGACAGCGCCCGGAGCCGGCCCCCGCGCCGGACGAGCAACCGGAGGCACAAACGCTCAACGAGGTCCAGCGGGCCTATCTGCAGACGCTGCAGTCCATCGTCCGGGTCAACGTGGACGGTGACTGGGATGAGGACATGATCAAGACCGTCTTCGAGCGGTTGGAGCGGCTGTTCGACCGCATCCGTCGCAACTGACATCGCCTGCACGCCATTGTTGGTCAGCAGGCCCAGAAATCCACGGCGCCCGTGTCCAGCGACACGGGCGCCGTTTCCATCAACAGCGGCCGTCCATTGCCTGCCTGCCGGTATGGCGCTAGTCTGAATATGCGCCCATGGCGCAGTATTTCTCCACCCGGTTGCGCACCAGTTCCTCGGCTGACAGCAGCCGCAGTTCGGCCAGTGCCTCGGTGACTCTACGCTTGAGAAGCGCCGCCGCCTCGTCCCAGTCCCGGTGCGCTCCCCCAAACGGCTCCGGCACTATCTGATCGATGATTTTCTGCTCGTGCAGATCCGATGCGGTCAGTTTCAACGCGTCCGCCGCCTCCTCCTTCCGCTCGCGGGTCTTGAACAGGATGGTCGAACAAGCTTCCGGAGCGATCACACCGTACCAGGCGTTCTCCAGCATCAGTATGCGGTCACCCACGCCCAGAGCGATCGCGCCGCCGCTGCCCCCCTGAGAGAGAATCACCACCACCACGGGTACCGGCAGGTGCGACATTTCGTACATGCACCGGGCAATCGCTTCAGCCTGCCCCCGGTACTCGGCTTCCACGCCAGGATACGCCGCCGAAGTGTCCACCAGGCTGAGAACCGGCAGTCCGAACCTGGCGCCCAGATGCATGATCCGCAATGCCTTGCGATACCCTTCCGGGTGCGGCATGCCGAAGTTGCGGCGCTGACGCTCGGCCACATTCCGTCCGCTCTGCATGCCCACCACCATGATGGGCTCGCCGTCCAGGCGTGCGGCGCCGCCGACCACGGCGGCATCGTCCCCGTAGGCGCGGTCTCCGTGCAGCTCGACAAAATCACTCGTCATCCGGGTGAGGTAGTCCAGCGTGTACGGACGTTGCGGATGCCGGCTCAGTTGCACACGCTGCCAGGGAGTCAGATCGCGGTACACCCTCTGGCGCAGATCCTCGGCCCGTTCCTCCAGCCGGCCGATCTCCTCGCTCAGATCCAGGCCGTCCGATTCAGCTTGTTGGGACAACTCGGCGATGCGCTTTTCCAGGGCGATCACCGGTTGCTCGAAATCCAGGTGGAAGGCATTTTCCGCCATCATTCGCCTCCGGTGTGAGCGGCTCCAGGCAGTCTTGAACGGATACCGGCGGACTGCCACAGGCGGTTGGATGGTCACGGATGAAGGCACCGGCCCGCCTGATAGAACAGACACCAACACGCCACACTTTGTTCGGCAGGCTCAACGCAGCCGCTCCACGGCATGTTGAATGCGGTCCATCGCCGTCTCGATGTTCTGCATGGAAGTTGCGTAGGACAGGCGGATGTGCGCCCGTGTGCCGAAGCCCGCACCGGGTACGCACGCGACCCAGGCCTCGTCCAAAAGGTATGCGCACAGATCGACCGAGTCCTCGATGCGACGGTCCCCCACCCGGGATCCGTACAGCTCATGCACCTCCGGATAGGCATAGAAGGCACCCTGCGGCATGGTGCAGCGGACGCCGTCCAGCGCGTTGAGCCGGTCCACCATGTAGCGCCGGCGCTGGTCGAAGGCGGTGCGCATTTCCTCGATGGATCCCTGCGGTCCGGTCAGCGCTTCTACCGCAGCTTTCTGCGAGATGGAGGCCGGGTGGGACACCTCGTGGTTCTGGATTCGGTTCATGCCGTCCACCACTTCCGCCGTGGCGCCGGCATAACCGATGCGCCAACCGGTCATGGCGTAGGCCTTGGAAACGCCGTTGACCACGATGGTGAGATCCCGGATCGACGGTCCGAGCGCCGCGATGGACACATGTTCAGCGTCATCGTACACCAGTTTCTCGTAGATCTCATCACTCAGCACGTAGATGCCGTGCTCTACCGCCACCTCGGCCAGAGCTTCCAGTTCCGCCCGGGTGTACAGCATGCCGCTTGGATTGGAGGGTGTATTGAGATAGAGCATCCGCGTGCGCGGCGTGATGGCCTTCCTGAACGCGTCCGCGGTCAGTTTGAGGCCGTCATCCGCCGACGTCTCCACGACGACGGGTTCGGCTCCTACCAGTCGCGGTTGCTCCAGGTAAGTCACCCAGTACGGTGTGGGAATGATCACTTCCTCGCCGGGATTGACCAGGGCAGCCACGGCCAGGTACAGGCAGTGCTTGGCACCATTGTTGACGATGATCTCCTCTGTGGCGTAATGCAGCCCGTTGTCCGCGGCGAACTTGGCGGCTATGGCTTCCTTCAGTTCGATGATGCCGGAACTCGGCATGGTATATTTGGTGAATCCGGCGGCGATGGCACGCACCGCCGCATCCTTGATGTTCTGCGGGGTATCGAAATCAGGTTCGCCGGCCGAAAGGGCGATGACGTCGACGCCGTCCCGGCGCATGGCCGCTGCCCTGGCCGAAATAGCCATGGTGGCCGACGGCTGCACGCGCTGAACGTTGTGAGCGAGCGGCATCCTAATCTCCTCTGGTCAGGTGGTATACTCTGCGTTGATGCGGACGTACTCGTAACTCAGGTCGCAGGTGAAGATCGTCGCTCCGCCACCGCCGGCGACGCCCAGATCGATGCCGATGGACACTTCCTTGCCCGCCATGGCGGCACTCAACGCCTGGGCATCGAAGGGCTGTCCGGCGCCGCCGCCGTAGATGCGCACACCACACAAGGTCACCGTGGCTGCGCCGGGATCGAAGGCGACGCCGGCATATCCCATGGCGCAGAGGATCCGTCCCCAGTTGGGGTCGTTACCGAATATCGCCGTCTTCACCAGCATGGAGTTGGCCACCGCCAGACCGACCTGTCGTGCCGCCATCTCGTCCACGGCGCCCTGGACATCGACGCTCACCAGCTTGGTAGCGCCTTCACCATCGCGGGCGATCTGCCTGGCCAGATTGCAGCACACGGCCTCCAGCCCGGCATACAGACGTCCGACCGCCGGATCGTCGCCAGAGGTCAGCCGGGGAGCGCCGCTGGCGCCGTTGGCCAGGAGGATGACCGTGTCGTTGGTGCTCATGTCGCCATCGACGGTGACGCAGTTGAAGGAGCGGCGCACCGCCCGACCGAGCAGTTCCTGGAGCAACTCAGGCTCCACAGCCGCGTCCGTGGTGATCGCCGCCAGCATGGTGGCCATGTTCGGGGCAATCATGCCCGAACCCTTGGCCATACCACCGAGGCGCACTGCCGATCCCTGGCAGTCCAGTTCCACGGCGCACGTCTTGGGCACGGTGTCCGTGGTCATGATGGCTCGGGCTGCATCGGCACCACCTTGCGCCGACAGAACCGTTGCCGCCGCCTTGACTCCGGCTGTGATCCGGTCCATGGGCATGGGTACCCCGATAACCCCGGTGGAACAAACCAGCACCGTGGCGGCATCCAGACCCAGGGCAGCCCCGGCAATGGCACACATCGCCTCGGCGTCCCGCCTGCCCTGCTCTCCTGTACAGGCATTGGCATTGCCGCTGTTGAGCACCACAGCACGGGCGCAGCCGTCCTGCAGATGCTCGCGGTCCACATGGATAGGGGCCGCCTGGACGCGGTTGGTGGTAAACACCGCCGCGGCGCTGGCCGGGGCGGTGCTGACCACGAGGGCCACATCCTTCCTGTTCGTACCCGGTTTGATGCCCGCCGACACACCGGCAGCCAGATAACCCGCCGGTGTCGTCACCGTACCCCCGTCGATCCAGTTCACCGCGTCATCCCCTCTTGTTGGCTGTCAATCATGGCCGCAGCCGCAGTGCCCGCGCCGTTGCTGGCCGCGGCCGCCGGCAGGATTCCCGCGTCTTTCATCAGTTTGTAATGCAGACTGTCCGCCAGGGCGATCCAGCTCGCGTCGATGATGTTTTCCGACACTCCTACCGTACCCCATACATCGCGACCGTCGGTGGATTCGATCAGCACGCGAACCTTGGCGGCGGTGCCATCGCGGCTGGACAGCACTCGCACCTTGTAGTCCTCCAGGTGGACCTCACGAATGGAGGGAAAATCTATTTCCAGACCTTTGCGCAAGGCCTGGTCCAGCGCGTTCACCGGCCCGTCACCTTCGGCCACGGTGTGGTGTACGCGACCGTCCACCCGGATTTTGACGATGGCTTCCGATTCCTCGTCCTGGTCCCCGGTTTTACGGTTGATCGTCCGGAAACTGACCAGCGAGAAGCGATCCTTGTATCTGCCCTGGACGCGTTGCGCCATCAACACGAACGAACCCTCTGCCGCCTCGTACTGGTAGCCTTCGTGCTCCAGCCGCTTCACCCTTTCCAGCAGACGCCTGACACTCGGATCGCGCTTGTCGAGTCCCGGACACAGGCGTTCGAGCTTGCTGACGATGGTACTGGTGCCGGCCTGGTCCGAAAGCAGGTAGCGCCGGTTGTTGCCGACCACTCCGGGATCGCAGTGCTCGTAGGCTGCCTGTGCCTTCATCATGGCGTCCACGTGAACGCCCCCCTTGTGGGCGAAAGCGCTCTCGCCCACATACGGCTGGTTGTGATCGTGGGCCACATTAGCCACTTCGCTGAGGAACCGCGAGGCGTCCATCAAGCCGCGCAGCCGTTCGCTGCCGATGGTATGCCGTCCTAGCTTGAGCTCCAGATTGGGCAGGAGCGCGCACAGATTCGCATTGCCGCAGCGTTCACCGTACCCGTTGATGGTTCCCTGGATGTGAACCGCTCCGGCCTCGACGGCCAGGAGAGTATTGGCCACGGCCACACCGGTATCATCATGCGTGTGTATGCCCAGAGGCACGCCGAGACGGTCGCGCATCTGCCCGGTGATCCGGAATACCTCCGACGGCATGGCGCCGCCGTTGGTGTCGCAGAGCACGACGATGCGGGCGCCGCCGCGCTCGGCAGCCAGCAGGGTACTCAGCGCATATTCCGGATCCGCGCCATATCCGTCGAAAAAGTGCTCGGCGTCATAGATCACCTCGCGTCCGCGCGCCACCAGGTAGGCCACGGAATCCTCGATCAAAGCCAGGTTCTGTTCCAGACTGCAGCGCAGCACCTGCTGCACATGCAGTTTCCAGCTCTTGCCGAAGATGGTCACGGTTTCCGTCTCGGCGCGCAGCAGGGTATCCAGCGTGGGATCCTGAGCCGGACTCAAACCGGCGCGGCGCGTACTGCCGAAGGCGGTGACGCGGGAGCGCAGGGGTAGCCGGCGCACTTCGCGAAAAAAAGCCAGGTCTTTCGGATTGGTGGGGTTCGGCCAGCCGCCCTCGATGAAGTGCACGCCAAGGTCGTCAAGCCGCTGCGCGATGATCAGCTTGTCATCCAGGGAATAGGCGATCCCCTCCGTCTGGGCGCCATCGCGCAGCGTCGAATCATAGATCTCTATCTGTGATGGCGTGGACATACACAGCTCCCGCTGTTGGCCTGTTACAGTGGAACACGGCCCGCGCGCCGAACGCCGGTGACGCAACCGTCATCCTCTGCAGGCCTGCCTGCCGCACACGGTTGCGAACGTGCGGCTCTTACGCCGCGTTCACGTCGCTTTGGCGACCGCCTCGGCCACCATGTCGCCCACCTCCGAGGTGCTGTATCCCATGCGTCCTGCACCCAGATCGTCGATCCGTGTGAGCGCATGGGCGATAGCCTGCTCCACCCGGCTGGCCGCCCTGTCCTCGCCCAACGTTGCCAGCATGAGCTGACAGGCGCCGATGGCAGCCATCGGGTTGATGACATTCTGCCCGGTGTACTTGGGCGCCGACCCCCCGATAGGCTCGAACATGGAGACGCCTTCCGGGTTGATATTGCCTCCAGCCGCGATTCCCATGCCGCCCTGGATCATGGCGCCCAGATCGGTGATGATGTCTCCGAACATGTTGTCCGTGACGATGACGTCGAACCATTCCGGGTTCTTCACCATCCACATGCAGGTGGCATCCACGTGGGCGTATTCACGTTTGATATCCGGGTACTCCGCCGCGCCCAGCTCGTGGAAGACGCGCTCCCACAGGTCGAACGCATAAGTCAACACATTGGTCTTGCCGCAGAGCGTCAGCGTCATGTCTTGGTGGCGCTTGCGGGTGTATTCGAACGCATAACGCAGGCAGCGTTCGACACCCTTGCGGGTGTTGATGGATTCCTGGACCGCGACCTCGTCCGGCGTACCGCGTTTGAGACAGCCGCCGGCGCCGGCGTACAGACCCTCGGTGTTTTCCCGCACGACGACGAAGTCGATATCCTCCGGTCCCTTGTCCCGCAGCGGCGTGGGAACGTTGGGATACAGTTTGACCGGTCGCAGGTTGATATACTGATCCAGCTCGAAACGCAGACGCAGCAGGATGCCCTTTTCCAGGATTCCGGGCTTGACGCCGGGATGACCGATGGCGCCCAGGTAAATGGCGTCGAAGGCACGCAACTCCTCGACAGCAGAATCCGGCAGGATCTCGCCCGTGCTCAGGTAACGTTCGCCGCCGAAGTCGAACTCCTGGGTCTGATAGCGAAACCCCTCTGCTCCGGCTGCCGCTTCCAGCACCTTCAGTCCCTCTCGGACCACTTCCGGTCCCGTGCCATCGCCAGGTATGACCGCGATTGTATACAAAACACCCTCCCTGTTGTGCTGCGGCGGAAGCCGCCCCGTGCGGCAGCCACAGCGTGATCATGTTGAAGTCAGCCGAACGCGCCATCGATGTATGGCAGTCTGGCCGCCGCTGCCTCGATCTGCGCCCCGGCTTCCAGCAGTTGTCCCAGTGAATCCCACCTGCCCGTGACCAGTTGCTCACGCGCCCCCTCCGGTATGCCGATCGGCAGCGTCAGGGAGCCGCAGGTTACGGTGAGCTGGGTGAGATTCAAGGATACGATGAGCGCCGGATCCGCCTCCACCATGTCCTGCAGCCGCGCCACGTCCGACGGCGGCAGCACGACACACGGCAGACCGTTGGCCACACAATTACCGAAGAAAATTTCCGCATAGGACTCGCCGATGAAAGCGCGTATGCCGGAGCGCATGAGCGCCTGGGGGGCGTGCTCCCGGGACGAGCCGCAACCGAAATTGGCGTTGGTGATCAGTATGGAAGCACCCTGGTAGCGCGGATCGTCGAATGGATGCCCGCCGCCGGCACGGTCGTCTTCGAAGGCGTGCCCGCCCAGTTCGTCAAACGTCACCGTGCGCAGGAAACGGGCCGGGATGATGCGGTCCGTGTCGATGTCTGCACCCCGCAGTGGCAAGGCCCGTCCGTGTATATTGGTCACATGACTGTCGTTCATTCCAGCTCCTCCCTCAACCGAGTACCGCGCGGACATCCACGACCGCGCCCTCCAGCGCCGCAGCCGCCACCATGGCCGGGCTCATCAACAGGGTCCTGCCGGTGGCGCTGCCCTGACGGCCTTTGAAGTTGCGATTGCTGGACGAGGCGCATACCTGGCGCCCCTGCAGCTTGTCCGGGTTCATGGCCAGACACATAGAGCATCCGGCGTGGCGCCATTGGAATCCCGCTTCGGTAAAAATCTTGTCCAGTCCCTCGGCTTCCGCGGCGGCGCGCACCTGACGCGAACCGGGCACCACGATGGCGGTGACGTGCGGCGCCACTTTGCCCTTGCAGGCGATGCCGGCGGCTTCCCGCAGATCCGACAGACGGCCGTTGGTGCATGAGCCGATAAAAGCGACATCGATGCTCGTGCCCGCGAGCCGCTGGCCGGGACGGAAGCCCATGTAGTCCAGGGCCTCGCGCGCACTGCTGCGGGCCTCCGCCGGCATGCGCTCCGGATCCGGAATGGTCGCACCCACCCCTGCCGACTGGCCCGGGGTGATGCCCCAGGTCACGGTGGGCTCGATGGCGGCCGCATCGACCATGACCTGGTCGTCGTATGCCGCGTCAGCATCGGAAGCCATGCACTGCCACCAGTCCACGGCTCGCGTGAACGCCTCATCCGCGGGAGCATAAGGCCTGCCCCGCAGATAGTCGAAAGTGGTGGTGTCCGGATTCACGTACCCGGCGCGCGCGCCACCCTCGATGGACATGTTGCACACGGTCATGCGCTCCTCCATGGACATGGCGTCCACAGTGGTGCCGGCGTATTCATACGCGAACCCCACGCCGCCGTTCACGCCCAAACGGTTGATGATATGCAGAATGACGTCCTTGGCGTATACGCCTGGCGGCAGCGTGCCATCCACCTGGATCCGCCGCACCTTCAGCGGCGCCATGGCCAGACACTGGGTGGCCAGCACATCCCGGACCTGGCTGGTTCCGATACCGAATGCCACCGCTCCGAAGGCGCCGTGCGTGGCGGTGTGGCTGTCGCCGCAGGCCACGGTCATGCCGGGTTGCGTGAGACCGAGTTCGGGGCCGATGATGTGGACGATGCCCTGGCGTTCGTCGTCCGTGTTGAACAACGGCAGAGCGAAGTCGCCGGCATTCTGTTCTATGGCCTGCAGCATCCGTTCCGCCAGGACATCCTGATACGGCCGCTGCAGTCGATCCGTCGGCACGATGTGGTCCACGGTGGCGAACGTGCGTTGCGGGAAGCGCACCTCCAGACCGCGCTCCCGAAGCATCTGGAAGGCCTGTGGACTGGTCACTTCATGCACCAGGTGGAGTCCGACGAACAGCTGCGTCTGTCCACCCGGCAAGGTGCGCACCGTGTGCGCGTCCCAGACTTTGTGCAGTAACGTCCTGCCCATGTTGTGTCCCCCCGCTATACGGTTTCGGTCTGCTGCTGACTGCGTTCGATGCGCATCTCCAGACGGTTGAGCGCGTCGACATAGGCTTTGGAGCTGGCCTCGATCACGTCTGTGGAGATTCCCCGTCCCTTGGAGTTCACCCCGTTCTTCGACACCCGGACCATCACTTCGCCCAGCGCCTGGCTGCCACTCGTCACAGCGCGAATGGAATACTCCTCCACCTTCACCCCGGCTTTGGCTGCCTGGTCTATGGCCATGTACGCGGCGTCCACCGGACCGTCGCCACAGGCGCTTTCCAGCACCTCCCGGCCGTCTACCCGCAGACGCACCGTGGCCGAAGGAACCGTGCCTGTGCCGCTGATGGCGTGCAGGTATTCGAGCACGTACTTCTGTGGCACCTGGCGGATCTCATCTCCGGCGATGGCCAGCAGGTCATCGTCGTAGACCTCCTTTTTCTTGTCGGCAATCTCCAGAAAACGTTCGTACGCCTTGTTTAGATCCGCCCCGGACAAGTGGTATCCCAGCTCCCCCAGACGGTGCTGCAGGGCATGGCGCCCCGAACGGGCAGTGAGAACGATCTCCGTGTCATCCAGGCCGACGTCCTCCGGCGCCATGATCTCGAACGTGTTGCGCGTCTTCAACACGCCATCCTGGTGAATGCCCGAACTGTGCGCGAAGGCGTTGCCACCGACGATGGCTTTGTTGGGCGCTACGGCAATTCCCATCAACCGGCTTACCAGCCGGCTGGTGGCAATCAATTCCCGGGAGGTTACACCGACCTGGAGTCCGAAATAATCCTGGCGTGTCTTGACCGCCATGACCACCTCCTCCAGAGAGGCATTGCCCGCCCGTTCTCCCAGGGCGTTGATCGTGCATTCCACCTGGCGCGCTCCGTGGCGCAGGGCAGCCAGAGAGTTGGCGGTGGCCATGCCCAGATCGTCATGACAATGGACGCTGATGACCGCCTGATGGATGTTGGGTACGCGCTCCAGCAGTGCGGCGATCATGGCACCGAACTGCTCCGGAACAGCGTAGCCGACGGTATCCGGTATGTTGATCGTGCTCGCTCCAGCGGCGATGGCCGCCTCCACCACTTCGTAGAGGTAGGCCGGATCCGTGCGCGTGGCGTCCATGGGCGAAAACTCGACGTCCTCACAGAAACCGCGTGCCTGCTCCACGGCGGTCACCGCCATCCGCAGAACTTCGTCCGCGGTTTTTCTCAACTGGCCCCGCAGGTGAATTGCCGACGTGCCGACAAAAGTGTGAATGCGCGCGCGCGCCGCTCCGGCCAGCGCTGCAGCGGCCCGCTCCACATCCTGCGGTAAGGCCCGGGCCAGGCCGCAGATCGCCGGACCGTTCACCTCGTTGGCGATACGCCGCACGGCTTCGAAGTCCTCGTGGGAGGAAATGGGGAATCCGGCCTCGATGACATCCACCCGAAGGCGCGCCAGCTGCTGGGCGATCTCCAGTTTCTCACGCACTGTCAGCGAAGCCCCCGGGGTCTGCTCCGCATCGCGCAGTGTGGTGTCGAAGATGATCAGGCTTTTTGCGTCCATGTCGCTCACTCTCCCGTATCACGTCTGCCGGATGTGGGAATGCGGGCAGGTGGAGCCGTCCGGCCAGCGACTCCCCTGCCTGTCAAGGTCGAGGTCACTGGTACCGGCATTGCTGTCGAGGCTGAGCTCCATCCGCGAATTCTCCTTTTTCAGGCTGCAGTGAAAGGCCCTTTGGGTATGATGCACGAACACACCTGGATCACTGCCTGAGGTATTCTGCCAAGGCTTCGTTTCGTTTTCGGTTGTCGGCGGAGGCGAAAGGAAGCGAAGCCTTACAGGTAAATAAGGCTGCTAATAAGAATCAGGCTAAGCAGTATGAACGGAACCGCAGGAAGGGAGACCGGAACCGTCACAGGATGACGGCGTGCGGCCGGGAAACACGGGGAATGGACGATGGTATATTCCTGAGCGTGCATGGAGTCCTGCGTCTCCGGATTCGTCTAGCGAAGAGGTACAATTACGCAATATAGCCGGGATGCCCCGGCCTGTCAACACGATGTGGACGGCGTACCCGTGTGCCGCAGGAACCGGCGGAGGCGATAGACACGGGCACGCCGCCTTGGATCAGTATGTCCGAAGCAATGTCCGCAGCGAGCGTGGGGCGGCGCCTAGCCGCTCAGTTGGCGCCGCGCCCCCCAACCCCCTTGGTGTCCGCGTTGATGGCCCGGGCCTCCTCATGTGGCCGCAGATCGCGCGTGGCCCGGCCGGCGCGCCACATCTCCGAGTTGCGCATCTCCGCCAGTTCAGCCGCCAGCTTGTCCTGGTAGTCCGGTGCGCCGCAGACTTCGATGACGCGCTTTGTTTCGGCGCCGCTTTTGACCCGTTCGTACAGTTCCTCGAAGACCGGCAGCACCGCTTCCCTGAACCGCGGTTTCCAGTCCAGCGCACCACGCTGCGCCGTGGCCGAGCAGTTGGAGTACATCCAGTCCATACCATTCTCATCGACCAGGCGGATGAGGCTTTGCGTGAGTTCTTCCACGGTCTCGTTGAAGGCCTCGCTGGGGCTGTGACCGTTGGCTCGGAGTACCTGGTACTGGGCCTCCATAACGCCTGCCAGGGCGCCCATCAACACTCCCCGCTCGCCCGTCAGGTCGCTGTATACCTCGCCGGCGAATGTGGTCGGGAACAGGTAACCGGAGCCGACGGCGATGCCCAGCGCCAGCGCCCGTTCACGCGCCCGGCCGGTGTAGTCCTGTTCCACGGCGAAGCTCGAGTTGATGCCGGCACCGGAAAGGAAGTTGCGCCGCACGGACGTACCCGAGCCCTTTGGAGCCACCAGGATCACGTCCACATGGTCAGGCGGAATGACGCCGGTGAGATCCTTGTAAGTGATGGAGAACCCGTGCGAGAAATACAGTGCATCCCCCGGATTCAGGCATTCCTTCAGCGACGGCCACAAAGCTTTCTGGGCCGCGTCCGAGACGAGGAACTGCACCACGGTTCCCCTGCTGGCCGCCTCTTCCACCTCGAACAAGGTCTCGCCCGGCACCCAGCCATCACCCACAGCACGGTCCCAGTCGCTTTTGAAGCGGCTTGCCTGCCCGATGATGACATCCAGGCCGTTGTCCTGCATGTTGAGGGCCTGGGCCGGTCCCTGGACGCCGTAACCGATGACCGCAATGCGCTCCTTGGCAAGCACATTGCGTGCCTTGTCCAGGGAGAACTCCTCGCGCGTGATCACTTCCTCCTGAACTCCTCCGAAATCGATGATCGCCATGTCTTGCTCCTTCTGACGGTAAACTGGCCGGGTGCGGTCCAGTGATGGTTCCTGGTTCGGTAAACCTCAAAACTTAACCTTCCGAGTCAAACCGGCAAGCGTCGACCCCAACCTGCCCCTCTGCACCTCACGTTGGATAGAGACCGGCAAGCCCTCTTGGCGCCACCTGTCCGGTAGCTTTACTTAGGCTTGCATAGCCTTGACCTGGTGAACACACCCATGCCGGACCAATACACTGTGGAAGAAGTTGCGGACCATGCCGAATGGGACGCCTTCCTGGCCACCGCACGGGGCGGGAACCTGTTCTCCTCCAGCCGCTGGCTGGCTTGCGCCCAGGCCGCACTGCCCGGCAGGGTCGTGCTGCTGGGCTGCCGCCGCAACGGCCGCCTGGTGGCCGGGGTTTCCGGACTGGATCGACCCAGCCGTTTCGGGCGCCGCTTCGCAACCCCTGACCTGACCCCGCACGGCGGCATCCTGTGCGCCCCGGTGGCCGGTAAAGGTCCTGCCAGGGCCGAAGCGGAATACCACCGCGCCGCCGGTCTGCTGGCCGACCACCTGACGCGGCACTACGGCCATGTGCATCTGACTCACACACCGGCCGTAGGCGATACCCGGCCCTTTCTGTGGGCTGGCTGGAACGTATACCCCCGGTACACCTACTGGCTGGATCGGCGCGATCTGAAGGCGCTGTGGGAGAGGGTGGAAAGACGCACCCGTACAGCCATCCGCAAAGCGGAACGCGCCGGCTATCACCTGCACACCGTTTCCGACCTCAGCCTGCTCGAGGCGCTGTACGAGCGCGTCTACCAGCGCCAGCAAGGCGGACCACCCGTCGGCGCCGCTACGCTGCGCCGCTTTGCCTCTCATGTGCTGGAAAACGGGCTGGGCGAAGCCTGGGCCACCTCTGCACCGGATGGCCGGCCGGCGGCCGTCGTGGTCTTCGTGAGGGAGGGCGACACCGTGTATGCCTGGGTGGCCGGAGCAGATCCGGAACAGGCCTCCAGCGGTGCCGCTCCCTATTTGTACTGGAGCTTTCTGCGGCAAACCGAATGCACTCGGTTCGATTTCGTCGGTGCCAACATGCCGGGTATCGCCATGTTCAAGCGCGGCTTCGGCGGGGACCTGGTGCCGTATTATGCCACCGAAGGCTTCGGCTCGGTTTTTCTGCGGGCCGTCTGCGCGGTTCGCACCCTCGGACGCCAGCTGCGGGGCTGCTGACGCCCCTGGCGCCACGACTCCCTTGAGCTGCGCGGTGATGCGCGCCATATTCATGAGCCCGGGCAGTCCCGCGGAGCTGGCCGGCGAGTATGCGCCTCAGACGTCAGCCGTCATCTTGTTCAGGCCGGTCACACCCGCTGGTTCCGGCACCTATCCCGGCCGGAACGGAGACACCGAAGCAAGCCGTACGATGCAGTCTACCCGAAAATGGAGGGATCTCGTGAAAGCAATGGAAGCCTTGGGGGGCAGGCGGCCGCTGGAGGCCGAACAGTTCGCCGAAAGAGCGTATGCCTATGCGCTCAACCCCCTGCGCAACCCGCTCAAGGAAATCATGGACAAGTGCCCGTCCGTCGAAGAGACGCCGCCCGTACTCGGCATCTTCAACGATATTCCCTGGCATCGTTTCCGTGAGTCCGAGGCCCACGCCTGGGCCAAGGCGGGCTTTCTGTGGATCGTCAACGATGCCGAGCATTCCCAGTGGGAAGGCAACTATGGCCGTGAACAGAACGCGGCCGAGGGACGCCTGGGCCTGCTGTCCGTGCAACGGCTGCACCGTGAGGCGCTGAGCGCGTATGGCGACGCGTACCAGTTGGGCGCGCGCGCCACGCTGCGTCCGTACGGCACCACATACGAGGACGCGGAACGCTATCTGCGCTCTGTCAACTTCCCGGTTCCCGGTCAGGCCACACCATATGATCGTGGTGGCTATCCGGTACGCACCGGTGACCGGACCATGATGTTCACTCCGGATGATCTGCGCGGGGCGGAAACAGAAGTCCAGGGCTGGGTCCAGTTCGAGACCAAGGAGTACATCGTGGACCGCAAGCTACGGGACCAGATCCTGGATCTCATGGTTCAGCAAGGGCGGAACAAGTCCTGTGGCTTCGTGGGACCATTCGACGCCATCTTGCGCGAGGGGGATCTGCCGGAAATCAATGATGCGGTCAACGAACTGTTCAGGGCAGCGGCCAAGGTGGGTATTCATACAGGGCGCGTCGTCGGCTCTGGCTCCATGGAGGATCCCAAGGACATAGAGGACGCCATGGTCGTCGCCATCGAGAACGGCGCCCGGCTCATCTCGGTTCATCCGCTGACCAGCGATATGACCTATCGTGGCGCCGCCGCCATGGCGGAGCCGTTTTTCCGGGCCTGCGAACGCTGCGGGTTCTGAGGTTCCGCAGGAAGCCGGGCAGACACGTCGGGGCGCGGGTTGTCGCCCCCGCCTGCGTCCCGACGGCAGCTAGCGATCGGCCGGTCCCCGGTCGTCTGGATCCGGGAAGTCGACGCGCACACCATCTACGATCCAGTAACCGCTGAGGCCATCCTCGCCCATTCCGGCCTCGCCTTCCACCGCACCGGAGTAGGCGCCGGAGATCAGCAGATCCACCGTATAAGAATAATGGGTGGCGTCCCGGAACAGGTATTCTGCCATACCGTTCAACCATATAAGACCGTCGTTGGAGTAGTTTTCGAAATACATGGTGTACAGAGTTCCCACCCGGGGAGGTTCTTCTTCCAGTACCTCCAGGATCACTGTGCCGCTGTGCTCGCCTGGATACGTACCCGCATCATCGGCCATCGCTTCAGACAGAATCGTGGTCAGCTCGAGATGAACCTGGTCGATGTTCTCCGGAGTGATCTCGTCGCCCGCGGGGGCGTCGTTTCCCGGGCCGATGGGACTGGTGTCGTTCGCCGGATCATCATCATCGCCGCAGCCGGTGACCACAACGCAGCCGAGGCCCAACACAACAGACAGCATCAAGCGCCTGGTGGCGGTCAAGGTTATCATGACGGTACACCTCCTGTTGAAATCAGGCAGAGACAAAAGTGCGACCCCATGAGGGAACCTCGTGATGGCTGTATACCTGTCAACAACCGGTTCCGCCATCCAGAACAGCCGACAGCATAGGAGCATGTTCAAACGGGGCATCGCCTCCTGGCGGCTGTTTCCCATGCCGGATGAGTACCAGAACCCCTGCCTTGCACACCGCCAGACTCGAACTTATCTTGCCTGCACGATGACTCGCATCACGCATACACCCGGTCATCGTGGGTGCAGCCAGTCGGCCAGCCCCGCAGGAACGCACAGTCCGGGTAGACGCTGAGATATCCGCTGCGGAGCCCATCCATAACGGAGGCAATTATCATGAACCGAATCGTTACGCTGTTGGGGTTGGTCATCATGGCCAGCGTGGCACAACCTGCGGACGCGACCATATCCTCTCCATTGTTCTATGAGCCCTACGCCGTATTGCCGGGCATAGGCGGCGGATTGGGAATCAACGCGGGCCTGACATCAGCCGACTTCAGCAGTATCGGCGATGCCAGCGACACCTACCTGATGGCCAAATACTCCATCACAGACCAGCTTGAGGCTGGCATGCGTATCACCTCCGGATGGCTGCACGACCACCGGGACTCGTTTTCGGATGTGGTTATCGGGGTCAAGCACGGCCTCACCATGATGAGCGCCGTGACGGCCGGTATGGCGGTGTACAACGAGCACGACAAGATCGGCGTATCAGCCGGTTACCTGCACGCCATGCGGGCAGGGGGCATGAACATCAACAGCCACTTTCAGGCAGGGTTTATGAGAGGTTACGCCCCTGATGGCGTGGTCATCAGCCTGAACGTTGAACCCCGGCTCGAACTGGGCGACCGGCTCATAGGCTACATGGATGTACTGCTGCGGACCAACACGGACCATTTGCGGAATAATTGGGCCTTCGACATCTGGCCCAACATCGATGTGCTGATCATGGACTCGCTGATCATCAACGGCGGCATCACGCTGGGCATAGGCGGCAAGATGAAGCAGCAAGACCCGGGTATCCACCTGGCCGCTCTGTTCGTAGCACCGCTGCACTGACCTTCCGGCGCGGCATCACCTGCCAAGTCGGCACTCTGGGGCCGTGAGCGTCTTGTTCAGCCGCGCGTGTAGCACGGGCGTCCGAAACCATCGTTGGTCACGTGACTTCTGGCCGGAACCTCGGCGTAGTCCGGGATGACCAGATCCAGCCGCGAGCTGTTTTCCACTATGGTTCCCGCGCCCACGCGCACTCCTTCTCCCAGACGTATGCGGCCGGGCATGGCGTCGCCCGATTTGATCGTACCGATGAACGCGGACGCGCCGATGCGGCAGGTCGAGCCGACTTCAACATTGCCATGGATCTCCGTGTTGGGCCCGACGACCGCGTCATCACCGATGCGCACGGAACCGAAAAGTCCTACGTCTGTGCCGACAAACACGTAGTTGCCTACCAGGGGATGACGCTGTTGCACCTTTTCGCTCAAACCTCCCATGGTGCACGGTAGCAGATGACAACCGCTGCCGATCACTCCGGTCTGCCCCGTGGTGACGCCGTGATGGGTATGGTCGAGGAAGTTGGCGTCCCCGATGCGGGTCTCCGGATGCAGGTCTGCCTGGTAATACCGTCCGCCAAGCTCGGAAACAGCCCGCGGCAGGAACGGAACCGGCGTTCTCTCCAGTTCGGAATTACCCGTGACCGGGCCCCTGTGCGTGAGGGCGTGGGCGGCATCGTGGTAGAGCAACACGCGCCATCCGGGATAGGTGCACATGACCAGCTGGAGCTGATAGTCGACCGCGGCCTCACAACCCAGATCGTGCATGAACCGCCGGTAGTGGTCCATGTCCCGGCTGCGAATGGACCGCTCGAGTTCGGCGGCGAAATCGACGGCGGCCAGCCCGGCCGAATGCTGCGGACAATTGTGCATCAGGTACGCATCCCAGACCGCCGGATCGCGCAGCGACGCGAACCGGTTCCACAACGCCCGCTGCTTCAGGTGCGGCAGCTCGTACAGCAATCCGAAGGCGTTGTGCAGAGCCCTCTCCTCCATGTCGCCGCTTTCACCGGCTGCCAGCAGCGACTGGGCGATCATCGCGTACAACTGGTCGGCCAACTCTCGGAGACCGTGCCGCAACGGTTCGCACCGGCTGTCCGGCATGCGGGCGTTGTGCGAGCCCGGAGCCACGCACTCGAGCAGGTTCCCCAACACCGTTTCCAGAATATCGCGATTCACGAACCCGCGTCCTGAACGCTGTGCCAGCAATTCCGGATCTACGGATTCGATCCGCATCGCCGCTTCTTCCTCCGCTACATAGGTGCCCCGGATATAGATCAGCAGCTCATCGAGCAGCGCGTTCCGGTGCCGCGCATACCGACTATCGAACAACGTGGATGAAGACATATCGCCGCCGCTTTGACTGGGTTGGTATTGGTATCGATGAACAGCCGCCTGACCCGCCAGCGTCGATGGCCTGGCATCTGGGCGGCAAGGAACCGCGAACGCACCGACACGGCAAACGGGTCGCAAGCAGACTCACCGCCAGGTATGCCGCCACGTTTCAACGGCCGGCGGACGTCCCATGGTTCCGGGCGCCTGATAGTATCAACCCGGGAGGCCGGGCAGGCAATGGCTTACGGTGCTTTCAGGGCCGCAGCGGGCTGGCTGCAGGAGTGCCGGCCGTCCGGCACCGGAACCGCGCCGGCGTCCCGTCTGGCCAGACTCACCCGCTGACCAGAGTCGCTTCCCGGCGCGGGCCGCTAGCGGCACGGCGGCAGCCGGCCAGCGCTTGCGTGTCCCCTGAACCGGCTTACCTTTGCCGGCAGACAGGCATCCCATGCATCTATACTAAACGGAGCCATAGGCATGCATCCATTCGAGGACCTGCAGGTCGCCGACGACCAGGCAGGCATACACTGGTTCGGCCAGAGCAGCTATGCCATCAAGGACTCTCAGGGAACCATCGTCCAGGTGGATCCCTACTTTCCGCGCGAACGCCCGCCGGACCGGTTCGTCCATGCGCGCTCGCCCCTTGATGAAGCCACCCTGCCCACGGACTTCATCCTGTTGACCCATCACCACGGTGATCACACCTGCATCGAATCGATCCTGCGGATACAGGCGGCCTATCCGGAGGTGTGCTGCATCGGTCCGAAGGAGAGCGTACAAGCCGTGCAGGAAGCAGGCATTCCGGTGGCACAGACACAGACGCTGACCGCAGGTCAGAGCGCTGCCATGAACGGCATGACGGCGCATGCCGTCTGGTCCAAACCGCCGGGAGGCATACCGGCCGAGAGCATCGATCCGCCCGGTGTGGAGCACCTGGGGTACGTGATCGACACGGGCGCGGCTCGCATCTACCTCTCCGGTGATCCGGTCCATTCGTTCGCCGAGCACGAGGAACTGGTGGCACCGGTCCGGGCGCTGCAGCCGGATATCGGTTTTCTGACCACGCATCCGTCGGAAGGCGAGTTCCCCTTCCTGGAGGGAGCCGCCAGGTTGGCCAGGAAAATCGGCCTGAAAACCGCCGTGCCTTCGCACTATCAGTGCTTCGTCCGGCGCGACTACGATCCTCAGGAGTTTATTCGGGCGCTGCACGGTGCCGGTGGGGTCCAGGGGCTGATCATCGCCTATAACCAGTCGGTCCTGTACAGCCCGCGGTGAAGGCGGCAGACATCGACGTTGCTGCGTGAGACTCCTGTGAGTAGCATGACGCGCTGGATGCCGGACGGAGACCCCGGCGTCCAGCGCGAATATCAGATTGCATCCAACAGGAATTCACCACCCCAGCTTGGATGACAGATTGCGAAAAAAGTAGTTCCTATCCAGGTAGAGCAACTTGGCCGTATACGGCGCCTGGGTCAGGCTTACATGCTGTCCCGGTTCCAGTTCACAGACCTTGCGTCCGTCACTGATCAGACGGATGTCACAGTCCCTTGAATCCTGGGCAAGGTGCAGCCGGATCGTCGCATCCGGTGTCAGTATCAGAGCCCGGGAAGAGAAGTTGTACTCGTTGATTCCGTCCAGCACCAGACAACGCACGTCCGGCATGACGATAGGCGCTCCCGTCGACAGCAGCAACGCGGTGCTGCCTGTGGGCGTCCCGACCACGACCCCATCACCGCGAATGGTGCGGATCTTGGTATCATCCACGAATACGTCCACGTGGATCAGATGGTAGCTGGTGCCGACGATGACTTCGTTGACCGACCGCACCGAACCACCCGGATACTCACACTGCAGCACCAGGCGTTCGCTGATGATGTAATCTCCCGCCAGTACCTGCCGGATGATCCGGTCCATATCATTGCGGTCTCCGGCGGTGAGAAAACCCACGGTACCGAAGTTGATCGCCAGCACCGGACACCGGTAGAACAAGTCCAGCGCGCGCAGTACCGTGCCATCTCCGCCCATGGCGATGACCAGGTCCAGCTCGTTGACCGCTTGGGTATTCCCGTTCAGGAGAACCAGGGATATCCCCAGTTTGGCGAGCAAGTCCCCCAGTTCCCGCACCGGATACCGCTCACTCGGATCCCGCAGGAACAAACCTACCCGTTTCAGTTCGAGATGGCCCATAGCTCCGGCACGCGCGCTCTAAACATTCTTGATAAGCTGCAGATCACCCGTGCGGGCGGCTTCCAGCACAGGTCCCATGTATTCATCCACGGTTTCGGCTGTCAGTTTGATCGGCATGTTCTCCAGCTTCATGCGCAGCTGGGGGTTTTTCGCAGCCTGCAGAGCCCGGTCGATATGATCCGGTGAAAAACCAGGCACTTCGTCCAGGGTGGCCGGCGATCCGATGCGTCGTTCGAACGCGATCATGGCTTCGGCTACCGCGAGTCCAAGCGCCCGGCCGCTGAGCGATTCCACGTCCTGCCTGGCGTACCCCGCATCGGCGAATATACGGCCGACCATACGCAGCGGCTCCTCCACCGCCGGAGCGAAGAACACGGTATAATACGGGTTCATGATGGCACACGCGCGTCCATGGCTCAGAATGTCCACCAGGGAGAAGCTGGTCAGGTGGGCGCCGTTGGTGCCACCCAGCATGATGGCGTAACCGCCCAGGTCCGTAGCCAGACCCAGGGCTTCGCGACCTTCGCCGTCCGCGGGATTGTCCATCACCTGAGGCAGGTACTCGACCACCAGCCTGATGCCGGTACCGGCCACAACCTGCATCTGCTTCTGGTACGGTTTGCCCACCGAGTCGTAGAGCACCTCCAGACAGTGGGCGATGCCGTCCAACGCACCGTCCGCGGTCAACTCCGGCGGTGCCCCCAGCGTGACCGCATAGTCGAAGACCGGCAGCTCCGGCACGATGGCCTCGTCCACGATGAGTTTCTTCTGCCCGGTATGGATATCGGTGATGTTGGAGTACTTGGTCAGGTGCGCCCCGGAGCTGGCGGCCGTCTGTATGGCGACGAACGGCGTGAGCTGCTTGTCGGATCCCTCGAGTGTCTGGGTAACCAGACCGGCGCCGAAGTAGTCTTCGATTTCTCCGCCGAGTACCTGCAGCGCATCCGCGGCCTTGATCGCATCCAGTGTGCTGCCTCCCCCGAACCCCACCAGCACATCCGCCTGCAGCCGTTTCAGGGCAGCGGTGATGCGCTCCAGGTCTTCACGCGGAGCGTTGGGCCTGGCACCGGGCTCCTCAGCGGCGATCTGCACTCCGGCGGACCGCAGCGACGTGCGCAGTGTATGGAGGTAGCCTTCAGCACCCGGAAAGTCGTCAACGATCAGCGCCGCCCGGGTTCCAAGGCCGGCGGCGGCCGGTCCCGCCTGGGGCAGAACTCCTGACCCGTGGATGTACCGATCTCCCTTGAATTCACTCAACAACGCGCGCGCCTGCGTAAATCCACTCATTCTCATACCTCCCGAATGTCTGGGTACAACATATCTGGGTGTAACATAGGAACGCCGGGGCGCAGGAACGCTCTGGCGCTCATACCTCCATGTGTCCGACCGCGACAATATGCGGTCTATTCCGCATCACAGCAATCAGCTTGTGTCCGATTGGCAAAAAAAAGGCCGGACTGGAGCATACTCCGGTCCGGCCCCCCGCTTGAACGCGACCTTCAGGCCGATGTGCGCGCCTCCTTGCCGGCCAGATCCTCCAGTACCGTCAGCAGCCCGGAATGATCCAGCTCTCCCCGGTCCTTACTCATAGCCGTGTTGAACAGTTCATGAACGATACCGGTAACCGGCAGCGGGACCTGAAAGTCGTTGCCGGTCTGCATGACGATATTGAGGTCCTTGTAATGCAGGCGGATACGGAAACCTGGATCGAAATCTCCGTTCACCATGCGCTCTCCCCGGTTTTCCAGAATTCCGCACCGGGCCAATCCGCCGCCCAGCACCTGGACGATCTTCTGAGGATCGACTCCGGCCTTGGCCCCCAGCACCAGAGCCTCGCTGACGCCGGCAATGGTCACCGCCACGAGCACCTGGTTGCAGGCCTTGACCGTCTGTCCGGCCCCGGACGGACCACACAACACGATGTTCTTGCCCATGATCTGGAAGACGGGCAGCACCTCGTCAAAGGTCTCCTGTTCCCCGCCCACCATGATGGACAGGGTGGCATTCCTGGCGCCGACATCACCCCCGCTGACCGGTGCGTCCAGGCACTTCACCCCCTTCTCAGCCAGGGCCTGGCTCACCTTGACCGCGACGCTGGGCGCGATGGTGCTCATGTCCACGTGAATATCGCCGGCGCTCACCCCGGCGATGATCCCGTCCTCGCCCAGGGCGACAGCTTCCACGTCCGGAGAATCCGGCAGCATGGTGATGATCAGCGACGTTTTCCGGGCGACTTCGCCCGGGGAGTGCGCCTCCGCGGCGCCGGCTCCGACGATTTCGGCCACGGCGTTCCGGTCCACATCGTGAACGACGAGCTCGTACCCCGCCTCCAATAGATGCCGGGCCATGGGACGCCCCATGATCCCCAGACCGATGAAACCGATCGTGTGCTTTGCCATATGGTAACACTCCCTTGTTTCGGGTGAAACGGGCCTATATGGTTGGGCGACTCAGCGCTTACGAGCCTGAAGGCCGTGCTGCAGTTCGTAGGCCTTGATCAGCGCCTGTGTCCCCTCCTGCCCGAGTCCGGCGTGCTGCACCGCATTCAGGCATTGATGCGCCAGACAGAGCCCCGGCATGGATACTCCCAGTTCATTGGCTGCCTGCAGGACCAGCCGCAGATCCTTCTGCTGCAGATCCACCATGAACCCCGGAGCGAAATCGCCTGACAGTATTCTAGGGGCGAGATTGCTCATCATCCACGAGCCGGCGGCTCCACCGCTGATGGCTGCCAGGACCTTCTCCAGATCCAGTCCTGCAGCCGCAGCCAGCATGAGCGACTCCGCGACCGCCAGGTTGTTGAGTGCACCGGCCACCTGGTTGCACAGCTTGGTGGTCTGTCCGGCGCCGTGGCCGCCGATGAGGTTGATGCTGGAGCCCAGCACCTCGAGTATCGGCAGGCATTCCTGGAAAACATCGGAATCACCGCCAACCATGATCGACAACGTTCCGTTCCGGGCACCAACGTCTCCACCACTCACCGGTGCGTCCAGCATGTCGATCTCAGCCTCGCCCAGTCTGGCGGCGATGTCGCGCGTGACCCGGGGCGATATGGTGCTCATGTCGATGACCACCGTACCGGGTGGCGCGTCATGAATGATGCCGCCGGATCCCAGCACGACCTGCTCCACATCCGGGGAGTCATTTACCATGGTGATGACGACATGGGTATCCGTCGCGGTTTCGCCCGGAGTGGCCACCCGCTGACCGCCGGCATCCACCACTTCCTGGACACGCGGGCGATCCGTTCGGTTGTACACTTTGACTTCATAGCCGGCTTCGATCAGGTTGATGGCCATGGGCGCCCCCATGATGCCCAGACCTACGAAGCCCACTCGCGTCTTTTCAGGTGTGACTGGCATCCGTCCTCCTGCCGTGGAGCGGTGGGTGTGCAACGTCCCCGCGCGATGCGAGGATCGGTGTCAGTAGATCAGGTTGAATTCGTGGCGATAATCTTCGATGTCCGCCGCATCGAAGACCGCTACGAACCAGTTCTGCACGACCTGCTCGCGCTTGCGGGCCAGGAGTTCATCGTGCAGCTGCTGATGTTGGGCCGCAAGAGCCTCTGCGTCAATCTCGGACCGATCGAGGACCTTGATCAGGTAGGCGCCACGCGGCGACATCTCTACCACCTCACTTACCTCGCCTGGTGGCGTGCGGAACGCGACCCCCGTGAAGGCGGTTTCCCTGCCGACGCCCGGAACCGCCTCCGCGCGCCGGAAAGGCTCCGGAGTTCTCACCGTCAACTCCGCCTGGTCCGCGGCCGCGGCCAGACCCTCGGTAACGGCCATGCGGCGAACCTCCTCCAACCGCTGCGCGGCCAGCGCCGTCTCTTTCTGCTGGGTCAACGCTCGCGTCACCGTATCGCGCACCTCCTCCAGCGGAGCCACTCCGGCGTCGCGGCGCCTGGCCAGCTGAGCGATCCATAGACCGTCATCGTTGCCGGATACCGGTGTCAACGCGCCAGGTGAGCGTGTGAACATCATGTTGACCATCCAGGCCGTACCCTCGCCGAGGGCGGGGATGGACGCATCACGTGGTAGAAAGCCGGTATCTCTGATTTCCATCCCCGCAGCCCGAGCCGCCGCGGCCAGCCCCTGCTCTTCGGCCTGGGCGTGAAGCTGCTCGGCCCGCTCGCGCAACCGATCCGCCGTACGGCGCGAAGGACGGTGCTGCAACAGGATATGCCGAGCCCGGACCTTCTCCTCGCCGTCTTCCTCGAAGCGTTCTTCCAGCTTGATGAGGTGCCAGCCAAAACGTGTCTCCACCGGCTCGGAAACCTCCCCCTCCTCAAGCGCAAAGACCACTTCATCGAATTGAGGCACCATGCGACCGCGACCGAAGCTGCCCAGATCGCCACCGCGTGGCGCCGAGCCCGGGTCCTCGGAAACCTGCCGGGCCAGGGTGGCGAAATCCGTGCCGGCATCGATCTCCTGCGCCAGCATGTCGATCTCCCGGGCGACCGCTGCCGAGTCTTCAGCAGTCGGTACCTTGGGGAAATAGACGTAATCCATACGCACCTGCTCCGGGTGCTCGTATTCCTGCCGGTTGCGCTGGTAGTATGCGACGATCTCCTCTTCCGTAATCCCGAGACCTGCCTCCTCGAGCCGGACGGGGCGAGCGTGGACATACTCCACGGTGACCGTCTGATGCTGCTCGGCAAAGTACTCCCGCACCTCGCCGGGGGTCACATGTACGCTCTCCATGAGCAGACGTTGCAGTTTGTAGTTGCGCAATTGCTCGCGCATCATGCTTTCGATCTGCATCACGAAAGCCTGGTTGGCGGGGTCGCTCAGGGCGGCCGGGTCCGTGATGAACTGCTCGTACTTTACCGGATCGAACTCGCCATCGGTCTGGAAAGCTTGGAGGTTCCGCACCGCCTGAGGTGGAAATCTGCGGGTGTATTCCGCCACCTCCTCATCGGTGACCGTGATGTCCAGCTTCTCCATCTCCTGACGTAGAACGATGTCGCGGACGAAATACTCCCACGTCTCCTGAACCAGCTCCGCCTGATCCGGACGCCGCTCTTCCCTGGCGCGACTCTGGGCGGCGCTGCGCAGGACATCCTGGAACACGTTGAAGGATATCTCTTCACCGTTGACCACTCCGACATTGACCCCTCTTCCACCCCTGCCGACACGCGAAAAGTCTGCGCCCCATTCGACCACGATCAAGCCGACAAAGGCGAAGATCACCAGCCACAGGATAATCGCGGTTCGTTCCCGCAGTTTGGTCATCATGGCTCGTCGTTCTCCTGCTGTTTGCTGTCCTCTGCTGGAATACTGGCGGCCGGTGCGTCTGCACCGTGCGAATACCGAAGCAAGCATCCGGTCATATGACCATCGCCCAGATCGGTCAGTTCCGGCACGACGCGCCGGCAGACATCCTGGCATTCCGGACAGCGCGGGTGAAAGGGACATCCGGCTGGCACCGCCGACGGGTTTGGCACATCGCCGCTCAGAATGGCCCGTCGCCGCGCTTGTCGTGGATCCGGTACGGGTACGGCCGCCAGCAATGCTCTGGTGTACGGATGCGAAGGGTCACGGTAAAGCTGGTCGCGTGTTGCCAGCTCCACGATGCGTCCCAGATACATCACGGCCACCCGATCCGATATGTGGCGTACCACGCTGAGATCATGAGCGATGAACAAGTAGGTCAGATTGAGCTGTTGCTGCAAGTCCTGCAACAGGTTGATGATCTGTGCCTGAATGGAGACATCCAGCGCCGAGACGGGTTCGTCGGCAACGATGAAATCCGGGTGGACAGCCAATGCCCGGGCTATTCCAATGCGCTGCCGCTGACCGCCGCTGAACTCATGGGGATAACGCCGCGCGTACGCCGGCGAGAGCCCGACCATGTCCAGCAATTCGCCAACCCGTGCATCGATGTTGCGCCGCTCCGTGAGCCGATGGATCCGCAGCGCTTCCCCGATGATACCGCCCACGGTCATGCGCGGGTTCAGCGAGCTGTACGGATCCTGAAAGATGATCTGCATTCTACGGCGCTGTCGACGCATGGCCTTCGTATCGAGGCTCATGAGGTCCACCCCATCGAAAAGCACCGTCCCCGACGTCGCCGTGATGAGCCGCAACAGCAACCGGCCCAGGGTGGTCTTGCCGCAGCCGCTCTCCCCTACGACTCCCAGAGTCTCCCCCTGCCGGATGCGCAGATCCACGCCGTCGACAGCCTTGACATAGCCGCGCACCTTGCCCCACAGTCCCGCGGTGATCGGATAGTGCTTGCGGAGACCTTCCGCCTGGACAAGGGGACGGCTATTGCGCATGGCCGCTGACCCTGGCCTGGTCCGCCTGGTCGTCCTTGCCGGTCATACCGGCGTACCAACACGCGGCCGCGTGACCCTCGGTGAGTTCACGCAGCACGGGCTCCTGCTGCCGGCAACGTTCATCCGCCATGGCGCAACGAGGCGCGAAGCGGCAGCCTGCCGGGAAGGCCCGGGAGTCGGGCACCATGCCCGGAATGATTTCAAGCCTGTCGCGGTACTGATCCAATCTGGGTACCGAAGCCATCAGTCCGCGCGTGTAGGGATGAGCATACTCAGTGAACAAGGTGAGAGTATCCGCCTCCTCCACGATCTTACCGGCGTACATTACCGCTACCCGGTCCGCCATCTCCGCGATGACGCCCAGATCATGGGTGATGAGCAGGACGGCCATGCGAAACTCGTCCTGCAACTGGCGCAGCAGGTCCAGAATCTGCGCCTGGATGGTCACGTCCAGCGCAGTCGTCGGCTCATCCGCGATGAGCAGCAGTGGATTGCAGACGAGTGCCATGGCAATCATGACCCGTTGCCGCATGCCACCACTGAGCTGGTGCGGGTATTCGTTGATCCTCTGTTCCGGAGCCGGGATACCCACGCGCCGCAGCATGTCCAAGGCCCGCTCGCGCGCCTCACTGCGACTGACGCGCTGGTGCAGCCGCACGGCTTCCATGATCTGGAACCCGCACGTGAGTACCGGGTTCAGACTGGTCATGGGCTCCTGGAAGATCATGGCAATCTCGTCACCGCGGATCCGGCACATCTCTCCTTCATCCAGATCCAGCAGCGACCTGCCTTTCAGCTGGATGGACCCCGTCTCAATCCGGCCCGGCGGCTGCGGAATCAGGCGCATGACCGACAGGGCGGTAACGCTTTTACCGCAGCCGCTTTCGCCTACCAGGCCCAAAGTTTCGCCCCGGTCCACGTGAAAGGAAACGCCGTCGACGGCCAGCCCCGTACCCTCCTCGGAGTGGAAATACGTCCGCAGGTCGCGGACCTCGAGCAAAGGTTCACGCTGACGCGCGGGTTGGATCGTGTCGGCAATCCTGGGCATGATTCAACAGACAGCCGCGACAGGCTGTGTTTCGGGTGGCGTCAGCGGAGCACGGGCGCTCCGGTCGGCGCGAAGCCTCTCTGCATGCCGGTAGCGGCTTTCGACCAGTTCGGCGGCCTGCAGGGCCTCGGTTTGGGCCAGACCGTCCGGCTCCAGAACCGCGGGTAAAACGGCGGCGAAACCCTGTGCCAGAGCGTCGACCAACCGCGGCCATGCCGGGATGCCGGGGCAGCATTCATCGAGCTGGATACTGCCCCGCATCAACCGGTCCAGCCACTCCTGGCGCTGGCTGCCGGACAAACCCGGGATCAGTTCCACCAGCCGCCTGTGGGCCGGACCGGTCAGCAATGAGCCGTGCTGCAGGATGACGCCGCGCATGCGGCGCTGAGCGCTACCGACCAGCTTGCGCCCCGCACAGGTCACTTCCGCGCGCGAAGCACTGGAAAAGCACGGCAAGGTAGCCGCCGGTCCCCGGGAACGCTGCCCCTGCCTGCCGGCGCGTTCCAGTTCCGCGGGTACGCCCGCCCGCTGCAATCCGGCAACCAGGCATGCACCGATCCGTCTGGTGGTGACCTCCACGGACCCGCCCACCTGTGGATCATCGACGGCGCAGACCACGCTGTAGGTCAACTCCTCCCAGTGCAGGACGGCGCGCCCGCCGGTGGGCCGGCGCACGATATCTATACCTGCGGCCCGACAACGCTCCGGATCCAGCTCACGCTGCAGATCCTGTCCATAACCCAACGATACGGCCGGAGGATCCCAGCGGTAAAACCGCAGGACGGGTCGCCCGCCGCCGGCAACAGACTGGATCAGAGCTTCGTCCACAGCCATGTTGCAGGCCCCGCTGGCCGGGCCGGTGTCGAGCCGGCGCCAGGACCGCATTACAGGACACCCAGCCGCTGCAGCGCATCTCGCGCCGCCATCTGTTGCGCATTCTTCTTGCTGCGGCCCTCGCCTCTTCCCAGAATCCGGCCGTTCACGCTCACCTCCACGCTGAAAACCTTGCAGTGGTCGGGTCCCGCTTCGGCATGCACCAGATAGCGGGGATGTCCGTCTCCGGTACTCTGGGCGTGTTCGAGCAGTTTGCTCTTGTAGTTGGTGTAATCCTCCCGCTCGATCAGTTCACCGAAGTCGTCCAGGATGAGTTCGTCCACCAGGCGACGCGCGGCCCCCAGGCCTCCATCGAGGTATACCGCGCCGATGATGGCCTCCAGAACATCGCCCAGGATGGAAGGCTGTCGCGCGCCTCCCGCCTGGCGTTCTTCCGGGCTCAGCAGCACATATGCATCCAGCTCTGCGGCCTCCGCCTTGCGCGCCAGCACGGTGCGGCTGACCACCAGCGACTTCATCTCGGTCAGATCCCCCTCCCGCCGGTTCGGGTAACGCCGATAGAGGAAATCCGCCACGATCAGATCCAACACAGCGTCGCCGAGAAATTCGAGCCGCTCGTTGGAATCTATCCCGTGCCCGAAATTCGCGTACACGTACGACCGGTGCTTGAGCGCCCGAATCAACAATTCGTCGTCTCTAAAGCGGTAATGCAGCCGCTTCTCCAGTTGCCGCCTGAGACCGCGTTCCGTACCGGAACCCGTTCGTTTCAGGCGATCAAGTATGAATGTGCGAAACAATCCCATGGATACCGCACCCGGGGTGTGCTGGGCCTGCATGCGTCTTCACGTTGAACCGGCACCGGGATACTCCGGCGCCCGCCCATGGGTACCGGGTGTCACGTCCTGACTGCCGCGTGTACACGGACAATAGAGGTGCGTGACACCCGGAATGCCAGGTGGCTCCGGCGCAGGCGGCGGAGAAGGCGGGATTATCCGGCAAACCGGCCGAAAACCAGGACTGCGTTGTGCCCGCCGAAACCGAATGAAGTGTTGATCGCGTAACGCACCGGCATGCGACGGCAGATGTTGGGCACGTAATCCAGATCACACTCGGGATCCGGGTCTTCGAGGTTGATCGTCGGCGGGATGACACCGTGCCGGAGGGACAACACGCAGGCTACGCTTTCCACCGCCGCCGTTGCACCCAGCAGATGGCCGGTCATGGACTTGGTGGAACTCACTGCCAGCCGGCCGGCATGCGCCCCGAAAACGGCCTTCAACGCCGCGGTTTCCTGCACGTCGCCCAGCAGTGTCGACGTGCCGTGGGCGTTGACATAGTCGATCGCATCAGGCGCCAGCCCGGCATCGCGCAACGCCGCGCGAATGGCCCGTGCCCCGCCCTCTCCGCCCGGAGCCATCGCCGTCTGATGATAGGCGTCCGCCGTGTACCCTACGCCCAACACCTCCGCCAATATGTCCGCGCCACGCTTCCGGGCGTGCTCCATGTCTTCCAGAATCAGTGCCGCCGCGCCTTCACTGAGGACGAAGCCGTCCCGTCCCCGGTCGAACGGGCGACTGGCCCTGGTCGGTTCATCGTTGCGCGTGGACAGGGCCCTGGCGGCGGCGAAACCGGCGATGGAGATGGGTGTCACCGCAGCCTCCGAACCGCCCCCGACCATCACCTCGGCCTCGCCGTACTGGATCTTGCGGGTGGCTTCCCCGATGGCGTGAGCCGCCGAAGCACACGCCGAAACCGCGGCGTAGTTGGGTCCTTTGGCGCCCAGTTTCATGGAGATCATCCCAGCCGCCATGTCACAGATCATCATCGGGACGTACATGGGGCTGATGCGGGCAGGCCCCTTTTCCATGAGCACCGTGTGCTGCTGCTCATGGGTTCCGATGCCACCGATCCCCGATCCCCAGATGACTCCGATCCGTTCCGGATCCTCGCGTTCCAGGTCCAGGCCGCTGTGCCGCACGGCCCGGCTGGCGACCGCCACCGCGTAATGCGTGAACGCATCGTTGCGGCGGATCTCCTTGCGATCCAGTTCGGGAGAGGGATCGAAATCCTTGAGTTCCCCCGCGATGCGCACGTCATGAGACCGCGCATCGAAACGCGTGATCGGACCGATGCCGGAGCGCCCGTTCTGCAAGGCGTCCCAGAACGATGTCAGGTCTCCGCCGTTGGGGGCCACTACCTCCATACCGGTGATGGCCACACGTCGCTTGGTCAAAGTTTCACTCCTGATCCAAGGCGGTGCGGGCACGGTGCAACCGCGAGCCGGCGCCCGCCACGAGACTACGGCCTGCGGTCCGCCTCAGGTCCGGCTATTTTCGTCCAGATACTTGATCGCGTCAGCCACCGAGGTGATCTTCTCCGCATCTTCGTCCGGAATGTCGATTCCGAACTCTTCCTCGAACGCCATCACGAGTTCCACCGTGTCCAGCGAATCCGCACCCAGATCATCGATGAACGAAGCCTCGGGTTTGACCTGATCAGCGTTAACCCCGAGCTGCTCGACGATGAGCTCACGCACTCTGTCTTCAATGGAAGCCATGGGATCCTCCCTGTGGTATGGTTTTATGGCTCAGTTTCCGGACTCAATGACGGAAATGAAGGCTTCGAATAACGACTACTGCACCTGCATCGGCAAGCTTACACGCGGTCAGCGAGCACGGCCATGATCTCCGCCTCGGCGGCAATCTGACCATCGACGACCGCCTGGCCGCGCAACTTGCAGGTTGCCCGGCGCGCTCTGGTGACATCCACTTCCAGTATCAGCCGGTCTCCCGGCACTACCTGCTTGCGAAACCGGACACGATCCATGCCGGCGAAAAAAGGAATCTTGCTGCCGGGATCCTCCATGGCCGAGAGCATCATGATGGCCCCCGCCTGTGCCATGGCTTCCACGATCAGTACGCCCGGCATCACGGCATATCCGGGAAAGTGTCCCTGGAAGAACGGCTCATCGGCACTGACATTTTTTACTGCTACGATGCGCTCGGCAGGGATCAACTCCGTCACGCGATCGATGTACAGAAAGGGGTACCGGTGCGGTAAAAGCGCTTTGATGGACTCGATGTCCATGATCTGTGAAGACTGTTTTGCCATACGGTCCTGCATTCCTGGTGAGGCTGCCCCGAAACAGGCAAGCCGGGTGCGCTCCGAACCGGCATGGATTACATGGCCATTCCGCCGTTGACCGCCAGTACCTGTCCGGTGATGTAGGAGGCGTCCTCCGAGGCAAGAAAGACCACTGCCCGGGCCACGTCTTGCGGCGTACCGGGACGCCCCAGAGGTACCTGCGACAGCATGGCCTGGCGGGCCCCTTCCGGCAGTTTGTCCGTCATCTCCGTGGCGATGAATCCGGGCGCGACGGCGTTGACCGTGATGTTGCGGCCGGCCAGCTCCCGCGCCAGTGAACGGGTCAGGCCCAGAATGCCGGCTTTTGAGGCGGCATAGTTGGCCTGGCCGGGATTGCCGTTGGTGCCCACCACCGAGGATATGCTGATGATGCGTCCGCGGCGTGCCTTGATCATGGGCCGGACGGCAGCCTTGCAGCAGTTGAAGACCCCTTTCAGGTTGATATCGAGCACGGCATCCCAGTCATCTTCGCTCATGCGCATGAGCAATCCGTCACGGGTGATGCCCGCATTGTTGACCAGAATGTCGATGCGGCCCAGCCGCTCCACCGTTCGCTCCACGCCCTCCTGCACGGATACGGGGCGCGAAACATCCATCTGAACGGAAATACTGCCGTTCGGCAGCTCGTCAGCGACCTCTTGAGCCGCCACAACGTCGATGTCCGCCACCGCCAGCCGCGCTCCTGCCGCCGCCAGAGCCTCTGATATGGCCCGGCCGATGCCTCGGCCTCCGCCGGTCACCAGGGCGACACTGTCGCGCAGACGGCGATCACTCAGGATCTGTTCCATACGAGAAGGTTACCTCCGATGTAACTTCCCGAACCGCATGTACGTCCGGGATCGCTATGTATTTCCGGGATCGCTCCGGTTTTCCCACCGCAGCAGTACGCTGCCCCATGTATAACCCCCGCCCACCCCGGCCAGCAGAACCAGATCCCCCGATTCCAGACGTTCCTGCTGGAAGGCCTCTGACAGGGCGATCGGGACGGTAGCCGCCGTGGTGTTGGCGAAGCGATCGATGTTGACCATGACTTTTTCGGCAGGCAGCTTCAGCCGCTGCGCCGCTGCCTGGATGATGCGGTAATTCGCCTGATGCGGCACGAACAGCTTGAGATCCGCGCCGGTGAGTCCGTTGCGCTCGAGCACCGTGGCGCAGACCTCGGCCATGCGCGCCACGGCGAACTTGAACACCGACCGTCCGTCCTGTTGCACGTAGTGCAGGCGCTGGTCCACCGTTTCATGGGATGCCGGCATCATACTGCCTCCCGCGGGCACGGACAGACAGCCGGCGCCGGCTCCATCTGCGCGCAGCTCGAAATCCAGCAGTCCCGCGTTGGCCGTCTGAGCGGGTTCCAGCAACACGCCACCGGCTCCGTCCCCGAAAAGGATGCACGTGGAGCGGTCGGTAAAATCCGTGATGGCACTCATCTTGTCCGCACCGATGACCAGCACCTTCCGATGCGCACCGGTCTGGATGAACTGAGCGCCGGCCACCAACGCGTAGATGAAACCGGTGCAGGCGGCAGACAGATCATAGGCCCATGCACGAGTGGCGCGTACGGCATGCTGGACCAGACAGGCAGTGGAAGGGAAAAGCATGTCCGGCGTGGCGGTAGCCACTATGATGAGATCGATCTCGGCAGGATCCAGATCACGGGCCGCGATGATCCTCTCAGCCACCTTGATGGCCATGTACGAGGTGGGCTGCCCGTCCAGGATATGGCGCTCGACGACCCCGGTCCGCTCCCGGATCCACTCATCCGATGTATCGACGAGTTTCTCCAGATCATGGTTGGTCAGAACTCTGTCCGGCAGGTACCGCTCCACCGCGGTAATGATGGCGCCATGTTGACCGGTGCGTTGTCCCACACCCCCTCGCTTCCCCTGAGACGAGTCCAATAGGCAATGACCGTTTTTCAGACCCTAACCGTCCCGGTGACGCCGGCTCCCGGCATGCAGCTGTTGCGCGTCACACTACCGGCTCCGGTGCGGCCTGGTGCCCGCAGAGCCGCCCGCCCTGAAGAACCGCATTACGGATTCAGACTTCGGGCTCGACGTAACTTCGCCCCCGGTAGAAGCCACAGCTGGGGCAGACCCGGTGAGGAGCGCTCGGTTGACCGCAGTGAGCGCAGGAATTCACCGTGGGTATGGCAGCCTTCCAATGAGTCCGCCGCTTGTCACGGCGCGTGCGCGATATTCTCCTTTTAGGTACAGCGGCCACAGGGCATCTCCTTTGTGATTACAGCCGTGCCGGCATTGCCGCGAGCACGAACGATCTACCTGAACTTGATATTCTTCAGCGCCTCCCAGCGCGGATCCTGCTCCCGGCCGACACACTGACAGTTGTCCCGATTGAGGTCCGTACCGCAATGCGAACACAGACCCCGGCAATCTTTGCGGCAGTAAACCCGCACGGGCAGTTCCAGCAATACACCGTCATGCACATGCTCGGCCAGGTTCAGCTCGCGCGTGCCGGGCCGCAGAATGACCAGTCCGCCATCCTCGGCCGCAGCCTCCAGCTCGTCAGGGGTGGCGTTTTTGAGCTGAAACAGGACCTGCAACTCAGCCCTTACCGGAACCTCCACGGGAACCAGGCAGCGGCAGCACTCGCCGCGTGCGATGGTCCGTACGGTTCCCGTCAGGGTAAAAGTCTCCATGATACGATGTAGTTGCAGGTGCACGTGAATGACGCCAGGGAAGGCGTAATAGGCATCCTGCAGGTCCAGACCCGCGGCCGTCACGTCCAGTACGTATTCCGACGCGCCTTCCTGGATCTCGTCCACCGGAAGCACCAGCGGATCCTGGCGATCGGTCCTTTTCATGATGCTGCAGCCCCGAAAAAAAACGCAACTCCAGCCAGAGCGCTCCGCGGTGCGTCCAAGGCGCGCCGCGCCGTGCATTGCGGATCCGCGCCGAAGTCACTGCGGACGATGCCGGGTTCCGCCGTGGCGCTTGCAGCTTCCACCCGGGCAAGGCTCGGACCGATGTTGCTGCTGCCGACACAATCCGGCTTGATCATCATCAGTGTGCATCCCAGCTCCATGAGTGTTTGCCGCTTTGTATACGGTTCCGGCTGCCGGAACCGGCACAAAAAGATTAAGCTACAGACGCCATGCCTTTGTGTCAACCTTTCCACACACCTTCCGGCCCTGCCTAACTGGCGTTCTCAGAATGGGTTCGGCCCGGCCGGCGCGCTTGACAGCCGATACCGGCGAACGTACTGTTGGACGCCATGGAACCCATGCTCCTGGTAGACGACGGAAAAGCCATTCGGGATCCGGTCTGGGGGTACATTCACACGCCTCCTCCCGTCCTCAGTCTTATCGACACCGCGGAGTTCCAGCGTCTGCGTGGCATCACCCAGCTCGGGCATGTCCACCTGGTCTACCCCGGAGCCCGCCACAGCCGTTTCGAGCATTCCCTGGGTGTCTACCATCTGGCCAAGCAGTTCCTCCACCGCCTGCTGCGCTCTGACTCGGGTCTCCACCTGACCGACGAGGATGTCCGTGTTTTCATCGCCGCAACGCTGCTGCACGATATCGGCCATTACCCGTTCTCCCACACCCTCGAGGAACTGCGGCCGTTTTTCGTATCCCACGAAACCCGGGCCCGGGAGATCATCGAACACTCGTCCGGGGCCATTCGCGCGGTACTGGAGAATGAGTTTCGGGTCGATCCCGCACGCGTCGCCAATGTGATCGACTGCAACCCTGCCGCACCCACACCATTGGACCGGGACGCACTCCTGGCCGGCATCCTGAGCGGCACGCTGGACCCGGACAAGATCGACTACCTGCTGCGGGACGCCATGTTCTGCGGGGTGCCCTTCGGTGAAAGCGTCAACCGCGACCGGCTCATCGCGTCGATCACGTTCGACGCCGAAAACCAGCGACTGGCCATCAGCAGTAAAGGGGTTTCTGCCGTGGAGGCCCTGGTTTTCACCAACTACCTGATGTACCGCAACGTTTACTGGCATCACGCCGTGCGCGCCGCGACGGCCATGCTCAAGCGGGCGGTGCAGGACATCCTGCTGCACCCGGAGTGCCGGCTCCAGCCGTCACGCTTCCACGGCCTGACGGAAGGAGAACTGCTCATGCTGCTGCAACAGGAACAGCAACGGCTCGATCTGCACGGATCATCCTGTCTGCTGGCCGGCACCATGCAGCGGAGGTTGCACAAGGTGGGTGCAGTGATCCATCCCGAGGAACGTTCGGAAACCCTGATGCGGCTCCTCAGCGAGCTGTATACGGACCCGCGACGGCGGCGCACCCTGGAGATCGAACTCTGTCGCATGGTCGGCCGCCGCCTGGGCCGGAAGTTGCACGGTCATGAGATCCTCATCGATATTCCGGCCTTCTCCAAAAGCCCGGAAGTGGATCTGCGCGTTTTCTACGGTACCGATATCCCGGAGCACCGGTCCAATCCGCTGTCCCTGGATGATCCGGCCGTATCCCACCTGCGCGATTCCCTGTTGCTCAATTTCGAGGATCAGGCCAAGGTTTTCCGCATATACTGCATCGATGACGCGGACATCCGAAGCACCGTGCGGGCCCACGCCAAGCAGTATCTCATTGCCGGTGCCTGAAACGCCGGTGGTTCCCGGGCGTCTACCCGGCGGTACCCGAACGGTCCTTTCCGTCAACGCATCCGTCCACGCAATTCATACGGCTCCATGAGGTCACCATGTTCATCCGCCCGCTGATCCTCTTGATCGGGCTGGTCGGTCTGGCTGGTTTGCGGCCCGCCGCCGCCGGTAGCGAAGGATTCCCGGCTCCGCTGCGCGTCGCCGTGGTACCCGCCGAACCGGCGACCGGCCGTCCCGCCGGAATGGCGGCCTTCGCCCGTGGCACGCTGTCGCGCGAACTGGCACGCAGCGGCAGCTTCGTGCTGGTGGAACGCGAGCGCGTCGACCGGCTGCTGGAGGAAACAGGGCTGGCACAGTCCGGGATTACCCGCGGTACGACGGAGGCCCGCCTGGGGCTTCTGCTGGATGTTGAAAAACTTCTGTTCGTCGACGTCCAGTTCATTTTTCCCCACTACAGTCTCACAGTGCGCATCGTCGATGTGAAAACCGGACAGGTGCAACGGGTGGAGAGTACCAGGTTGGGCCTGCGCACGGATCAGGCGCAGGAACCGCTGGAGCGTCTGGCCCGCCGGCTGGCCGCGCTCGCCCCGGTACTGGCACCGCCAGCCATGGTTCTCATACCCGCCGGTGTCGGCAGGATGGGTTCGAGCACCGGTCTGGCCGACGAGCAGCCGGTCCACACGGTGCGTTTGGATTCATTTTATCTGGACCGCTTCGAAGTGACCCGTATCGAGTATCACGAATGGCTGGTGGCTGCCGGAAAACGCCGGATCGGTGATATCAGCGATCCCTTCAAACCAGCCACCGGTATGACCTGGCACCAGGCCGCAGCCTACTGCCGGGCGCAGGGCCGCCGCCTCCCCACGGAAGCGGAATGGGAGTTCGCTGCCCGGGGACCGGATGGCCACCCCTATCCGTGGGGTCATGAGCAACCGGATGACACGCGTGCATGCTTCGCCCGCACGGCGCACCGCCCGCTGCAGGTGCACACGCTTGCCGCCGGCACCACACCGCTGGGCGTGCACCACATGGCCGGCAACGTGGCCGAGTGGGTGCACGACTGGTGGGCACCGGATTATTACACCAACAACCCCCGTGACAATCCCCGCGGTCCCGCCTACGGTGACTACAAAGCGGTACGCGGCGGCGCGTACAACAGCCCGATCACGGAGCTGCGCGCCACCGCCCGCAGCTACCACAATCCGGAGCGCGGCGCGGCGCACATAGGGTTCCGATGTGCCCGGGACGTTGACCCCATAATCCACGGGAACCGGGTCCACCGTCCACCGCCCGGCCGCATGGCGGTACAGCCCTCCCATTGACCGTGGCGAAAGACACCGTAGTATCGTCCTCTCAACACCGGTGACCGGTGTTGACCCGGCAACCCCTATCGACAGCGGCCGATCTCCATGTCCACTCCCTCGTACCCCCAACTGCACCTGAAGAAGGCGACCGAGCGTGCCTTGCTCAACGGTCACCCCTGGGTATTCAGCGGCGCCGTGGCTCACTCTCCGCAGGTCGAAGCCGGCAGCGTGGTCGATGTCGTGGACCATCGCGGCCGATTCATCATGCGCGGCTCGTTCAATCCACACGCCGCCATCTGCGTCAGACGTTTGACCCGCAACCGGCAGACTGGCATCGATCGCGCGTTCTTCCAGGCGGCACTCGGCACGGCCTTCAGGCTGCGCGCCCGTTCCGGTCTGGCGGCCTCCACCAACGCCATGCGCCTGGTCCACGGCGAGAGCGACGGCCTTCCGGGCCTGGTGGCAGACGACTACGCCGGTCATGTCGTGGTGCAATTCCACAGCGCCGGCATGGAGACCTTTCGCGCGGACATTCTCGATGCAATCTGGGATCTGCGCCGGCCCCTGGGGATCTTCGAGCGCAGTGACGTGGGCACCCGCCGGGCGGAAAGACTGCTTGACCGTCCCACGGGTCTGCTGCGCGGCGCCGCCCCACCCGAACTGGTGCAGGTGCTCGAACACGGCACGCTCCTGGCCGTGGATCTGTACCATGGCCAGAAGACCGGGTTGTTCCTGGACCAGCGGCAGAACCGTCTGCTGGTCCAGGAACAGGCCGCCGGGGCAAGCGTGTTGAACTGTTTCGCATACACCAGTGCTTTCTCGGCGCACGCCTTGAGAGGCGGCGCTCGGCGGACGCTCGATGTGGAAATCACGGCTCCGGCGGCACGTGCGGCGCAGATGAACCTGTCCGCCAACCAGGGTCCCGGGGCCCATTGGGATATCGTGCGGGCCAATGTGTTCCAGTTTCTGGATGATCTGGCTCTCCAGGGTCCCCGGTTCGACCTGGTCATACTCGATCCGCCCTCGCTCCTGCGCAAACGCGAGCAGCTGTCGCAAGCCATGGGCGTGTATACCAAACTGAACCGCAATGCGCTGCGCCTGGTGCGCAGCGGCGGTCTGCTGGTTACCGCCTCCTGCTCGTCCAGAGTCAGTCACGAAGACTTTTTCCAGGTTGTGCGTCGAGCCGCTGCCGGGGCAGGGGTCCAGCTGCGCATTCAATCCATGCACCTGCAGCCTGCCGACCATCCCGTCGATCCCGCCTTTCCGGAAGGACGCTACCTCAAGTGTATCAATGCCAGAGTGGTGCGCTGAGTCCGGGCGCCCGTGTATCTGTACCCACACGACGCGCTGAGTCCGGGTGCCTGTGTATCCCGGGCCCGCATGGCGCGCTGAGTCCGGGCGCCTGGGGTCATGCCGCGGGGCCAGGCACCGCTCCCGAATCCAACCTCGGGTAGTATGTAGCCTGTGCCTGCATTGGGCCCTGCGTGCGCCAAACGGACCTGGCGCAAGCCGGACTTGCTTGACACCCCGTCACCGGCAAACTATCGTCCAGAAACACCCCCCGCGGCACCGGGCAAGTGAAAATGACCACAACAACCGCAGGCGCGAGCCTTCGGAGCACGCTGGACAGGCTCCCGGATCGCCCCGGGGTGTACATGATGAAGGGGCGGCAGGGAACCGCGATCTACGTGGGCAAAGCCAAAAACCTGAGACAGCGTGTCCGCGCCTACTTCCAGCCCGGGCAACGCGATGGGCGGCGGCAGTTCCGTGCATTGCTGCGCAGCGTACGCAGCATTGACTTCATCATGACAGCCTCGGAACAGGAAGCGCTGTTGCTGGAAGCCATTCAGATCCGCGCCCTGCGCCCCCGGTACAACGTGTCGCTGAAAGAGAACAGGGAATATCCCTATATCCGGCTCACCAGGCAGCACTATCCGCGCCTGCTGGCTACCCACGCCTTTGTGGACGACGGCTCGCGGTATTTCGGACCATTCAGCGATATCAGGGCCATGTACCAGACCCTCGAGCTGGTGGTCAGGCAGTTCGGCCTACGCACCTGCCGGCACCGCCTGCCGGCCGCAAACCGTGTTCCCTGCCTTGAATACCATCTGCATCGCTGCAGCGCGCCGTGCTCAGGGGGGCTGTCGGAAGCGGACTACGACTTGGCCGTCCAGCGAGCCATCAGCCTGATCGAAGGGCGCGACAGCGCCTACCTGGAATGCCTGCGCGCCCGCATGGCCGCCGCCGCGGTCAGCCGGAACTACGAGCAGGCGGCCCGCCTCCGGGACCAGCTACGAGCGCTCGAATTCATGCGCAACCGCCAGAAAGTCTGGCTGGATGAGCCGCTGAACCGTGATGTGGTGGGATGCGCCCGGCATGGCTGCCGGGCCGGCTGCTGTCTGCTGGTTTTCCGCGACGGTCACCTGCGGGCCAGCCGGCACCAGGTATTGACCGGCTGTCCGGCGGACACGGACACGCACATCGTCCTCGACTTCCTGCGCCGGCAGTACGGCCCGGTTGACCCGGAATACCCGTTCCCGGACGAAATCCAGACCACGGCGGCACAACCCGGCCTGCCCGAACTCCGCCGCCTGGCCGGGCCCAACCGGCCAGCGCCGGTGTGGATTGTGCCAGAAGCTCATCCTGTCATCCAGGATCTGGCCGCGCGGAACGCCCGCTATCTGCTGGAGATCAAACCACCGGACCGGCCATGAATGCGCTCGACAGCAGCCACCGTGAAACCGCTTCATTGACGGATATTGCGACACCCTTCGGCATGGTGCGGCTGGTCTGGCAGGACGAGAACATCGTCAAGGTGGCGCTCGGTCCCTATCAGCCGGAATCCATCCTTCCGGTCGTGCTCCTGGGCCTGCCGTCCCATGCCCGGGGCCGGCGCCTGGTCGCCGCCTTTCTGGCCTATTTCCGGGGAGAACAGGTGGTGTTTCCGTGTCCCCTGCCGGAATCGGAGGGAACGGAATTTCAGCGCACGGTGTGGCGCGCCTTGGCCCGCATCCCGTACGGTACCTGTCAGGGCTACGGCGAACTGGCCGGCGGGCTCGGTATGCCGTCAGGTTCGGCCCGGGCAGCAGGTTCTGCCTGCGCCCGGAATCCGCTGCCCGTCATCTACCCCTGTCATCGCGTCGTCGCCGCCACCGGAGCACTCACCGGATTCGGTGCGGGCCTGGCATGGAAAGCAGCACTACTGGAGCTGGAAGGCGTACCGCTGGATCGAGCTCGAATGCAAGTCACCAGGATGCGCTGATATGGCCCTCTTGCCGGTTTCGCTGCAGCACACCTTGAACCGCTTTCTGACCGCCATGGAGCAGGACCGCGGTCTGACGTCCAATACGCTGGATGCGTACCGGCGGGATCTCACCCGGTACCTGTCCAGCCTGGTGCAACAGGACGTCGCAACTTTGGATGACGTGCGGTCGCGACATGTGCTCAGCTTCCTGCAGCAGCTGCATGACCGGGGAAGGCAGCCATCCACCCTGGCACGCAATATCACATCGTTGAAACGTTTTCACCGCTATCTGCTGCTCCAGGGCATCACCAGTCTGGATCCCGTAGCCGAAGTCGAGTCCCCGCGGCTCCAACGGCGGTCGCCGGCATGCCTTTCTGCGCTCGAAGTCGAACTGCTGCTTGATGCTCCGGATACGAGCAGTCCGCTGGGGCTGCGTGACAAAGCCATGCTGGAGCTGCTGTATGCCTCCGGTCTGCGGGTCTCGGAGCTGATCGGCCTCACCCTCCCATACCTGCAGCTCGACAGTGGACTGCTCAGGGTTCGCGGACGCGGCAACCGGGAACGCGTCGTGCCCATGGGTAGCCAGGCCGTCAAGTACAACAAGGCATACCTGGACATCGCCAGACCCGCGCTGGTTGGTCCGGAGTCCGGGGCTGAAGTGTACCTGAATGCCCGCGGCAGCTCGCTCTCGCGCATGGCGGTCTGGAAGGCGATCAGGACAGCCGCGTCGCGCGCCGGCCTCGAACGCGACATCAGTCCGCATACGCTGCGACATTCCTTCGCCGCGCACCTGCTGCAGCGTGGCGTCAGCCTGCAGATCGTCCAGGAGTTGCTCGGTCATGCCGATATTTCCACTACGCAGGTGTACGCCCGTATCGACAGTTAGCGGGGCTCCACCGCAGACCGCCCGGACTTTTATGAGCAGTACCCGCGGAACCGTGACGCACAGGCAACGCCACCGGCGCCGCACGCCGGCCGGAACCGCTGCGACGGGCACCGTCCCTGCCATCGGCATGCAGGCACTGTCCGTCCATCGTCCGCACCGTCCGGGGCTCTCCGGTCAGCCACGCGTCCGTCATATCGAAACGCGACGTTCAACCGCCTGCATCGGGCGCCGCAGCCCCGGAGCGACCCCGGGCCCGGAAGCCGCTCCCCGCATGGACGGGAGCAGTGGCCACCGGAGGCGCCACACCTGTCAAGGCAGCCAACCATGCCGGCACTCCGGAACCTGACCCTCGGCCGCTATGTGCCCACCGCATCTGTGGTGCACGGCCTGGATCCGCGCACCAAGCTGCTCGCCAGCATCGGTCTGATGGTGTCCGTGCTGGCCACCCCGAACCTCCCGGTTCTGGGCTTGTATTTCGGCTTTCTGGCGGTGAGCACCCGGGCCTCCCGGCTGCCTGCTGCCATGCTGCTGCGCAACCTGCAGGCATTCACCTGGCTCTTCCTGTTCACCATCATCATGCACGCCCTGATGACTCCGGGAACGGTCTTGCTGGCATTTCCATGGTGGAACCTGACCGTAACCCGTGAAGGTGCCCATGGCGGCCTGTTCTACGGCCTGCGTCTGGCTGCGGTCATCGTCACCGCGTCCCTGTTGACCCTGACCACGGCTCCTCTCGAACTGACCGGAGGACTGGAGCGTCTGCTCGGACCGCTTCGGCGCATCGGTGTACCGGCGCACGATCTGGCCCTGATGATCACCATCGCGCTTCGCTTCATACCCGTGCTGATCGACGAAGCCGAGCGCCTGCGCAAGGCGCAGCTCGCTCGGGGGGCGGATTTCGGCGGCGGCCCCTTGCGGCGCGCACGCCAGATGATCCCTCTGCTGGCACCGCTGTTCATCTCTGCCTTTGACCGGGCCGACCGTCTGGCCCTGGCCATGGAGAGCCGTTGTTACCGTGGCGGCGAAGGGCGCACCAGCTACCACGAGCTCCGGTTTCGGCGCCACGACCTGCTGGCTGCCCTGATCGCGACCATGATCGGGCTGGGCATCACCATCGTACCGCGCCTGCTGCACCGCTGACGGTTCGCTCGTGAAGCGAGCGACCGGTCAGGACGCCAGGAGCGGTTCAACCGCGTTGACCCAGCGTCCGCACTCAGAGAGCCATGGAGGCCGTATGGCAGAAGCACAACGCAATATCGGTCTGCTGCTTGAATACGACGGCTCAGCTTTCCAGGGCTGGCAGATACAGGCTGCAGGACGGACGGTGCAGGGGGAGCTGGCGCGGGCTCTTGGCGTGCTCATCGGCGAGTCCGTCTGTCCGACCGGCTCAGGGCGCACCGACGCCGGCACGCACGCTCTGGGCCAGGTGGCCAATTTCCGCACTGGCAGTGCCATGCCGCTGGAACGCATCCGGCGCGGTCTCAACGGCCTGTTGCCGCCGGATCTCGCCGTTCGTGCGGTCGTGTCCGTTCCCATGGATTTTCACGCCCGGTACAGTGCCTGCAGCAAGAGATATCGTTATCGCATCCGCAGGGGCAAAGCCGCCATGGAGCGTCAGCATGTATGGTCGGTGTTCGAACCGCTGGACATCGACGCCATGCGGCTGGCTGCCGCCTCGATGCCGGGCTCTCACGGCTTCGCTGCCTTCTGCAAGCAGGATCCCGTACCGTCCAGCTTCATATGCCGGGTGAGCGATGCGGGGCTGACGGAACAAGGCCCGGAGATCGTCTTCGAGATCCAGGCTGACCGTTTCCTGCGTCACATGGTTCGCATCCTGACAGGGACGTTGGTCGAGGTGGGATGCGGGCGACGGCCGGTCGACGACGTGGCGCAGCTGCTCTCCAGCGGCGAACGCCGGCTGGCCGGACCCACCGCGCCGGCTCGCGGTCTATGCCTGCTGCATGTGCACTATCCGCCTGAAACCGGCCTCTACCAGACCATCGGAACACCGGATCGTGCCGGAGCATCTGCACAACGTTTCCCGGGCTGATACACTCCCGCGCTTGACAAGCCGGGTATACTTGTTTGTTATACCGGTCATTGGCGTATCGATGGTGCATCGATGACGCATCGATGGCGCCTCGAACGCGCACTCGCCACCGTCTCCGGACGATCAACGTGGCAGAACGTACAGGGTATGATCACATCGCGTAGACGTTTTGCCGGCAGATGCCCGTTCGCCGTTACGGTTGCTCTCCTGCTGTTGTATGCGGGCCCGCTTATGGCCGTAGACGCCATCAGCGCATCCCGCCGCACAGCGGTGGTTCAGGCCATCGAACGGGTCCAGCCGGCAGTGGTCAGCGTGCATGTGACCTACCGTGAAAGGGTTCTGGTCAGGCGCTTCCGGCAGGACCCGTTCTTCGATCTGTTTGCCCCGTTCATGGTCCCCGGCGAACGGGACCGGACGTCGACCGGATCGGGCTTCATCGTGGACCAGGCGGGGCACATTCTCACCAATGCCCACGTGGTCGGGGATCCGGAAAGGCTGCTGCGGATCGACATCGCTCTGCCCGACGGCCGCAGCCTCGAGGCTCGCCACGTGGCCTCGGATCATGCCTTCGACCTGGCAGTACTTCAGGTGGGGGCCCAGGATCTTCCGGTTGCGCCTCTAGGTGATTCCAGCGATATTCTCATTGGCGAATGGGCCATAGCCATCGGCAACCCCTTTGATCTGGGCCCTACCGCGAGCATCGGTCTGGTGAGTGCGTTGAACCGCAATTTCACCAAGCCCCAAAACGGGTACTATTACCGCAATATGATTCAGACCGATGCCGCCATCAATCCTGGCAACAGCGGCGGCGCGCTCGTCAATGCAGCAGGGGAAGTCATCGGGGTCAACAGCTTCATCTATACGGGCGGGGATTACAGCATCGGCTCCATCGGCATTGGGTTTGCCATCCCCATCAATGCGGCTCGCAGTTTTCTTGTGGAGGTAGAGCAGCATGGCCAACCGCGACAGCCCTGGACTGGGATACTGTATCTTCAGGATCTGACCCGCGTTCTGGCCGAGCAACTGTCGCTGGCATCCACCGATGGCGCTCTCGTGGTTCAGATTACCCCTGACAGCCCGGCCGATGAGGCGGGCTTGGAACGCGGTGACGTCATCCTGGCCGTCAACCAGGAGCGGGTGCGCAACGTGGACGACGCCATCGCCATGTTGAAGGGCTTCAGGGTGGACGAGGAATGCTATTTGGACGTCATTCGTTTCGGTGAAGCGATACGGCTCCGGCTGCGTCTGGCCGAGATGCCGCAGTCCAGAAGGCGCTGGAACTGACCAGGGATACTGGCGGCCACGCGCCTGCAGTCCCACGCCCTGCAACGTCTGTCGGAGATCAGCTTATGCACCGGAGCTACGTACCTCACATCTTCACCTTGGGGAACCTGTTCTGCGGGTTTCTGGCTCTGCATTACGTCTTCCAGCACTCGTTCGTGCCGGCCGCATGGCTCATCGTCCTGGGGGCCGTGCTGGACAAAATGGACGGTTTGATCGCCCGCAGGATCGGCACTGGCTCCCCCTTCGGCGTGGAGCTGGATTCCATCGTCGATGTGTGTACTTTCGGTGTGGCTCCGGCGGTGATGATCTATCAGCGCCACTTGTCATCGCCCTGGGGACTGGGCCTGGCGTTTGTCTATCTGGTGTGTGGCGCCCTGCGTCTGGCCCGGTTCAACGTCATCAGCCTGTATGCCAAAAAGGGTGACTACTACATGGGGCTTCCCATACCCATGGCCGCCATCGCCCTGACCCAGTTCATCGTGTACACGGACAGCAGATGGCAGCCGGCCCAGGAAACCATGCTGGCCGCTTCCGTCGTGATCCTTCTGGCAGCGCTCATGGTCAGTCCCTTCGACTACGACTCCTTGCCGGATATGCGGGCCTCCGGCCGGTGCGAACGGGCCAAACAGAGTTTCCTGGTTCTCGGCATCCTTATGGTACTGTACGACGCCGAACGTTTCCTTTTTCCCCTAATTGTGGCCTACATCATTTCCGGCATCTACCGGTGGATAGCGGGTCTGCTTCATGATGAAGTCACTCAACACGCCTGACCACCTCCGGTGCCGATGCCGAAAGACAAACCTGTAAGCCATCTCATCCTGGTGCTCTTCACCAGCGTCATCGGTGCCAACGTAATCGGTGAAGCACTCCGGGCGGTGTTGCATTTCGTCGGCGGCCCGGACACCATCGTCGAGCGCGCGTTGCTGCAGTACGTGTCGTGGTCCATCGGCCCGCACATGTTCAACCTCATCATCCTGTCGTTTTCATTCGACCTGTCACTGCGCTTCAACGTTGTCACCCTCCTGGGGGTGGTCGTAGGCTGGTACTATTTCCGCTACAGCTATTGATCGCGCCCCGGAGTCTCAGACGGAGACCTTATCATGTTTGGCATGGGCCAATGGGAACTGCTCATCATCTTTCTGGTCGTTCTGCTGGTGTTCGGCGCCAAGCGAATTCCTGAAATGGCCCAGGGTCTGGGCAGAGGCATCAAGGAGTTCCGCAAAGCCGTACATGAAGTCCAGGAAGAGATCCAGGTGAACGAACCTGCCAACCGCCAGCAAGCCAGTCAGATCAACCCGCCATCGCAGGATGAGTCCCGTCAGGACAGTGCTCAGTCCGGAACTGCCGAAACAGCCCGGTCCGGGGACAGCGGTGAGGACGCCGGTCACAACTCGCAGTCGTCCACCCGCTCAACCACCTGAATCTCATGGCGCTCAATGAACTGACGGCACACGAGCTCAAAACCTTGCTGGATCGGGGTGAGGTTTCAGCACATGAGGCTACTACCGCGGTCCTCGAACGCATAGAAGCCACGGATGACACCCTGAACGCGTTCATCTCAGTAGATGCCGAGGGCGCGCTCTCCCAGGCCGCTGCCGCAGACCGGCGGCGCGCCGCCGGCGAAGACCCGGGCATGCTGGGTGGCGTGCCGGTGGCGCTCAAGGATCTGCTGTGCGTAGCCGGGGGACATACCACCTGCGGATCCCGCATGCTGGAGAACTACATCGCTCCGTACGATGCCACGGTCGTCTCCCGGCTGCGCCAGGCGGGTGCTGTGATCATCGGCAAGACGAACCTGGACGAATTTGCCATGGGGTCGTCCACAGAAAGCTCGTATTACGGAGTAACCCGCAACCCGCATGACAACTCTCGCGTGGCCGGGGGCAGCAGCGGCGGGTCGGCCGCGGCGGTGGCCGCCGATCAGACCATCCTGGCCATAGGCTCGGATACCGGCGGCTCGGTGCGTCAGCCGGCCGCCTATTGCGGCGTCGTCGGACTCAAACCCACATACGGACGCGTATCCCGCTACGGACTGACCGCCTATGCCTCCTCCCTGGACCAGATCGGCCCGCTGACCAAAGATGTGCAAGACGCGGCATGGACGCTGGAAGCCATCGCCGGTCATGACCGATTCGATTCCACCTCCATACAGGCCCAGGTACCCGCGTATTCGCAGAGCTTCAACCGGGGCATCAAGGGTATGCGCATCGGCCTGGCCCGTGAACACCTGCCTCCGGAGCTGGATGACCGGATCGCTGCGGTCACCCGGCAGGCTGCCCTGAGCCTGGAGCATTGCGGCGCGGAGCTGGTGGATCTGGAGCTTCCCGTAGCCGGACGGGGAGAGTATTGCCTGAGCTCCTTTTACCTGATCGCCATGGGAGAGTCCTCGGCCAATCTGGCCCGGTACGACGGGGTGAAATACGGCCACCGGGCCCACGGCGCGACGGACCTGCAGTCCATGTACCAGAATACGCGCAATCAGGGGTTCGGGGATGAAGTCAAGCGTCGGATCATCCTCGGAACCTATGTGCTCAGCGCTGGTTATTACGACGCGTATTACCTGAAAGCGCAGCAGGTACGGACACTCATACGCCGTGACTTCGAACAGGCTTTCGCCCGCTGTGACGCCTTGCTGGCTCCGGTTACTCCCGGGCCGGCGTTCCGTATCGGCGAAAAAACGGACGACCCGTTGCAGATGTACCTGACCGACATCTACACGGTGGCCGTGAATCTGGCCGGCATTCCCGCCATCTCGGTTCCGTGCGGTCTGTCCGCAGAAGGTTTACCCATCAGTGTGCAGCTACTGGGGCCGCCTCTGCAGGAGGAAAAGCTGCTGCAGCTGGGTCATGCCCTGGAATGCAGCGCCAGGCCTTGCTGATGCGTTTGCCTGAACAGCCGGTGCACACCGGTCTGGGAACGGATGATCCGCGATCGAGTAGAATTGCCGAAGCGTTTGCCTGAACAGCGGCTTCACACAGTTCACCGCCGCGCCTGAAGCCCTTTTCCGCCGCTGCCGGAACGGCCCTGAACGTGCGGAACCTGCAACCTTGGGTATGGATCTCGCAGGCGCGCGGCGTACATCAGACATACCGGAGCCCGATCATGCACCTGTCCCTGATATCGATGATGGCCCTGCTGCTGACCTTCGCGGCGCAATCCGCGGCCACACACGACAGCGCCGGTACCACGGGGTTCAACTTCCTCAAGATCGGCATGGGAGCCCGTCCTACGGCCATGGGCGGGGCCTTTACCGCCGTGCCCGCGGACACAGAAGCAGCGTTCTGGAATCCGGCTGGGCTGCACGGCATATCCCAACGCACCGGAGTACTGGCGCTGAACAGCTATCTCGTTGACACGCAGGCAGGAGCGGCCAGCATAGCGTTGCCAGCCGCAAATCGCACCTGGGGCCTGACCATCCAGTACGTGACCTATGGAGACATGCAGCGGAGAGACGCCAGTGGATTGGATCAGGGGACCTTCGGAGCCGCGGACATGGCAGCCTACCTGACCGTGGCGCAACCGGTCTGGCAGGACCGGCTGATCGCCGGAGTGAACCTGAAAGCCGTTCACTCGTCCATCGACAACTACTCGTCGGATGCCTACATGGTGGATCTTGGATTGCTGCTGCACGGACCTGTGGACGGTATGGTTCTGGGAGCTGCGCTGCTGAACCTGGGCGGTGTACGCAGCGGCTACGCCGGGAATCACAAGGAGTCCCTGCCGGTCAGTGTACGGCTTGGACTGTCCCACCGTCCAGCTCACATGCCGGTTCCCGTGATTCTCCTGGCCGACCTCATCATTCCCAATGACGCCGACGCATACCTGGCATTCGGGGCGGAAGTGAGCCTGCCCGGCGGATTCCATATACGGCCGGGTTACAGCGCCCAGCAGACCGGATCCGGAGGCGATCAAGCTGTGGGTATCACCGGTGGCATCGGCTTTACCGCCTCAGCCTACGGTCTGGACTATGCCTACGCTTCCTATCCTGATCTGGGCGATGTCCACCGCGTGTCCATCTCCGGATCCTTCTGAACTACCGGTAACCAGGCTGGTATGACCGGGTGGCGCTGCAGATTCCACCAATTCACCCCCCCAGCTCGCGGATCCGGTCCCGCACCCGTGCCGCCTCCTCGTACGCCTCTTCGGCAATGAGCCGGGCCAACTGGACGTTCAACTTTTCCAGGTTGGTCAGAGTATCCGCAGCCGGTTCCGCCGCCGACTCCCCGGTATCCTGTTCACCAGACTCCTCTCCCCCGGTTTCCGGCGAGGCAGCCGGGGATTCGGCCGAAGCCTCCTCCACTGCTTCTGCCTCCTGCACAGCCCCCCCGGGTTCAACCTCCAGCTCCCGGCCGGCTTCGTTCAGGACCTCCGGACTCATGAACACCGGCGCGCCCAGCAGTGTGGCCAGAATCATGCCGTCACTGGGCCGGCAGTCCAGATAGAAGACATCGTCATCCGTCCTGATGAGCAGATGGGCGTGGAAAACATCGTCTTTCAGCGTATGGATCACCAGTTTGTGCACCTTGGCGTTCATTCGCTCCAGAAGACTCTGTATGAGATTATGCGGCAGCGGGCGCGGAAGAGGGATCTTTCGCAGTGCCATCACCAGCGCCTGCCCCTCGAAGTGACCGATGGTGATGGGTACGACCTTGCTGGTCTCTCCCTTGAGAAATACCAGAAAGTTCTGTATGCCACCCACGCCTTGCGCCGTATCGGAGTAGGGGTATATGTTGAATATTCTTACCGGAAGCAGATGGTCGTTTTCACCAGCCATGGTGCATAGCCCCTTGTGCATCGCCCGCGTGCAGCGGACACCCGGTTCGGCTCTTGACTATTCTCAAATATACTGGCCGCCAGTGGTTTTTCAAGCCAGGGTCACAGCACCCCGCGTTCTTTCAGACTCAGATAGTCCATGGCACTGATGATCACGTGGTCCAGAACCTCGATGCCCATGAGCTGTCCGGCATCGCGGAGCCGCCGGGTCAACTGGACATCATCCTGACTGGGGCTGACGTCTCCGGATGGATGGTTGTGCGCCAGGATGACACTGGCAGCCGTGCGTTCCACGGCGATGCGAAACACCTCCCGCGGATGGACGATGGAGGCCGACAGGCTGCCGATGGATACCACTTCCTTGTGGATCAACTGGTTGCGGGCGTTCAGATAAAGGCACAGAAAGAACTCCTTGTGCTGGTCCCGGATATCCGCCAGCAGAGGAATGACATCAGCAGGTGCAGACAGCACCGGCCGCGTGCCCAGCTCGCGGCGCAACGCCCGGCGTCCCAATTCGAACGCCGCCACGATCAGGCAAGCCTTGGCACGACCCACACCTTTTACCCGGCTCAGTTGCACCCAGTCCATTGCCGCCAGCTCGTCCCGGGTGTGGGTTTTGAGTATTCCCTGTGCCACGAGCTGCACCGACTCACCCCTGTACCCCGTCCCCAGCATGATGGCCAGGAGCTCTTCGTCCCGCAGCGCCTCGCACCCATACCGCATCAGACGTTCGCGAGGCAGGGCTGCCTGCACCGATTCGATGGCGGACAGCAATGGCTGAGATGCCGTTTGCGGCCGGGGTGAACCATTGCCAGCAGGCCTGCACAGCTCCATATCATCCTCCCTCGTTGGTACATCCGGTTTACTGACCGCATGCGCATGATGTGGGTTCGATGGCCCCTGAGCCTCTCCCCGGACGGAGCGGCGATAGCCTCTCTCGAACCGCGCCCGGACGCTGCGCGGCCTTTGCCCTGTCCCCATCTTCACACAGCCTGTGCTGTATTTGCCCTATGGTGACGCACCCATGGAAGCCCGGTCTCGCCCCCGAAAGTACATTTATCTGCAGCGTTGTCCGCTTGGGGGCCAGATAGCCGCGGTGGCGGCCTCCGTCTGTGCCCGTTCATCAAGCATTAACCATGCCACCTTGTTCACGCGCATCAGGAAAGCTATATTCTGCCCCTGCCGAAGGCCTGGACGTCGCTGTAGCCGGATGCTGCAGGGTTGAGGACTGGGCCTGGGTGATCTCATTCCATCCCATCCGCCCTTCTCGCTGAACGCCGAGTGATGCTCCCTGCCTTGATCGCCGCCCCGTCACTGACATTGCGCATCGCCACGCGGCGCGATCAACCGCCCCCCTGGTTGTTGGCCCTTCTGGCTGGCATCATGCTCAGTCTCGCCTTTCCGTGCCATCCCGGCCATCCGCTGGCCTTCCTGTACCACCCGGTGTGGGCCTGGATCGGCCTGGTGCCGTTGTTCGCGGCCCTGCGTGTTCCGGCCACCATGCATCCCTTCCAGTCCGGCCTGCTCACCGGCACCACCATGGCCCTGCTGTCCCTGTACTGGGTCGCGCATACCTATGGAGGCGGTCTTGCGGTAGTCGGGGGAACGCTGTTGCTGGCGCTCTACCTGGGGATGTACGTAGGCCTGTATGCGCTGGCGCAACATTTCCTGCTGTGCCGTTGGGGTGACCGGGCGTTGTTGGCCGCTCCCATCCTGTGGACCAGTGGTGAATACCTGCTCTCTCTGGGCGAACTGGGATTTCCCTGGCTGCTGCTGGGACACAGTCAGGCGGCAATGCCGCGTTTCATCCAGCCGGCCGCCCTGACAGGTGTATATGGCGTATCGTTCTGGGTCGTGAGCCTCAATGTTTTCTGCGCCCTGGCATTAGCCGGTAAACGACGGGCCCGGCAGGCCATATGGCTCCTGATCATCATGATATCGCTGATTGCGCCGGTGTTGTACGCTGCCACGGTGGTACCGTCGAATGACCCTGCGGCCTCGTCCATTCGGGTCAGCGTCATCCAGCACGGTTTCACACAAGCGGATCTGCAGACCCCGGGAGGGCCTGCAACCATGCTTCGGCGGCTGGAGGATCTGTCGCGCCAGGCCGCCATCGACAATCCAGACCTGCTGGTATGGCCGGAAACCGCGGCACCCTGCCATCTTCGCATCCGTCCGCATTGCCGGAACCGCGTCCAGGCTCTGGTGGACGAATTGCAGATCCCCCTGTTGACCGGTGCCTCGGATTACGATCGCGAACGGGACGCACCCTTCAACGCCGCCTTCATGCTGCTCCCCGGCCAGTCGATCCTGCCGAGATACGCCAAAATGCACCTGGTTCCTTTCGGAGAACGCACGCCGTACCGTGACCGCATACCGTGGCTGCGCAGAATCGACTGGTCCCTGATCACCGGAGACCTGGGGCCGGCGGAGTTTGCCCCCGGCACGGAGCGCACGCTGTTCGCACACCCCCAGGCCCCCATCGTGATGCTGATATGTTTCGAGGCCGTATTCCCGGATTTCACCCGGCGCGGCGTTCAGTTGGGCGGTCGACTGCTGGTCAACATCACCAATGACTCGTGGTTCGGAGACACGGCCGGACCTTACCAGCATGCCAGTCTCGCCGCCATGCGGGCTGTGGAGAACCGTACTGCCATGGCACGTTCCGCGTCCACCGGGCTCTCCCTGTTCGTGGATCCCTACGGGCGCATACACCAGCAGACTTCCCTGGGGGGCGCGGACGTTCGTACGCGCGACTTGCCCGTAGCGGAACGGACGACTCTGTACAGTCGTCATGGGGACTGGTTCCCCCGAATAGTCCTGCTGGGTGCCATGGCTCTGCTCTGTCTGGCCCTGGCACTGCCTGCGGCCCGAGCGATGAGACCCTGATATGACGCACGACGCTAGCCCAACCCCCGGTTCACCGGACCCGGATCGGGAAGCTCAGCCAGATGCCCCGCGCGACCAGTCCTCCCAGACGGACAGGCCTGCCCCGTATGACCCGAATGGTACCATGCCCCCGCCTGCCACTGAGGATACCTCGCCCGTTGAGCGGAACGACACCCAACCGTCCCAGACGGCTTCGAAAGGGTCTTCGGGATCGGGCGATATGCCTTTCCTGGACCATCTGGAGGAACTCCGCTGGCGTCTCCTCAAGGTCATCGCAGCCGTGCTCGTCGGAGCGATTGTCAGCTTCGTGTTCTCGGATCACCTGATGAAACTGCTGACCTATCCGTATGAGGTGGCGGTCTTCAGTCTTGAAGAGCAACGGGCATCAGGGCCTGTGCAGGCGGTAAGGCAACTGCTGGGCGAATGGTTCGGAGGCGATCCGCCGTTAAGACGGGAAACCACCGAAATAGCCCGTGAATTGCCCGTCGGCCGTAGACTGCAGGCATTGAAACCGATGACCTACTTTTTCCTGAATCTGCAGATCTCCTTGCTGGGGGGCGTGACACTGGCTCTTCCAGTCCTGTTCTACCAGACCTGGAGGTTCCTGGCCCCGGGACTGTTGCAGCGTGAGCGAAGGTTGCTGGTGCCTATCGTCCTGCTCAGCGTGTTGTGCTTTGCCACAGGCGCCCTCGTCGCATACTGGATCGTGCTACCGCTGGGGCTGCGCTTCTTCCTGGCCCTGGAGCCGCCGGACATGACCTCCCAGTGGGCGGTGGACGAATACCTGAGTTTCGTCATGCGCCTGCTGCTGGGTTTCGGACTGGTGTTCGAGATGCCCGTGCTCGCGTTCTTCCTGGCGCGCCTCGGTCTGATCACCGCTGCTTTCCTGCGTCAGATCCGGCGTTACGCGGTCATCGGCATCTTCGTCGTAGGCGCCATCTTCACCCCTCCCGATCCCATCTCGCAGATGTTCATGGCCATGCCCCTGCTGTTGCTGTACGAAATCAGCGTCTGGGTGGCGCGCCTGTCGGAACGCAAGCTCGAACCGTGAACCCGGGCAGACCAGACGCATAAGCGGCACCTGCCCACCCCCAGGCAGGCACCTGACATCGATCAGCTCAGCGAAATCCGAGACCGGCTCGTAAGCGGCCCCGGCAAGCCGATCATGACAGCCGGTAAGGATCGTCCACCGGTGCGTCCGCCGCCGCAACTGTGCACATTTTCAGCCACGAATTATATTATGTTCCCCCGTCGTGCAGCGGGACACCGCCGCATCCAGACTCGCCCCAGGCATGGCCGGAATGCACCACCGCAGTGTACGCCATATCGGCGACATGACCTCATCATCAATCAGGAGCCCTTGTATGAAGCATAAAACGACCCGTATCGGACTGGTGGGATATGGACAGATTGGTCAGGCGGTGCACCGCATGATCGAAGCCGACACCCAGAACGGCATGGAGGTGGTCTTCATCCATGACCGGTGTCCGGATGCTCAGGCCCAGGCGCCACCGCAACTCGCGCTCGAGGATCTGGGCGATTTCACGCAAAGCAATCCGGACCTGGTCGTCGAAATGGCCCATCCTGACGTCTCCCGTGAATGGGGCTGTGCCATACTCGAAAAGACGGACTACCTGCTCGTATCGGTCACGGCCATGGCGGATGCACAGCTGGAGAAGCAACTGCTGGAGGCCGCCTCGCGCCACGGCACCCGGCTGTTCCTGCCCCACGGAGGTGTCGTCGGCATGGATGCCCTGTATGAGAACCGCGATATATGGGATTCCGTCGAGGTCGTCATGAAAAAGCCGCCCGCCAACGTGGACTGCGCCGCGGCAGGCATGGACCCGGATCAGATCAAAGAGGAGACCGTCCTGTATGACGGTCCAACCCGGGGTATCTGCCCCATGTTCCCGCGTAATGTCAACACCCATGCCATCATCGCCCTGGCTGGCATTGGTTTCGACCGCACCCGCTCCGTGCTGGTCGTGGATCCAGCCTGGAACGTGGCCACCGTGGAAATCCAGGCCTCGGGTGGCGGGATTCAACTCCATACGGAGCGCGTCGAGGGCATCACCGGCGTAACGGGCGCCAGCACGCCGGCGTCAATTTACAACAGCATCCAGATGGTCGGGTCCACCAGGCCTGGCATTCACCTGCGCTAGCTCGCATGAAACCATTTGCTACCATTGCCGCACAGATTCCGCGCTCCGGCATCCGCGAGGTCATGGATCTGGCCTGGGAGGCGGAAAAAGAAGGAACGGTCATTCACCTGGAGGTCGGACAACCGGATTTTGACACTCCGGATCACATCGTGGAAGCCACGTGTCGATATGCCCGGGAAGGCCACACCCGGTACGTACCCAATGCCGGAATGCCGGCCTTGAGGGAAGCCGCGGCCCGTTATTTCGAGCACAAGACGGGAGTCGCCACCAGTCCCAACCATATCCTCATCACACCCGGCGCAGTCATGAGCGTGGCTACTGCGTTCCTGGCCCTCCTGGAAGTCGGTGACGAGGTGCTGCTGCCGGATCCGGGCTGGCCGAACTACACCATGGCCGTGGCGCTGACCCATGGCAAACCCGTGTACTACAGTCTGCTTCCGGACAACGAATATCTGCCGGACCTGGAGGACCTGCAGAGACTCGTCACCCCGAAGACCAAAATCCTGTTGCTGTGCTCGCCGTCCAATCCCACCGGCCAGGTTTATTCGGCGGACACCATGCGCGAGCTCATGGCATTTGCACGCGAGCACGATCTCTGGGTTCTTGCGGATGAAATCTACGGTGAAATCGTGTTCGACCGGCCCCATGTCAGCGCGCTGCCATTCGATGCGGACGGCAGATCGCTGATCGTATCGGGCATGTCCAAAAGCTACGCCATGACCGGGTTCCGGGTCGGGTTCACGCGGGCGTCACCCGCATATATCGAGGTTGGCGCCAAGCTGCAGGAGCCTTTCGTGTCCTGCGGATCGGGATTCTCCCAGCTGGCATCTGTCGAAGCCCTGGACGGACCGCAGGAATGCGTGTCCCGGATGTGCGCCGAGTATCACCGGCGCCGCGACGCCGCGCTGGAGGTCCTGCGGGAATACGGCATGTACCAATACACCCCCGGAGGCGCGTTCTATCTGTTGATCGACATCTCGGCCAGCGGCATGGATTCGCGTGATTTCACCTACGAACTGATTCGACAGAAACGAGTCGCGGTAGCCCCGGGCAGCACTTTCGGCCGGGTTACCAACAACCATGTACGCATCTCCATCGCCTCGTCCGAAACCAACATACGCGACGGAGTACGCCGTATATGTGAACTGGTTCAGGAAAGAGGCGCAGCGCGGACGTAGAAGACGGGCCGGGGGCAGCATGTCCCGGCCCGCCTTTTATCACTCCCTGCCGCGCCGGAACAGCGCGTAGCCGGCAGACCGGCGCCGGTTCACCGGTCACGTGATGGCGCTGGGCAACTGCAGGTTCAGCTGCAGCAGCTGGCGGAATGGCTCGGTCCGCAACCTGGATCAGGCGCATGAAGCCATCCCGTTCAGGCCGTCAGTCTGCAACCTGCTCAGGAAGGCCTGCCGAGGCGATGAGGTACGTGCACCCGGCCGGATCCGCAGGCTCTACGGCGAACTCCCTCCGGCTGGGCACCAGCAGCGTAGAGCCCGCCGGCATATCGCAGCTGGTGCGTGTGATCGTCGAACGGCTTCCGGACACGGTGGCAGCCCCCTCGACGACGGTGAGTGCCAGGAAGGAATCCCCTGCGGCGTGCCGTACGGTTCCTGTCCGAACCTGATACAGATTGAGCCGAAAATGATCACAGTCCACCAGCAGCGCCCGATCCGATTGGGCCCATGGCAATTCCTGCCACGGACGCGGACCGGGCAGACTGGCGGCGAAATCGATCACCTGCAGCGCCTGCTCGATGTGCAGTTCGCGGGGTACGCCATCTGTACTGTTTTCCGGGATATCGTAGATCCGGAAGGTCAGATCGCTGGACTGCTGCACCTCGTACACCACCAGACCGCGACCCAGCGCATGCACAGTACCCGGCGGGACATACACCACATCACCGGGACGCACCGCATGCCAGCGTACCACCTCATCCACAGCTCCACGGGCGAGAGCCTGCCTGAACGCGGGAGGATCCACACCCGGCCGCAGCCCGTAGGCCACCCGGCCGCTGTCAGACCGTAGGACGAACCATGCTTCCGCCTTGCCGCTGTCCTGGACGCCGTGGCGGCGGGTGTAGTCGTCGTCCGGATGGACCTGGATCGACAGGTCCCGCTGGGCATCCAGCAACTTGACCAGCAGCGGGAAGCGGCCGCCATACCGGTCCCATATCCGGGCACCGAGCAACTCGGCCCCGTACTCCCGCATCAGCTCCTGCAGGGTTAGTCCTTCCAGCACCCCTGCGGCCACGACACTCTGGCGTCCGGGATATACCGAAAGCTCGAACGACTCACCGACCTGGGTTCCGCACGGAACCGCTTTTCCAAAGCACTCCGCCAGCCGGTGCCCCCCCCAGACCATCGGGCGAAGGTACGGGTTCATGGGCAGTAGATCAGGCAACACCGGAGAGCAGGTTTTTCTCATGCGCGTAGGCTCATTCCATGGCGGGAACATACCCGTGGCATTCGCTGGGGACACGTCATTGAGCCTCCAGGCAGTTCAGTGCCCCAGTTCCCGGGCCCTCGCTTCAGCCGCCTGAGCGTCCGTCAGGCGATCCATCCGAGCATAGATCAGGCTGAGATGACTCCATACAGCGCCGTTGTCCGGAGTCTGCCGCGTGAGTTCCTCCAGCAGGGGTAGCGCCGCCCGGTCCTCGCCCTGCTGCAGATAGGTCATGGCCAGGTTGAAGCGCGCCTCGGGAGCGGCGGGATGCAGGTCGACCGCCGCGCCATAGTGTTCCGCCGCGTCACCATAGCGTTCCTGATTCCAGTACAGATTTCCCAATCCGAAATGGGCGGTGTACAGATCCGGATTCAAGGCGAGCGCCCGCTGGTAGGCGTACTCGGCGTCCTCCACCTTGTCCAGCTGCTGCTGTACGATTCCCAGGTTGACCCAGGCCTCCGAATCCTCAGGCGTAAGCCGAACCAGCTGCTCCAGTGCGGCCGCCGCCAGGTCGTAACGAGATTGTTGCAGACACAGGGTCGCCAGACTGGCGACCGTTGCGGTGTCCTCAGGAGCATGCTCAACGGCGACTCCATACGTCTGTATGGCCGCATCCATTTCTCCGAGCTGGTAATACGTATAGCCCAAGTTGCGCCAGGCCGCCACTTCCCCTGGTGATATGGTGGTGGCTGCCTTGAACGCCTGGTTGGCCATGACATAATCCGGCGCGGGCGCGGTGGCCAGGGTAACCCCTGCGTTATACTGCTGGGTCCAGAAATGCCGGCGCACCTGGGTAATGTCTGCGGCGTACCGGGAACTCAACTCGAGCGAGCGCTCCAGCGATTCCGACATGGCTTTCCAGTCCTCTTCCATGCCGTACACCTTGCCCAGCAGATAGTGAACCTCAGGATTGTCAGGTGCCTCTTCACGCGCCCGCAGCAGTTGTTCCCGCGCGTGTTCCGGCTGATCCTCCTGCAGGTAAAGCTTGGCGGAGATCAGGGCCGGGCTCTGGCAACCGGTAATGAACATGGAGGCGCCGAGGACCGCGCCGCAGATGAATTTGGGTCTCAGACGCATCGCTGCCTCCGTCCAGTGGCCAAGGTAACCGGCGGCCCCGGCGCAGTCTGGCCGTCAGCCTGGATGCTGCCGGTCACGGTTGATGCGGTCACGAATTTCGCGCGAGGGCTTGAAGGTTGGAGCTTTGCGCGGCGGAATGTCGATGCGGGTTCCGGCCCGGGGATTGCGCCCCTTGCGAGCCGCCCGTTCCACCACCTTGAACGTGCCGAAGCCGCGGATTTCCACGTGCTCCCCCTGTTCCAGCGCCATGCTCACTGCTTCGATGAAACCATCAACAGCGGCAGCCGTATCAGTCTGGGTCAGACCCGTCGCCTGGGCGATCTGATGGGCAATGTCAGCCTTCGTCATGCTGGCCTCCTCGTTAACCATGTCAAACCGGAGCCGGACGGGCGACAAGGGACCACGAGCCGGTCCTGCGGTGCCGTGACGCTGGCGAGGTTGAGTGTCATGCGGGCATCTGGATAGACGCTGGGGAAAATAGCCCACCGTACATCCCCTGTCAAAATCCGTGCTAACAGCCCTGGTCCGGCATTGGTGGCCGCTGCCGCAGTGTTCCGGCCTTGAACCCGACACCCCTGGAATGTACCTCACCACCAGTGATTGGTGTCGTTACGGCGACGCTGCCATTCCTGGCTCCGTTCCGGCAACGCTGCCGGCCTGGTGTGGTTTCGGCAACGCTGCCCGTCGTGGTGTCGGACGACAGTTCGCACCTGACCGGCTAGCGCTCCGGCCGCCACCAGTCCGGCCGGCCGCTCATGCTGGTGTCCGCCGCCGATGTCTGTATATGACCAGCACGTACAAACCAAGGGTGTATATCAGCAGAGCAACGCCAAGCACATACTGCAACTCCCGTGTCAGCCAGTCGGGATAGAGTATGGGCAACAGGAGGCGCTGGATGAAGCTGGACGCATCACCGGACCTGCCGGTGAGTTGGCGAAGATAGAGCTCTACTGGAGTCAGCGGACACATCCAACCGCACAGCTCGAGCAACACTCCCCAGGTCACGGCTGGCAGATGGAGCAGGGCGATACGCCGCCACTTCAGAACCAGCCAGCCCCCCAGTATCACGAATCCTACGAAACCGAAATGCAGCAAGACGATGAGATCAGCGAGCAGGGAGATCAGCGGTAGCATAGGCATCAGTTGCGAGACATACAGGAGTCCGTCGTGCCGTCTCCACGGAGCAACCCGGGCTGTGGCCGGCAGGACAGCTTGACAAGGGAGCTACCGGTGCGCTTCATGCCCATGGTGACGGTGTGCCGCCCGCTGCCGCAACGGAACGCGAACACTCGCCGGCAGGTACCACGGCACCCGCGGACTGCAACCGCCGCAGCGTGTGCAGGAATCGAGACCGGCGTTGCCGCGGATTCAGCGGACGCACGCCGCGCCGAACACGCCATGCTACCGCAACCTCCAGAGACGAGGCGCCTCTGATGAACCATAGAGAACGAATGTTGGCCACCATCGACGGCCGCCCCACGGACCGGCTGCCCTGGGCCCCCCGGCTGGACCTGTGGGCCCTGGCCCTGAATGCTCGCGGTACCCTGCCGGATGCGTACCGGGGCCTGGACACCGCCGGACTCGCCGATGCCATGGGCGTCGCCTGTCACGCCGTGCGCGGCGACTTCACCATACGCCGTGATCCCGCCGACCTGCTGCTGCGGGGTTTGGGTGTGGACAATCATCCGGATTTCCCCTACCGGGTCGAGCTGATGGACCTGGAAACGGAATTCGACACCGACGGCGAAAACCTGAGGACCACCATCCATACGCCAGACGGCGATGTATGCACGCACCTGCAGATGACTGCCGCCATGCGGCGGGACGGCATTTCGCTGCCCTTTTTTCGTTCCCACGCCATCGAAGCCGTGGACGACCTGAACGCCGTGGCTCGTATCTTCGAGCACCTGCGCGTCATTCCTGCGCCGGAGCGATATGCCGGTTTCCGCCAGCGCATCGGCGATCGCGGCCTGGCCGTGGCCGCCGGACCCATTGCCGCATCTCCCGTGCACCTGATGCTCCACGAACTGATGCCCATGGACCGATTCTACTACCTGTATGCCGATGCCCGCGCCGCCCTTGAGGATCTGGCCGGACACATGGAACCGTTCTTTACGGCGCTGTTGGAGGCAGTGGCCCACAGCGATGCCGAGGTGGTGTTCTGGGGCGGTAACTACGATCACGATCTCACCTGGCCTCCGTTCTTTCAGGAGCAGATAATGCCCTGGCTACAGCGCGTCGCCGACCGTCTGCACCGTGCCGGCAAACGCGTGCTCACCCACACGGATGGCGAAAACGAGGGGTTGTTGCCGTTGTACCCGGCCTGCCGCTTTGACGTGGCCGAAAGCGTCTGTCCGCAACCCATGACCCGATGCTCGCTGCGCCAGGTGCGTAAGGCCCTCGACCCTGAAATCACCGTCTGGGGAGGCATACCCTCCGTCGCGCTGTTGCCGGAGTCCATGGATGACGCGGCTTTCCAGGCCTACCTGGACGACGTCTTCTCCGGGCTGGGCACGGGCGACCACCTCATTCTGGGCGTCTCCGACAACGTGCCGCCGGACGCGGATCTGGATCGCCTGGCGGAGATCGGAGCGCGGGCCGCCGCCTTTGGGCCCGTGGTGCCACCCGCATCATGAGGCGGCGAAGATGCGAACGCTCCGGGCGACAGATGGCCGGCAGCAACCTGGCCCGGCGCCCCTGACCCGCGCAGTCGGGGCGCGACGGGCGGAGCCATATGGCGGTCCGGCACCGCTCCGTTTGCGGATCCGCAAGACGCTACCGCTGCATGCCTGCAGTCTGGCGGCCCTGCAGCGTGGCCGCTAGACGGGCAACCGATGCCCCGATGCTCTGGGTCCGGCGGTGTAATTCCCGGTTGACCAGATGGCCCTGATCATCGAAGGCCTGCCCGGCATGCGCCACACCCACCTGGCCTGCCACCACGAGGAAGCCCAGATTGGCCAGATAGAGCCGGGTATGTTGCAGCGAACGGATGCCGCCGAGGGCTCCCGGCGACGCAGAGGCTATCCCCGCAGGCATGTTTTGGCAGTGGACCGTACCCGGACGACCGGAACCATCAGGCAAAGGCCGTGATACCCAGTCCAGCGTATTCTTGACCAACGGCGTGAAGAAACCGTTATACTCGGGTGATGCCAGCAGCAGACCCTGGTGATCGGCAAACAGGATCTGGAGTGCCGCGGCGCCTGGCGGCAGGCCTCTATCAGCCTCCAGATCGCCCTCGTACAGCGGTAACGGATAGGCGCGCAGGTCGACATGGGTAACTCGAGCTCCAGCCTCCTCCGCGCCGTGGGCCATGATGTGAAGGATTCTGCGGTTGATGGAACTGTCGCGCGTGCTTCCGCACAGGGCCAGCAGACAAGGTTTTCCCATGAAGGTACTCTCGTCGAGCGGTGGACAGGGGTGCAGAGTCAGGAAAAGATACGAGGCAAAGATGAATTTCCAAAATTGGCGCACCCGCTGGCGCCCGGGCGCGAATTCACCTGTTCCCGGGCGGCCCCCTGACCACGAGCGCGCCTCGGCGTCTCCGGCGGAAGCGAATGCCCCAACCCACCCAGCCCCGGATGGCTCACCTCGTGGAGCGTTGCGATTCGTCGTGCTGTGCGCCAGCGTCGTCATGCTGGCCTTTCTGGGAACCAATCAGGCATGGAGTGTGTTCATCGCTCCCCTGCGGGACGCGTTCGCGTTCTCGGATTCGCAACTCCAGTTCGTGTTCACCACGGGTACACTGACGTTCTGCAGCGTCATCATCCTTGGAGGACGTCTCCACGACCGCTTTGGCGTAAGGCCGCTGGCCCTGGCCAGCGCGCTACTGATGGGTATCGGCTGGTGGTTGGCGTCTGCGGGAGGATCGCGCTACATCTGCCTCTGGCTGGGCATCGGCGTTCTGGTCAGCTCCGGATCGGCCATGGGATACGTATGCCCTCTGGCCACCGCCATCAAATGGTTCCCCCACCGGGCCGGGCTGGTGGCCGGGCTTTCAGCGGCGGGTTTCGGTTCGGGACCGATACTGCTGTCCAACGTCGTCGAGGTACTGCTGAGAAACGGGTGGCCGGCATTGCGGATATTCGGCCTTGTCGGGGGCGTTTGGGCACCGGTCATCCTGGCCACCGGTCTTCTGCTCGTATCACCGCAAGGCCGCAATCCGGCACTCCGGGCATCCACCTTCAATCGGCGGGATCTGTGGGTCGACATACGCTTCTGGACGCTGTTCGCCGGCATGCTCTTCGGTACGCTGCCGTACCTGGTAGTCATGGGCAGCGTCAAACCACTGGGTACGGCCTTCGGCATCGGCGCCGCCGCCGCCGCCGCAACCATCTCCGTGGTGGCCGGCGGCAATACGGTTGGTCGTATCGCCTGGGGTGTGCTCGTGGACCGCCTGGGGCCGCGCCGGGCCATGCTGGCAGCACAATACGGCATGCTGGTATCCATCCTGTGCCTGCTCTTGACCGGTCGCGCCCATGCGGTGGCGTTCCTGGTAGCGGCATTCGGCGTCGGTTTCTGTTACGGCAGCAATTTCTCCATATATCCGGCCACCGTCTCCCGGCTGTACGGGGCCCACGTCATCGGCTCCGTCTATCCGTTCGTCATGGCGGCCCAGGGGATATCGTCTTTCGGTCCCACCCTGAACGGCATGCTGTTCGACCACACCGGATCCTACCTTCCGGGTTTGAGCCTGGCGGCGGTCCTGGCCGCTGCGGGCATCTTCCTGACTCTGCGTCTGTCCAGGACCATGGCGACTACCTGAGCCGCGGCGGATCGGCGGATCGGCGGATCGCCACCAGACATCCGCTATTGTTGGGGTTGAGTGGCGGCCAGGAGCGGCGGCGAATCGGGGCAGGCGGCGCCCAGGAGCCGCGGCGGATCGAGGCGGGTGGCGCCCAGGAGCCGCGGCGGATCGAGGCGGGTGGCGCCCAGGAGCCGCGGCGGACCGGCGGATCGAAGCCATGCACCGCTACCAAGCGGGGCCCGTGGCGCCATTCTGACGCGAAATCAGCGACGAATTTCGAGGTTGTGGACCAGCTCGGCCCCTATCAGGAAAATACTGGCGGCGAAAAACAGCCACATCAAAAACGTGATGATCGCGGTCAGCGACCCGTAGACCGCCCCCAGACGCGCCAGTTTGAAGGCCATGTACAGCGTGAAAAGATGCTTGGCCGCCTCCAGGAACAGAGACGCGAACAGGCTGCCCAGAACTGCATGGCGCAACGCGACAGACCGGCGCGGCAATAGCATGTACAGCGCCGTAGTGACCATAAAAACGAGCAGGACGGGTATGGCGAAGCGCGACAGGAAGTGGGTGGCGGCGCTCACCTGCAGGTCCGGAAACAATTCCTGGAGCGGATGGAGCAGGGACATGAACCAGGTCGCACTGAAGGAGATGCCGATAAAAACGACCAGCAGGGTAATGGTAAAAAACGAGATGAGTACCGACATGCCCAGCGGCCTTCTGGCCTCTACCTTGAACACATGCTGTATACCGCTTTCCAGCGCGCCGTACAGTTGATACGAGAAAAACGCATAGACCAGCAGATTGGGAATCGCGATATCTTTGAGCCGCATGATCGATTCCAGTTCACGCGTGATCTGATGGGTAGCGTCCGGAAAAACACTCACCACCTGGTCCAACAGAAACGGGTACATCGGGCTTTCCTGACCGAGCAAGTAGCCGAATATGGAAACCAGAAAGATGAGAAACGGCATGATGGCCAGCATGGAGAAACACGATATGGCCCCGGCCAGAATAGGGCCATCATCCTTGAAGAAATCCGACACACTGTCGAGCAGGATCCGCATTCCAGCACCTCGCTGCCGCACTGACGTGGTCCCGGCAATATGCTATTGTGGCGCCAACCACGTCCGCCGTGCCGCCCGCCCGTATCACCCCAGCGCCACCAGCACCAAACCGATGAACATTACCGCCGCGCCGGCGAGTTTGGGAGGATGTCGCGGTTCCTTGAGGACCACGATACCCAGCAGGGTTCCCAACGGGATACTCAGTTGGCGCAACCCTACTACATAGCTTACGTTGTCGGCAAAAGCAAGAGACACCAGTACGATTGCATAGGTGAAGTGGATGGCCGCGCCGGTCAAGCCGGCATGACGCAGACCATTGTGCATGACGTGACGCATATCTGCACGTCCCTGGCCGGTAATCCCGATATACACCGCCATCCAGCACGAGGCAACCGCGGCCTGCAGGCAGGCGTACGCCAGGGTCATCGGAACCATGGGCACCGTCATGAGCGGATGCTCGCGCAGCTGTCGCAGCGCCTCATCGTCGGCGATGGAATACCCGGAGGTTCCTACGGCCGCCATCAAGGCCAGTCCGCACGTCGGGGTAAGGTAATTGCGCAGGTGCAGATTGCCGAAACGCTCCAGCGGGATGAGGAAGCAGCCACCGACCACCAGTCCGATGCCGACGATGCACTGTGTGCTGATCTGCTCGCCTCGTCCCAGCAGGAAGGTGACGACGGCCACCACGATGACCGGCGAGGACCGGGCCAACGGATAGGCTACGGACAGGTCTCCCGCTCTGTACGCCCCTGCCAGGCTGACATAGTACAAGGCCATGAAGAGTCCCGTGATGACCAGTAACAGCCATACCTGCGCCGGGATGGTCGCGAACATGACCCGTGCATGCCATACAAGCACCGGGGACAGCATCACGGCACCCGTGGTACTCGCCACGAGCAGGAACGCCGCCCGGGGCCGCTGACTCTTGCCTAGCAGATTCCAGCCCGCGTGCATGACAGCCGAAACGACCACGAGTACGATGGCTATGGGAGACATGGACCTCCTGGCCTGTCAGGGTCCTGCAGACAAAGCCGACGGTCCTGCCTGCAATGCGCCTATGGAATTTCGATTCACAGCAAGGGCGATGATGGCGAAAACCGTTGCCCCAGGCCTGCGGCTGAGTCGGGGAGATGGAACCGGCCGCATGAAACCGGCCTCATAATGTAGGCCGTCCCCCCGCCTACGGCCAGAACCTGATCGCCGTACAGACGCTGGAATGCCTGCGTCCGCCCTTCGGTGGGCTGCTTGCCGGCGCCTCGCGGAACCCCTTGGTTGACCTTACGGAATGTCCGGACCAGCTTTTCTGGCACGGTACCGCTGGCCGGCACAGAGCGTTTCTGGCCAGCTCCGGCTTCGCCGGCAACAACCCCATGACCGGGAGGCGCCCTTGATCTCCGCCAACGTCGTTCCGCAGGCCCTGATGGCCTCCGGAGATGCCTGCATCCAGAAGCTGCTGACCCGCAAGGACACCGAAGTCATCCCCGCGTTTGCCTGTCGCCTGGACGGCTTCGTCAATGACACCTTCACCGAGTATGCCAATCCATCCGTCTACCGGCCGTCATCGGTCTGCGCCGCCCGGCTGGTCAGCACGCTGGAAGACACGGTACGCCGGGCTGGTGAATATTACCTCGCCTTCTCGATGTATACCACTGCGGGTCAGCAGGAAACCATCGACATCCACATCGGCCACCGCTGCGTCGCCCGGGCCGAAAATCCGGATCCGGACAACCGTCTGCATCTTTTCGTCGTTCCCGGCCGACATGCGTTCAGGGGCGGCGAACCCATCCGCCTGGTCACCGGGGCCACCACCGGTCCGTGCCGCATCGAAAACCTGGTCCTGCTCTCCGTCAAACCGGAGGTCGAGCCGCGGCAACTGGTCATCACATCGCCCCATGCCGATGTGCGCCTCACGGGTGACCGCGCCACCGCATGGATCACCTGGATCGCCAGTCGTCCAGCCACCGGGGTACTGCGCTGGAGACAGGCAGATGGCCCTTCCAGCGTCATCGAACTGTCACAGCCTCGCACCAATGGCGAAGTCTCCCTTGCCGGACTGGAACTCGACCGGAAGCACACCTTCCACCTCGAACTCACGGATCCCACAGGAGAGCTGCGCACGGAGTACGAGGGCAGTTTCGTCACCACGGTGATCTTGCCTCCAACCGTCTCCCGCACCAAATGCCTGGAGATCGTCCGGCGTCGGCGGGGCGGCCCCTGGCCCGTCTCCGTCGGTGTGCCGCTGCCCGCAGGCACGCTGGCGGACACTCGCCGGATGCGCCTGCTGCAGGGCGGAGACCCCGTTCCCTGTCAGAGCCGGGCACTGGCTCATTGGGACGATGGATCGATCAAATGGGCCTTGCTGGATTTCGTCGCTGACGGAACTTCAGACTACACCTGGGAATGCGGCACCGGCATAACCGCCCCCACCAGCGACGCGGGACTGGACTACGTCGAATCCGCGACCGGCATCACGGTCACCACCGGACCCATTCGGGTGGAATGGCGGCATGACCACCTGTCGCTCCCGGGCATCGTTTCCACCAGACAGCCCTGTGGCGACTACACCCCGATCACCCCGCCATCGACTGCGGCAGCGGTCACCCTGGTCGAGGCGAACGACACCACGTACCAGGCCTTGACGCCGGATTCGATCACGCTCGAGGAAACCGGTCCGCAACGGGCCTGCGTTCGCCTGGACTGCACCCATCGGAGCCAGGCGGGCACCGTTCTGTTCCGGTCGACCTTCCGTATCCATGTGTTCCGCGACAGCAGCCTCATCCGGGTGCTGCACACGGTCGAGAATGACAACACCAAAGCGCCCTTCACCACCATCCGTCAGCTCTCCCTGCGCGCCGGATTCGACTTGCGCCAAACGGTCTCCGGACAATTGGAGGGATGCGACGCGGCCCCGTCCGCTCCGGCGCTGCTGCGGCAGATCCACGATGACACGTTCCGGGTCATGCAGGGCGAAGCCATGCTGCACCAGGGACAACGCGCCGCCGGCACGGCACACCGGTGCGGGCAGGCAGCCGCCGTGACCCTGGCAGTCCGCGACTTCTGGCAGAACTATCCCAAGGGTATCGAGTCGGACGCCGCGGGATTCGTGTTCCACGTTTTTCCGCTCCTGACGCCGGACGAGTTCCCCGGCGGAGACGAATTGGAGGATCGTCTTTTCTATCATCTGCGGGATGGGTGCTACCGGCTCAAAGCCGGCGTATCCCGCACCCACGAGTTCTGGTTCGACATTCAGCCGGGTGGCGCCGGTATCCGGGACGCGTTCACCGCGTCCGTACAGCATCCGCCGCTCTACAGCGTGGCGCTGGAGGCCTTCAACTCCTCCCGGACCTTCACCAGCCTGCCGTCCAGGGATCCTTCACCCTACCCGCGCTACGAGGTCTGGGTCGATGCGGCGCGGCAGGCGTATGCCACCGACCGGGAGAATTACCGTGCCTACGGGTTCCATAATTTCGGCGACTGGTACGGCGAACGCACCTACAACTGGGGCAACATGGAATACGACACCCCCTGGTGTTTCCTCCAGGAATACCTGCGCGGCGGCGAACCGCAGTTCTACACCTGGGCCGAAGAAGCCGTTCGGCACCTCATCGACGTCGACACCTGTCATCACGGTCCGCATGCCGGATGGCAGTACAGTCACTGCGTCGGTCATGTGGGCGATTACTATCCGGATGGCTACCGTGAACGAGCCCAGTTCCGCGGGCGCTGGAGCCCCTCGCACACCTGGATCGAGGGACCGTTGCTCTACCATCTTCTGTCCGGCGACGCGCGCGCCCTGGAGGGCGCGTTGAAGACCTGCGGCTGGTTGACCGGGGACATCCTGAACAATTACGATTTTACCAACTGTCGCAATTCCGGTTGGCATCTCATTCATCTGGCCGCGGCGTACAAAGCCACCGGCCGCCGCGTGTTCCTCAACGCGGCCCGCATCGTGGCGGATCGCGTCCTCGAACGACAGCGAGCCTCCGGCGGATGGGAACGGCTCATGGTACCGGGACATTGTCACTGCCTGCCACCGCGGCATATGGGCAATGCAGGTTTCATGGTCGGCATGCTCATGGTGGGGCTGAAACGCTACCATGAAGCTACCGGCGACCAGCGTATTCCAGACGCCATCGTGCGCGCCGCGTCCTACTGCATCGATAGATTGTGGGTTGCGGAAAAGCGCTCGTTCCGGTATACCTGTTGCCCGGAATCCAGCGTTGGCGGCGGCGCCGACATGCGCATACTGAAAGGCATCGCCTACGCTTACGGCTTTTCCCGGCAGGCACGTTTCCGCACCGTTCTGGAAGCGGGCATCGACACGGCGCTGGGTCGTCTGCCACAGGCTCATCGGGGGGTCGGTAAAAGTATCGGTTCGCCGATGCGCGGTGCGCCCCAGGTGCTGCTCAACCTGCCGGAAGCGGCAGACAATGCGGCTTGCACCGGTGTATTCCACCGTGATGTTCATCAGGAGCAGTAATATGACCGAGACCCTGCGGCAAGCAGCACAGGCACATGGACTGGATGTCGGCGCCGCCGTCGCCCCGGGACCGCTGCAGCGGGATGCGCAGTACGCTTCCACCCTGGCGCGGCAATTCAGCATGCTGACGGCGGAGAATGCGATGAAGTCCGGCCCCGTGCATCCGGAACCCGAACGCTACGATTTCGCCGGCGGCGATCTGCTGGTGGACTTCGCCCGCCGGCACGATCTGGCGGTGCGCGGGCACACGCTGATCTGGCACAACCAGCTTCCGGCCTGGGTCCAGGCGGATGTGTGGGACTACCGCGATTGGCAGGATTTCATGGAGTCGCACATCAGTGCCGTGGCCACGCATTACCGTGGCGGGGTTGCGTTCTGGGATGTGGTCAACGAAGCCCTGGACGATGACGGCAACCTGCGCCAGACGCCATGGAGCCGCGGTCTGGGATCCGGATACCTCGAGCAGGCCTTCCGTCTGACGCATGCGGCGGATCCGCAGGCCCGGTTGTTCTACAACGACTATGGCGCCGAGGCCCTGAACCCGAAATCGGATGGCTTGTACCGGTTGCTGAGGGACTTCCTGGATCGCGGTGTGCCGGTGCATGGCGTGGGCATGCAGATGCACATTCCGGTCGAGGGCTATCCGCCGCTGGAGCAAGTGGCGGCCAATATGGAACGGCTGGGCGCGCTGGGGCTCGAGGTGCACGTGACCGAACTCGACGTTCGTCTGCCGGTGCCGGTTACCGAAGACAAGCTGGCAAAGCAGGCGCAGGTATACGGCGAAATCATGGACACATGCCTGGCCGCGGCATCCTGCACAGCGCTGGTTCTGTGGGGATTCACCGACGGCCGTTCATGGGTGCCCGGTTTCTTCCAGGGTTGGGACCAGGCCCTGATCTTCGACGCCGAATACCGCCCCAAGCCGGCGTACCATACGCTCATGCAGAGGTTGGCTACATGGCGCGCGCCGGACCACACCAGGGATACTGAAGCTGAAGCCGACGCACACGGCAAGCGCTGCACGAACCGCAAGGTTCGCATCCTGCTCGCCGAAGATGACAGCGTCAATCAGAAGGTCGTTCTGGGCCTGCTGGCAAAACTGAACATGCAGGCCGACTGCGTGGCGGATGGCACCGAGGTGCTCCAGTCGCTGGCCTCCACGGCGTACGATCTCGTCTTCATGGACATAGAGATGGCCAGCATGGATGGCATCGAAACCACGCGACGCATCCGCCAACTCGAACTCCATTGTGCTGTCAAGTCTCCGCCAACGCACCGGCCCGGGACGGCCGGTGTCCAGCCTGCGGCGGTCTCCGATCGCCTTCCCATCGTGGCCATGACGGCTCATTCCTGGCAGGAATACCGCGATCCGTGCCTGCAGGCCGGTATGGATGACTGCATCACCAAGCCCGTGTCCTACGAGGCCCTGAGGCGGGTGCTGGAGCGTTGGCTGCCGGCAACCGGCACCTCAGGCGCAGCAACGCAGCAGGGGCAGCCCAGTGCCGGCGCGAGAGCAGGCGAGGCGGAACCGGGTGGCACCGACGGCCGTCCAGCGTCGGCTGGCCAGTCCGGCCCGGAAGAGACCACCGTCTGGAACCGCGAGAGGCTGCAGCAGCATATGGCGGGTGATGAGGACTTGATCGAAGCCATGGTCGAGGCCGCCCTGACCAGCATTCCGCCAGCGCTGCACAACCTGGAGGAAGCGTTGTCCAGGGCTGACGCGACGGATGCGCAGCGGCAGGCGCACAGCATCAAGGGTGCGGCCGCCAACCTGTTCGCACCGGCTCTGCAGACTGCGGCCGCCCGCATGGAACAAGCGGCCGAAAGGGGTGATGTGGACGCGGCGCGAACCGGCCTGAGCGAGTTGACCCGACAGTTCGACCGCTGGCGGAAGGCGGTGAGACGGCGATCCTGACCGGGCACCGCCCGGTCTGACCGCGATCATGACGATGCGACGCAGGTGGCCGGTGGCGAAGGCTGCGGCGCGTACACCGCAGCCTTGCGTCGCCTTCCGCACACACGCCCCGTGTCAACCTGCGCCGTTCTCCGGCCATCGGCGCAGGGTTTCTATACCGTCCATCGTGAAACGATGACAGGGCTCGTAGCCCAGATCGTGGGTGGCAGCCGTCAGTTCGCAGTACCCGTCCGGGTTGTCCGATACCAGATGGTAGACACCGAAGCCCACATCCGCCTGCAGCGCCTGGACGAATCCCTGGGCGATGTCGGTAAAACTCACCATCACCCCCTGGTCGCGCTTCGACTTGCGCTGCTTGACCAGAGGATCGGTGAGATCCGCGGGTTCGCCGATGCGCCAGCAGACGACGGTCAGGCCGAATTCCCGATGGTACATCTCACCCAGGACTTCACCGAAATACTTGGTGGCTCCGTACAGCACGCCGGGACACACCGGGTCCCGCAGACTGACGTAGCGTTCCGCCGGATAGCCCCAGTTGACCATGACGCTGCTGGCGTAGATGACGCGCGGCACACCGGCCCGGCGGCAAGCTTCCAGAACGTTGTACGTTCCCTTCACATTGACGTCCAGCCGCGCCTGCGCCAGGTCGTCCGCCGCAGAATAGTCGCGCGCCGGAGCGATAGCCATGTGCATGACCGCCTCGATCCCGTCCAACAGCGGTACCACCTGCTCCAGCCGGGTGATATCCGCCGTGCGGGTATCCTGTTCGTCCTCCACCGGTTTGATGTCCACCGCGCGAAAATCACAGCAATGCCGCATCAACGGCCGAATGCGCGAGCCGATGTCGCCGGCCGCGCCCGTCATCAGAACCTTGGTTTTTTTCATCGGGTCGTCTTTCGTTACAGGTGGTTGTGCTCGGGCTGACGTCGGGTCCGGACAGGAAGCATGAACCAGGTGGCTGGCCGCAACCGGACCACACGCGCCGGCCCTGAGTCATCGCGCGCCGGCGGAGTTCGGACCCCGCTCGCCGGCCGCGCCCGGATCCCCCCAGCCAATGCCGGAGCCCTGTCAACCGGGTTCCCTTCAACTGGAACCTTGCCTACCGGAGGCCTTCCATTCCCGATCCATACGCTACCGGAGACCGGCCGCTTCCAGTCTAAGGCGGGCCTTGGCGGGCCGGATATCAGTCCACCAGCGGTGCACCCATTTCCTGCAGCACGGCGCGCACGTGCGCCTTCTGCGCCGCGGTGAAATTGACGAACGGCGGCCGGCTGGGACCGCCATGAAAACCGGTCATATCCGCCGCTGGCTTCACCAGGAGCGACTCGCCTCGGGCGATCTCGTTGTAAGCCCAGGAGCGCAACTGGCTCCACGGCCAGTTCACCCGCAGCCATTCGTCGCGCACGGCCATGATGTCGCCGCGTGCCACCATGTCCCACAGCGCCACCTCGTGCTCGGGCCACACGTTGGCCAGATGCGTGACGAACCCGTTGGCGCCCAGCAGAATGCCCTCCAGCAGCCCGGCCCCGTTGTTGATCATCGCGTAATGGTCCGCCAGCTCGATATAGCCCCGTATGGCCTCCCCGGCTGTGTCCGCGGCCCATTTGATGGCCCGGCAGTTGGGAAAATCCGTTGCCAGCCGCAGGAACATCGCCGGACTCAGACGCGATCCCAGCCATGGCGTGTGGTAGATCATGATGCAGATGTCGATGCTCTGGCTCACCGTCTTGAACAGCTCGTACACCTGCGATTCGTCCGGATCGTAATACCAGGTGGGACTGAGCTGCACGCCGTAGCAGCCGACCTGCTGACTCCACTCGGCCAGCTCCACGGCTTCGCGCGTGGCCGGCGACTGCACGGTTCCCAGCACGACGGCTCGATCCCCGGCCGCCGCTGCCACCGCCTGGATCACCGCCTTGCGCTCGTCGTGGGTGAGCAGGGGAAAGTCCCCCCCGGCGCCTGCGGCCAGCAGGACACCCTGACCCGTGCCCAGACCACGACGAATCTGCTGATCCACGTTCTCCTGGATGGCATCCAGGTCCAGGGACAGATCCTCCTTGTACACCGTCAGCACCGGTGCGAGAGGACCCCGCACCCGGCTTTTTACCGTACCGATATCCATCTCCGTCTCCTGTTCGAATGAGACAAGACGCCGCCGGTTGCCTGCAGGGCAGCATGCGCTTCGGGTACCTGCTTCCGCGGGCATCAACCGACCTTCACACCGCTACCCATCGCACCTTGCCGGACACGCACCCTCCCGCGACGCGCCCGGCAAGGCAGCGGAATCGCTTTCGAGTTGACATTCCGGCTTCGGACCGGACGGCGCCGGCACGGCAACCGCCGGACACGCGCCCGGCAAGGTCCCGGAACCAGCGCTCAGGCGCCGTCGATATCTTCCACCCACCAGTGACACTCGTTGACTTTGCTGTTCCCCTGCTCGTAGGCGATGCTGGACTGGATGAGCAACCGCAGCCTGGCGTCGTCCGTGTACTGGCCGATGACCTCGTTGGCCGAATAACAGTCGCCGCCACCCACCTGCTTGCGGTACAGCAGCACGCCGTCGTCCCAGTGTATGCCGTCA
>SLHA01000019.1 GCA_007136405.1 Candidatus Latescibacterota bacterium
CGACTCCAGACGACGATTATCCTGTTTCGCACTGCGCGACTTCAGACGACGATATTGACGATTTTTCCAGACACATACACGAACCGCCTGATGTGTGCGGGATCGGCGACATACCGTCGAACGTTGTCCATCGACATCGCCGCCTGACGGACTTGCTCTTCGGTGGCATCGGGGCTGATGCGCAGCGTTCCCCTGACCCTGCCGTTGACCTGGACGGGCAGCTCGATCTGTTCGGCCACTACGCGCGACGGGTCTGCCTGGGGCCACTGCTGGACGAATATGCTGCCGGTCTGAAAACCTGCCCGTTCCCAGATTTCCTCGGCCATATGCGGTGCGAACGGTGCCAACATGAGCAACAGGTTACGGGCCAGCTCGGCTGGCACATCGGTTTCGCCGACGAGTTCGTTATTGAGCTCGATCAACGCCGCGATCGCCGTATTGAGCCGGAGGCCCTCCAGATCCGCACTGACGCGCTGAATGGTGCGATGCATCAGACGATCGAGCTCCGGAGTCAACTCTCCCCCGATTCGAAGCTCACCCGCAGCGTCCACCAGGTTACGCCAGACGCGCTGCAGGAAACGCTGCATGCCGCGTATGCCTTCCATACTCCACGGGGTGCTGGCCTCCAGCGGACCCATGTACATTTCGTACAGGCGCAGCGTATCCACCCCGTATTCCGTACCAACCTCCTCGGGAGGCAGCCCGTTTTTGAACCGTTTGCCCATCTTGCCACCGGAACGGGTCAATCGCTCTCCAGTGGTGGCATGGTACGGTTCTCCTTCCCGCACCTCCACCTCCCGTATATCGACGTACACCCCTCTGGAGTCCTGGAATGCGTCGGCGGTGATCATGCCCTGGTTGAACAGCTTGTGAAAAGGCTCGGGCGAGGAGACATGGCCCAGATCGAACAGCGCCTTGTGCCAGAATCGCGCATACAGCAGGTGCAGAACGGCGTGTTCCGCTCCGCCGATATACAGATCGACCGGCATGAAATATTGCTGCCGGGTTTCGTCGCAGAAGGTCGCCTCGTTGTGCGGATCGATGAAACGCAGATAATACCAGCAGGATCCGGCCCACTGGGGCATCACGTTGAACTCGCGTTGCGCCCACTCCCCGGCCACTTTTATGGTACGCCATGATTCGGGGGCCCGGCTCAAGGGGGGCTGGACCGGCGTATCCGGGTCATCCGAGGTCTGCGGCCTGAAGTCCTCCATTTCCGGCAGGAGCACCGGAGGCTCTACCGGTAGAACCGCGCCATCTTCGGCTATGGCCAGGGGGAACGGTTCTCCCCAGTACCGTTGGCGCGAGAAGACCCAGTCCCTCAGCCTGTAGTTGACCATGAAACAGCCCAGACCGGCTGTTTCCAGCGCCGCGGTGATCCGCTCCTGGGCCTCACGAGTAGGTAATCCGTTGATGGCGAACGGGCTAGCACCGCTTCCCGGTGAATTGACCGATGTGCCTTCTCCGGTAAAGCAGGTCTGGTCTTCTCCAGGAGGAGCCTGGACCACAGGACGGATTTCCAGGCCGTACCGGGTCGCAAAGGCAAAGTCGCGTTCATCGTGAGCCGGCACGGCCATGATGGCTCCGGAGCCGTATTCCATGCTGACATAGTCCGCCACGAATATGGGCAGGTGCTCGCCGTTGACCGGGTTGCGGGCGTACAGACCGCTGAACACTCCCGTTTTTTCCTTTTCCTCGGCGTTGTTCGCCACGGGCTCCGCCTTGGCTTGCGACTGGGCGGCATAGGCACTCAAGGCCTCGCTGACGGAGCCAGCCGGGACCTCTCCCTGCCAGCGTTCGTTGGTGTCAGCGGGCCATTGGGCGGGCACCAGGCAGTCCGGGTTTTCCGGATTCACGAGCGGGTGATCGGTTGCCAGCACCATGAAGGTGGCCCCGAACAACGTGTCCGGGCGCGTGGTAAAAACGCGCAGGTCGGAAACCGGTTCGCCGGTGTCCGGGTGCAGAACCTGGAAGTCGACAGCCGCGCCTTCACTCCGTCCGATCCAGTTCCGTTGCATCAGCTTGACCGGCTCGGGCCAGTCCAGGGAAAACGTGCCGCCGTGTCCATCCGGCATTCCGGTATCGTCCAGATCTTCGAGCAGCCGATCTCCGTATGCCGTGATACGCATGACCCACTGCTTCAGCGGACGCCGGTATACCGGGTAATCTCCTCGCTCGCTTCTGCCTTCGTTGGTCACCTCCTCGTTGGCCAGCACCGTTCCCAGTTTCGGGCACCAGTTCACCATCATGTCCTGCTGGTACGCGAGCCTGTAGTTGTTGAGGATAGTCTGGCGTTCGGTCCGGTTCAGATCGGACCAGTCGCGATCTCCGGCTGTATCCCGGTCAACCGGGGTCATCTTCCGCGTTCCGGAGGCAAACTCCGCTTCCAGGGACTCGATGGCACGGGCGCGGCCTCGTGTCGTCCTGCCGGCAGCGTCAGTCCAGACCCGGTCCGGATCATACCATGCATGGTACAACTGCAGGAAGATCCACTGCGTCCAGCGATAATAGTCTGGTCGTGATGTAGCGATCTCTCGATCCCAGTCGTACGCCAGACCCAGAAACTCCAGCTGTGACCGTATGGTTTGGATATTGCTTTCGGTCGTCACCGCAGGATGGACGTTGTGCTCCAGCGCGTATTGTTCCGCAGGCAACCCGAAACTGTCGAAGCCCATGGGATGGAGCACGTTGTATCCCTGCATCCGTTTGAACCGGCTGTAGATGTCACTGGCGATGTATCCTTTGGGGTGCCCGATGTGCAGACCGGCGCCACTCGGGTACGGGAACATGTCCAGCACGTAGCACTTGGGTTTCTGCGGATCGAATCCGGCATCACCCGGTCCCAGGGTTCGGAAAGTCTTCTCGTCCTGCCAATGCCGGCGCCAGCGTCGTTCGATGGCCTGAAAGTCGTAGGATCCCTGTTTCATTCCCCGTTTCCTTGGCGGTAGGCCTATGTCTTGTTGATGTTTGCTACGGATACAACCGGGACAACGTGCGCGGAAAAGGAATGGTCTCGCGCACATGATGCAGGCCGCACAACCAGGCGACCACGCGTTCGATACCCATGCCGAAACCCGCGTGAGGGACGCTGCCGTAACGCCGCAGGTCCAGGTACCATTCGAAGGGCTCTCTGGGCAGAGCGTGTTCCGTCAGTCTTTCTTCCAGCACGTGAAGATCGTCCTCCCGCTGTCCCCCCCCGATGATCTCACCATACCCTTCCGGCGCCAGCATATCCACACAAAGCGCCAGCCGTTCGTCTGACGGGTCGGTCTTCATGTAGAAAGCCTTGACCTGGCGCGGATAACGGTGCACCAGTACAGGCCGGTCGAATTCGGCGGAGAGGATCGTTTCGTCATCACCGCCCAGATCAGCGCCCCACTGGATGTCGCTGCCACGTTCGTGTAGCAGCTCGATGGCTTCCGTGTAAGAAATACGCGGGAATGGAGGAGTCGCTTTCTGTAGCAGGCCGGTATCCCGCTGCAACACCTCCAGTTCGGCACTCCTGTTGTCCAGCACCCGCTTGATGACATAAGCCACCAGGGCTTCAGCGACCGTCATATCTTCAGCCAGATCGCAGTAAGCCATCTCCGGCTCGATCATCCAGAACTCGGTCAGATGCCGGCGTGTCTTGGATTTTTCCGCTCTGAAGGTGGGCCCGAAGCAGTATACCTTGCCGAAAGCCAGAGCCGCGGCCTCGCTGTACAGTTGACCGCTCTGGGTCAGGTACGCCTTGTCGCCGAAATAGTCCACCTCGAACAGCGTGGAGGTGCCTTCACAGGCGGCAGGAGTGAAGATGGGAGCATCGATCAGCGTGAAACCCTGTTCGTCCATGAAGTCCCGGCAGGCTTTGACCACCTCGCTCCGGATGCGCAAGATGGCATGCGGCCGCGACGAACGCAGCCACAGGTGCCGATGGGCCATGAGGAAGCCCACCCCGTGTTCTTTGGGCGTGATCGGGTAGTCCGCGGCATGCTGTACCACTTCGATATCCGTGACTCCCATTTCGTATCCTTGCGGCGAACGGGGTTCGCGGCGCACCGTACCGCGCACGATCAGCGACGACTCCTGCGACAGTTCACCGCACGCGGCGTATACCTTTGCCGGCACATCGTTCTCGAAAACCACAGCCTGTATGATCCCGGTGCCATCCCGGATCTGCAGAAAGTGGAGCTTGCCGCTGGAACGCATGTTGTACAACCATCCACGTATTTCCACTGCCTCGTTCTCGTATGCACTGATCTGACTCACCCGCGCTCGTTGCATGGATACCGATGTCCTTCCGGATAACGAAAAAGACTACCGGCGGCTGCGCCGATAGTCTCTTCTTCCCTGCTGCTGTGGGCGGCTAGCCGCGATCATGGACACACGGTCACATGACCTATTTCTTCAACAGGGCCTTATGGCTAAGTCGAATCTTTCCACCGGAGTCGATCTCCAGGACCTTTACGGCCACCGACTGCCCCTCCTCCAGGACGTCCTCCACCTTCCCAACCCGGTGATGCGCCAGTTCCGAGATATGCAGCAGTCCCTCCTTGCCGGGGAGTATCTCGACAAAGGCGCCGAATGGCATGATGCGTTTGACCTTGCCTTCGTATTCCTTGCCGATCTCCGCCTCGGCCGTGATGGCTTCGATCATCCGTCTGGCCTGCTCCGCCGGCTCCGCCTCTACCGACGAGATGGTGATGGTTCCATCATCCTCGACGTTGACGCTGGCGCCGGAGGATTCGATCTCACGGATCATCTTGCCGCCTGGACCGATTACCGCGCCGATCTTGGCTGGATCGATCTTGATGAACACGATACGAGGCGCATACCGGGACAGCCCGCTCCGCGGCTCGGTGAGGCAGGCATTCATGGCCTTCAGGATATAGAGCCTTCCCTCCTTGGCCCGTTGCAGAGCCTCCTCCAGTATATCGAAGCGGATACCCTGGATCTTGATGTCCATCTGGACGGCGGTTATACCTTCTGCGCTGCCGGCTACTTTGAGGTCCATGTCCCCCAGATAGTCCTCGGCTCCCTGGATGTCCGTGAGCAGTTCCCAGTCATCGCCATCGGTGACCAGCCCGACGCCGGCGCCGGCCACGGCGGTTTTGACCGGTATTCCCGCATCCATCAGGGCCAGAGAGCAGCCACACACCGTGGCCATGGAACTGGAGCTGTTGGACTCCGTGATATCCGAAACCAGGCGCACCGTATAAGGAAACGTATCGATACTGGGAATGACCGGTTCCAGAGCCCGTTCCGCCAGATGCCCGTGACCGATGTCGCGCCGGCCCGGACCCCGCTCGAAGCGTACTTCGCCGACACTGTAGGCCGGAAAATTGTAATCCAGGAAATAGGACTTGTAACTCTTGCCACGCAGATCGTCGACCATGCGTTCGTCCAGCTTGGTGCCCAGGGTGGCTACGCACAACGCCTGCGTCTGACCGCGCGTAAACAGTGCCGAGCCGTGGGTCCGCGGCAATATGCCGGTTTCACACGCCAGCTGCCGGACCTCGTCCAGACTGCGGCCGTCAATGCGCCTTTTTTCCCGCAGGATCATCGACCGCATGTCCTTCTTGATCAACTCATCCAGGACACCGGCTACCAGCCGCTCGGTATCCGGGAACCGTTCCGCCAGGGCCTCCTGAACTTCCTCCCGAAGCAGGTCGAGCAATCCCTCGCGATCCTCCTTGACCGGTGTCCGGTTGGCTTCCGCGATCCGGTCCGCAGCGAATTCCTTGACCGCGACTTCAAGCCCCTCGGGCGTGTCCGGTAGCTCCATCTCGATCTTGGGCTTACCGACGGCCTGGATCAGCTCCTGCTGCACCTCGACGAGTGTCTTGATGTGGCGGTGACCGAACTCGAGCGCTGCCAACAGATCGGCTTCGGAGATCTCGCGGGCGCCCCCCTCGACGCTGGCAATGGAATCCTGCGTCCCGGAGACGATGATGTCCAGATCGCTCTCTTCCAGCTGCGTGTGCGTGGGATTGATAACCAGTTCACCCTCAACCCGGCCCACTCGTACCGCACCCATGGGCCCGGAGAACGGAATATCCGAAATGCACAGAGCTGCAGACGCACCGACCATGCCCAGAATGTCGGCATCGTTTTCCCCGTCAGACGAGAGTACGGTGATATACACCTGAACCTCGTACGGCAGCTTTTTGGGAAACATCGGACGGATCTGGTGATCCGTCAGGCGTGCGTTCAGGGTCTCCTTTTCGCTGGGGCGAGCCTCGCGCTTGAAGATGTTGCCCGGGACTCTACCTGCGGCGTAGTATTTCTCTCTGTAGTCGACGATCAAAGGCAGGAAATCCCGCTCTTCCGGCGTCTTGGTCCGACAGGCCGTGACCAGCACCACGGTGTCCCCGTACCGGACCCATACCGCGCCGTTGGCTTGCTTGGCGACGCGGCCTGTCTCGATGGCCAGCGTGCGTCCGCCCAGCTCTACTTCCAATTGATGCACCATATCTCTCTCTTCTGTAAGCAAACCCTTGCCAAAGCGCTTCAGCGCCGGAGCCCGAGCTTTTTGATGAGTTCGGCATATGCGGCCGGATCCTTGCTGCGGTAATACGCCTGCAGCCGGCGCCGCTTGCCGATAAGCTGTAGTAAACCACGACGCGAACTGAAGTCACGCGGATTGGCGCGCAGATGCTGCGTCAGGTAGCTGATCCTCTCGGTTAGAATGGCAATCTGCACCGGCGTTTGGCCCGTGTCGGTTTCTGTGCCGCTGTAGGCAGCCACCAGCTCCTTCGTTTTTTCTGCTGTTATCGCCACTTCTCCACCTCCGTTAGGGTGTTCGCCGGCCGCCGCGCCAACAGGGTCCGGGCCTGTTCGACATCCGCCTGAATCTGCTTGACGAGTGCCTCGATCCGATCGAAGCGGCATTCGTCACGTAGTCTGGCGACCAGCCTCAATTCGAGAGTCCTGCCGTACAGATCTCCCAGGTAATCGATCAGATGCGCTTCTATGGTGCAAGTTTCGCCACCGAACGTCGGGCGCATGCCGACGTTGACCACCGCCATGTACCAAGGGCCGTGTTTCCAGCGGGCCCAGCCTGCCCATACTCCCGGGGCAAGGGCATCGCCTCCGGAAACGGACTCGACCCTAATATTCGCCGTCGGAAAGCCCAGCGTGCGTCCTCGGGCATCCCCGTGCTGTACTGGCCCGCAAAGGTGGACCAGCCTTGATCCGGCCATCAGTCTCCGGTTGGTACAGCAGGTTCGCCTGCTGGGACGATCACCTTGCGCGGCAATACCTTGTCTGACGTCTCCGGAATCATGCCAAGGCCCCGGAACGCGCCGTTCCGGTCCAGCACCAGACAGAGGTCGGCAGCACCTTCCGGAGGCGCCTCAAGGGCAACTGCTCTACCTTGTGTAAACGCTGTCAGCTCAGCCTCCGCCAGAGTCAACTGTGGAAAACCGTCCAGTGCCCAGGTGGCGGGTATCAGATGCTCGTGCACGGCATGCCGGCCGGAAGCCTCCTGAAGCTCCTCCAGCGTAAGAGCCTGTGACTCCACTATGCGCCCCACCCGTGTCCGTCGCAGGGCTCTCAGGTACCCTCCTGTCCCCAGACATTGGCCCAGGTCATGGGCGAGTGACCGGATGTAGGTACCCTTGGAGCACCTGACCCGGATGCATAGGAACGGATAGTGGTAATCCACCACCTCGATGGCATGAACTGTGATCGAGCGAGCTTCAAGGGACACGGATTCACCGCGGCGAGCACGGACGTAACTGCGCACCCCATGCGTCCGAATGGCGGAAAACGGTGGTGGCACCTGCATGATTCGGCCGCGAAACCGGGATATGGCCGCATACAGCCGTTCCGTACCGGGGTCCTTCGCATCGGTCTGCGGAATGACCTGCCCGTCGCCGTCATAAGTGTCGCTGGTGGCCCCGAGCTGGATGGTGGCCTGGTAGTCCTTGTCTGCATTGCTCAACAGGTCCGCCAGCCGCGTATACCGCCCCGCACAGATCAGCAACAGGCCGGTAGCGGCTGGATCCAGCGTTCCGCAATGCCCCACACGGCGTTGTCGCAGAATACGCCTGACGGATCTGACGACATCATGCGAGGTAGGCCCTGAACATTTGTCCACTGCCAGGATGCCGGTCACTTCATGGCAAGTTCTTGCGGAGAGGGTACCCCCCGCACCTGCACCGTTCATATCATCCTGAAGATCACTCATGTTGCCGCCCATGAAGACCATCGAGCAATTCCGTGATACGGGCGGCCCGTTCACCCGTCTCGTCATACTCGATGCGCAGCTCCGGAACGAACCGCAGGCTGATCCGCCGGGCGATTTCCCGCCGCATGAATCCCCGGGCGCTTTCGAGTGCCGCCAGGGTTTCCTGCTTCTGGGTTTCACTGCCCAGGACACTCACGTACATGGTGGCGTACTTGAGATCCCTGGAAATTCCGGTGTCGACCACAGTCACCATGCCTATACGCGGATCTTTGAGACGGCTGACGATGTCGCTCAATTCGCGCAGCAGGAGTTCCCGTACCCGGTTGACCCGATGGATGGACGCCATATGCCGTTACCGATGCTCTTCCGTGGTGTTGTTCAGCGTTGCTCGATGTAGTGATCCACTACCTCAACCCGCAGGTCTTCCTCCATGAAGCGTACGACTCGGTTCATCACATCCTCGGCCTGCTTGAAGGAGCTGCTCACGGTTGCCACACCCAGAACACAACGCTGCCATAGATCCTGGTAATCCACCTCGGCGATCGCCACGTGGAAACGACTGCGGACACGCTCCTTAAGGCTGTTGACCACTCTGCGCTTGTCCTTCAGTGATCGGCTGGAGGCCAGATACAATTCCACTTCAGCACTCATTACGACCACTGGTCAACCCCTTTTTTGTGCCTATCGTGGTCGCGGCCGTGGTGTTCGTGTTCTTCGCGTTACAGAGTACGTGCCGTTTCCACGACCTCAAGAGCCTGGATCAAGTCCCCTTCCTCCAGATCGTTGTAACCCTCCAGACCTATGCCGCACTCGAAGCCCTCGCTGACTTCCCTGACATCGTCCTTGAAGCGGCGCAGGGAAGCCACGCCTCCCTTGAAGACCTGGTCGCCATTCCGCAGCACGCGGACGGTGTGACTCCGGGTGATGCGCCCGTCCCGCATCATACAACCGGCGATGGTGCCGATCCGTGACGAACGGAAGATCTGCCGCACTTCCGCCTCCCCAACCACATTCTCTGCCACCGTCGGCGCCAGCATCCCGGACAGCGCCGCACGGATTTCCTCGATCACCTCATAGATGACCTTGTAGTTGCGGATCTCGACGCCCTCCCGCTTGGCGATCTCCCTTACATGGGGGGATATGGATACATGGAAGCCGATGATGACAGCGCCTGAAGCCGACGCCAACAGGACGTCCGCTTCCGTAATGGGTCCGACGCCGCTGTGGATCACCTGAACGCGCACCTCGTCATGGGTAATGCTGCCCAGTTCCTGGGCGATGGCCTCCACCGAGCCGTCGACATCTCCCTTGATCAGGACGCGGAGCTCCTGCATCCGGCCCTGAGTGATCTGATCGTGGATATCACTCAGCGTGACAGTACGGATACGCCGGTGCTCCTGCTCGCGCTTTACCTGTTGCCGCCGTTGGCCGATCTCCTTGGCCTCCCGGTCCGAGGCTGTGATCACAAACTGGTCCCCTGCCTGTGGCACGCCCGGAAGACCGACCACCTGGGCCGGCATGGAAGGAGTCGCCTCATCCAGTTTCTGACCGTGCTCATCCAGCAAGGCGCGTACCCGGCCGCTGAGGACACCGGTAACGAAAGGATCTCCGACCCGCAGCGTGCCTTCCTGGACGAGGACGGTAGCCACGGGTCCCCGTCCCTTGTCCAGCAGTGCTTCCACGATGGTGCCCCGCGCTCGACGAACAGGATCTGCCTTGAGTTCAAGCATATCGGCGGACAGCAGGACGAGTTCGAGCAGATCGTCGATGCCTTGTCCCGTCTTGGCGGATATCTCCGCGCAGGGAACCTGTCCGCTCCATTCTTCGACCAGAACGCCCCGTTCCGCCAGTTCGCGCTTGATGCGTTCAGGGTCTGCGGTGGGTAGATCCACCTTGTTGATGGCCACGACTATGGGAACCTGCGCATCCTTGGCGTGGTTGATGGCCTCTATGGTCTGCGGCATTACGCTGTCCTCCGCAGCCACTATGAGGATGACGATATCCGTTACCCGGGCGCCGCGAGCACGCATGGCGGTGAAGGCGGCGTGTCCCGGCGTGTCCAGGAAAGTCAGCGATCGCCCATTTTTGGTTTTGAGGGCGTAGGCCCCGATGTGCTGCGTGATTCCACCAGATTCGCCGGCCACCACATTGGTTTTCCGCAGCAGATCCAGCAGAGACGTCTTGCCGTGGTCGACGTGTCCCATGACGGTGACGACGGGTGGCCGTTCAACAGGTTCGCCACCCTCGCTGTCGTCCACGACCTCCAACTCTTCGATCTCCTCGGCTTCCTCTGCGTCCAGCCGTTCCACGGTATACCCGAATTCGAGGCCCACCGTGGCCATGGTGTCCATGTCCAGGCGCTGGTTGATGGTAGCCATCAGGCCCAGCTGCAGGCATACTCCAATCACGTCATTCGGTTTGACGCCCATGGCTTCGGCGAATTCGGCCAAGGTGATGAATTCACTGAGTTGCAGCTGTTTGGTCGCTTCCACCTGTGCGTCTTCGCCGTCTTCCTCACGCACATCCCGGGTATACCGGCGCCGCGTCCGGCCCTCATTGATCTGAGACAACGTCTTGCGTACGCTCTCCTGCACGGCCCGGGCATCCGTACTCTTGCGCCGCTTCACTCCACGACGCCGGCTGGTGGTGGGTGCAGGATCCGCCTTGGCTGTAACCTCCCGCTTCTCACCGAGGTTCTCCCGAACATCCTCCAACGTCTCCGGAGCTTTGGCCTTGCCCCGTTTGCGGCTGCGCCGTTGCCGTTCTTCCCCATCTTTGGGGGGCAGCACCAGATTGTCCGAGCGCTGAGCCTTGGCCGGAGCGGGTTCCGGCGTACTCTTGCGCCGGGCCTTGGGTCTTTGCTCCGCGGTTTCGCTGGTGGCGGCTGGTGGAGTCTGAACCGGAGCCGTCTCCGCCTCCTTGCGGCTCTTCTCCTTTTCCGTCTGCCGTTTGAGTTCGGCGATAGAACTCTTTTTCTCCGCCTCGAGCTTTTGCTCGACGGCCGCAAGCATTTCCTCGGTCACCACACTCATGTGGCTTTTCACCTCGAAATTCATGCTTTTCAGCATGGAGATCAGGGCGTCGCTGGAGAGCTTTCGTGCCTTGGCGACCTGGTAGACTCTGCGCTTTTCCAAAAGAACCTCCTCTACGCTGCAACCGGTGGCCGGAACGGGGGTTGATCATCATGTGCAGACAGATCACAATTCCCGAGGCCATTGCGATCGATTACTGCTGGTGACTATCCCCGTACTCGGCCGGCCTGTCCGGCCCATACTCTTCCTCTGCAGGCGTGTCTTTCTCTGCAGGCGTGTCTTCTTCTGCCTGCGTATCCTCTTCCGCAGGCGTGTCTTCTTCTGCCTGCGTATCCTCTTCCGCAGGCGTGTCTTCTTCTGCTTGCGTATCCTCTTCCGCAGGCGTGCCGGGTGTTTCTGCGGCGCCAGCGGCTTCCTCCACCTCGCCGGCCGTGCCGGGTGTTTCTGCGGCGCCAGCGGCTTCCTCCACCTCGCCGGCCGTATCCTCCTCAGCCATGGGCTGGGAGTCATCATTGGATTCCCGCCCGGGGTCCTGCTCCTGCCTGTTGCTGATCACGACCTCGATAGGCTTACTGACGCCAGGCTCACTACTATGTTCAGCCAGATGCGATTTGGCTGCGAGGCGGACCCGTTCAGCCTGTGCGGGATCCTCCAGCCCCGGAACGCTGAGCAGAAGGTTGTTGTTTGCCTCGGCAATTTCCTTGGCGGTCAGAAAACCCGAGGTGGCCAGGCTTAGAGCGATCAACTCGCTGATGCCGGGGATCTGCCGGAAAACCTGCTGCGTGGCATCGATCCGGGCTCGCCGCTCCTGGTATTGCTTGTCCGTGATGATGTCCAGTCCCCACCGCGTCAGCTGAACGGCCAGCCTGGAGTTCTGTCCGGAGCGGCCGATGGCCAGGGAAAGCTGGTCCGGCTCGACAAGGACGATGGCGTGCTTGCGCCTGTTATCCAGGATAACCCGCCGAACTTCGGCAGGGCTGAGGGCCCTGGCGATAAACAGTTCCGGCTCATCGATCCAGGGAACGATATCGATACGCTCTCCACTCAGCTCGCGCACGACAGCCTGCACTCGCGAGCCTTTCACCCCGACGCAGGCACCCACCGGATCAACGCGCGGGTCCGAACTGCTGACCGCGATCTTGGCGCGTTCACCCGGTTCGCGCGCCACCGCATGGATGGTAACGATGCCTTCGGAGATTTCCGGAACCTCGATGGCAAACAGTTTCTTGAGCAGTTCAGGGTGCGTGCGTGACAGCAGGACCTGGGGACCGCGACTGGCCCGCAGGACTTCATAGATGAAACCGCGGATCGTGTCACCCTGGCGGTACCGCTCCCGCCGTATCTGCTCTTTGTAGGGCACCGCGGCTTCAGCGCGCCCAAGGGTGAGGATGATGTCTCCGTGGCTGATCTGCTGAACGGTGCCGGACTCGATCTGTCCTACACGCCCGCTGAACTCCTCATAGGTGCGTTCCCGCTCTGCCTCTCTGACCCTCTGAACGAGTATCTGCTTGGCGGTCTGGATGGCATTGCGTCCAAACTCGGCGAAATCCAAGGATTCTTGAACCACTGAGCCGACATAGGCCTGGGCATCCAGTTCTCTGGCTTCATCCAGATGGATTTCCTGTGCCTCGTCCTCCACCTCCTCCACGACTTTACGCAAGCGGAACACTTCCATGGCGCCGGTGGAAGGATCTATATGGGCCTCGAAGTTGTCCGTATTGCCGTAACGCTTTTTGGCGGCCGACACAAGCGCATCCGCGAGGGTTTCGACAACCATTTCGCGGTTCACGTTCTTCTCTCGCGCTATCTGGCTAAGCGCCTCTACTATACTGAGATTGGTCATATTGCCGTTAGGCTCTCTCTGATCCTCACAGCTCAGGTTTAATGGTAGCCTTGGCGATATTTTCGCGCTGCACAACCAGCTCCTGGCCGCTACCGTCATCTGTCTTCAGGGTGATGGCCGTTTCGTCCCACCGCTGCAAAACGCCGTTCAGAGTTTCTCCGGTGCGCATGACCACTTTGAGCCACCGCTGAGATGCTCTGGCAAAATCCCGATCCGTGTGCAAAGGTCTGCCGAGACCTGGTGAGGTGACCTCAAGCCGATAGCGTCCGGGGAGAGGGTCCTCGACATCCAGCAGGTCGGCGACCTCACGGCTGATCTGCTCGCACTGGTCCACCGTTATGGCCGGTTCCCGGTGCACCAGCAGACGTACCGTGGGGTTGCCGGGATGTCCCTTGATTTCGATATCGACGAGTTCAGCCCCATGGTCACAGACGACCGGGGATACCAGATCCGTCAATTTTTCCCGCAATTGGATTCTGTTCACGGCATACTCGCCAGAAGCCGCCGATTCCTTGTAAACCCGGGCCCGGGGCTGCCGGCTTGCCGGGTGGCGCGGCAGGCTTTCCAGAAGCGTCTCAATATACGAAAAAAGCGGGCCAAACCGCCCACTTGCTCACAGAAGATACGCGTTCGAACAACGTTGAGCAAGACCAACTTAGTAAACCATATAAAATACGCGTACAAATGGCAGCGGCGCAAGGTCAAGCCGCGATCGGCCCAGCCCAACGGTTCTGCCTTTCGGGTGCCGGCCGCGTCGCCCGCGGATCAGAGCATATCGAGGAGAATCCGCAGCTCCTGTCTGAGCTGCTGTATCAAACCACGCAACTCCGCCGGAGTCTGGGGCGGCCGGGTGGCAGATGCGTCAGGACGCTGGCGCCGATCGCCCGAAGAGGGTGCTCTGCCCGCGGTACGCTCTGCGTCAGTGGCATCTCCGGCGCCGGGCGCGGATTGGCGGGTGTCTGGTGGGATGGTGTAGCGATATTGGGCGGCCTGACGGATGAGTTCCGGTTCGTTGAGCAGACGTTGTTTGGCTCCATCAGAGGTGTAGCGTTCCTCGTGCAGCAGACGTCTGAGCATCAGGATGATGCCGATATCGCGTTCTCTGTAGGCCCGGTTCTTACCCCGCGCCCGTCTGGGACGCAGGCAGGCGAACTCCTTCTCCCAGGCGCGCAACGTATAGGGGGGCAACTCGGTCAATGCCGCGACTTCACTGATGGTATAGTAGAGCTTGGTGCCGAGAGGTTTTCTCACGGGTATCCTCTCCCGTTGAGCAGAATCAACGGCGTGGCCTGCCTCGCCGGCTGCGCCATGCCGTACGGAGTGGCGTACCGCTGAAATCGAACTCTTCCCGCAGCCTCTTGTCCACGAATCTCCGGTAGGCGCTGTCGACCAGATCCGGACGCGATGCAAAGAAAACAAAACTGGGAGGCGATATGCCCGTCTGAGTGGCGTAAAAAACTCTGACCTCCCGGCCGCCACCGTACGGCGGATGGTGGCGTATCGTGTCTGCGACAAACTCATTGAGCCGCGCCGTTGAAATGCGCTGCCGACGCCGGTGGTCGATGCGCAGGATCCAGTCCAGGCAATGAGACACGCGTTTGCCCGTGAGCGCCGAGATGAAGATTACCGGATAGTCCATCAGGAACGGGAACCGCTGATGCAACTGCCTGGTCAGGGAGCTTCTGTCAGCGTTTCCGGCCGTGGCTAGATCCCATTTGTTCACGGCCACAACCAACCCGCACCCGGCCTCCAGCGACTGCCCAATGATCCGGGCATCCTGCATGGTCCAGCCTTCGACCAGATCCATCAAAACCAGAACTACGTCCGCGTGCTCGATGGCATAGGCAGCACGCCGATTGCTGTAGTATTCGACGGCATCGATGATGCGCGACCGACGCCGCAGGCCTGCCGTGTCCGTCAGTACGATCTCTCGTCCCTGGTAGGCCAGCCGCGCGCTGGTCGTGTCGCGGGTTGTTCCTGGTTGTTCGTGCACCAGCGACACCTGGTCTCCGGCCAATCTGTTGATCAAGGTGGACTTGCCGACGTTCGGCCGGCCGGCCAGTACTGCGTGGACAGCAGTGTCGTTCGTGTCCGCTGGCGTCTCAGCCACCAGACCCAGGCCCTCGACCAGCTGCTCCAGCAGATCTCCGCTGCGCCTGCCGGTGGCTGCGGATACCGGTTGAGGGTCTCCGAGTCCGAGTTCATGCAGGTCCGGGTTGACGCGGGCCTCGCTTTCCGGTGTGTCCAGTTTGTTGGCGACCAGCAACCAGGGCTTCCCCGTGCGGCGTATCATGTCAGCCAGCCGGCGATCGATGTCCGTAACCGCACCTGTAGCGTCGCAGATCAGGACGAGTAGATCCGCCTCACGGGCGATGTCTTCCACCTGGGCCGTGACCGCTTCGGCCAGACTGGAACGGGCCTCGGGCAGATAACCCCCGGTATCCACCAGAGTGAACTGGCATCCGTCCCACGATACCTCCGCGTACAAACGGTCCCGAGTCACGCCGGGCTGGTCGTCCGTGATGGCCTGGCGGACCTTGGCCAGACGGTTGAACAGAGTGGACTTGCCCACGTTGGGACGGCCGATGATGGCCACCAGCGGCCCTTGTCTGGCGACTCTGTGCAGCGTGCCGGGTTCCTGAGCAGTGAGGGAGTTCATCGATGGCCGTCCGTCCAGGCAGAGGAAGCTCACCTGCCGGATATAAGGTTGTCGCTCATATTTGGCAAGCCGTTCCGCATGAAATCAGCCAGAGAACGGGCCAAGTGGTAGGTTCCCACCACCAGTGGGAGCTGCAATTTGGCGCTGAGTGCGGAAACACTCCAATCATCCAGCGTGAACCCGTCCGTGTTGATGCAATTGGGCGGCAGAAAAGCGACATCCAGGTCACTCCGCCCGGCCAGCGTCTCCAGTATATCCTGCCCCGTCAGCAGTCCGGATACGGTGATGCCATGACCGAAGTAACGGTTGGGGACGACGATCAACTCCGCAGTCAGCGCACTCAGGCGGCCGATCTGCTCGACCACCGGTGCCAAGAAGGAGGCTGCCAGCTGCCCCGTCACCACACCGACGCGAGCGCCACGAGCCACATGACGGGAAAGCAGGTGTGATTCGCCGCTCCAGGAATCAAGGAATGACCGTGCCATGCCGACACCGTTCTCGAGCTGCGGATACGCATGATAGTAGTCCGCTGCCGGAATTGGACGCCCAGCCAACAGGAACATCTCGTCGCTTCCGTACACGAAACGTTCGCCGAAGCGCCTGACACAGGTTGCACCATATCGGGCTGCCAGGTCCAGACAGACTGCGGCATTCTCCGGTGTGACCGGGGTGATATCGGGAAGCTCGTCGCGAAATCGCGTCAACCCGACGGGAACCATGGCCACAGAGCGCATGGCCGGGTAAAAAGCGGCCAGATCCGATATCGTTCGTTCAAGCTGGGCGCCGTCGTTCCAGCCTGGACACAACACGATCTGCGCATGCATCTCGATGCCGTTGTCGGCCAGGCGCCGGATCTGCTCGAGGATGTCCGGTGACGGCTTGCGCCGACCGAGAAGTCGTTGCCGCAACTGGTGATCTGTGGCATGAACCGACAGGTATTGGGGCGACAGCCGCTGCGAGATGATACGCTCGAGCTGGGATTCTCCGACGTTGGTCAGTGTTACGTAGGATCCGTGCAGAAAAGAGTGGCGGTAATCATCATCTTCGATGTACAGGCTCCTGCGCATGCCCGGCGGCATCTGATGGATGAAACAGAACACACACCGGTTGTTGCATCGCATGAGTTTCATGTCACCGAATTCAAGCCCAAAGGCCGCACCTGGGCTGCGCGTGACCTCTACGTCATAGTATTCACCGTCACGCTCCACCTCAAGACTCACGTAGTTGTCGGCGGCGTGAACCCGGAAGTCGATAGGATCCATGATCGGTTGGCCGTTGACGCGATGAATCCGGTCCCCCACTTCGAAACCAGCAGCCGCTCCGGTGGTGCCTTCTTCCACCTTCTGGACGATGATCATGGCTATTGCTCCAGGACCCGGTCTACCGCTCCACACGGACTGAGGCGATGGAATGCTGCGTGACTCTGAGGATGTATACCTGCAGTGAACCTGGAGCAGTGGCAGCGAACTGTCGGGCCCGGTGACAACGGACAGATGGGGACCTATGACCTACAACGCCTGATCCACTGACGTACTACGCCGGATCTACGGGGGGTCAGGTGACCAGCTGTCCCACCCCGGCCAGCAAAGCACATAAGGTCACTCGAAGGATAAACTGGAGCGGGAGACGGGAGTCGAACCCGCGACATCAAGCTTGGGAAGCTTGCGTTCTACCCCTGAACTACTCCCGCTCCCAAGAGTGCAGGTAGCACCCCTCTCAGGAGGGCCATGCCTGACTACGAATTCTAAGTTAGTGTGCCTATCCCGCTCTGTCAAGCGAACAAGCGCCAGCCCGGCGACTGACGCATCAATCAGCGCTGGAGCTGCTGCAGTATCCGGTGCACAACCCCGGAGGTACCGAGCCACTCCGCATTCAGCCAGCGATACCTGCGATCTCGCCCGAACCAGGTCAACTGACGTTTGGCGAAATGGCGTGTCCGTATACGGATCCGCTCGATCAGTTCATGGTGCCCTATTCCATCCTGCAGAAAACACCGTGCCTCGGCGTATCCCAGAGTCTGCAGTCCAGGGCAGTCGGGAGCGTATCCCAGATGCATGAGTTCCGCCGTCTCATGCAGGAGGCCGCTTCCTATGATCCGCTCCGTGCGCCGGTCTATGCGTTGGTACAATCTGTCGCGGGGGCGGGTGATGCACAAACATGCACCTATGGGTATGGCTGGGGAACCATCCGCGATGGCCCAGTTGCCGGTGTGCCGGTACCCCAACACGGCGCGCTCGATGGCGCGCTTGATGCGTTGGACGTCGGTTCGGCCGATGCGCCGGGCAGCCTGGGGATCGACTTCATACAATTTGTTATATAATTCTTCTAATCCATTATCGTACGGTTTGTTAAATAACTGAACCCGAATCTCTTCAGTCGCTTGCTGAGCAATGGGACAAAGGCCATCCATCAAGGCCTGCAGATACAGCCCCGAACCACCGACGACGATAGGCACGACGCCTCTGGCCTGCATGCTGGTGATGGCGCGGCGGGCATCCAGGGCAAACTCTCCGGCGCTGTACTTCTGGTCTGGTGCGCGTATATCGACAAGATGGTGCGGGGTGCGGCGGCGTTCGGCCAGGCTGGGTTTGGCCGTACCGACATCCATCTGCCGGTAGATCTGGCGGGAGTCCGCAGATATGATCTCAGCTGTGACGTGGTCCGCGGTGAGGCGCTCTGCCAGCGCGCAGGCAATCTCGGTTTTACCAGTGGCGGTGGGTCCACCTATGATGATGGGTTTGCGTGTAAGGTATAGCAGATTATCCATAAACGAAGCACGATCTTCCCTGCTGCGCGAACCCCGATCCTCTTGCCTGTCGCAAAGCGACAGCCCCTGTGAGCGTAAAGGGCTCACAGGGGCTGCGGTAGTGGTCGGGGTGGGCGGATTCGAACCGCCGACCCCCTGCTCCCGAAGCAGGTGCGCTAGCCGGGCTGCGCTACACCCCGTCTTGAGCCATGTAAAGCCATGACTCGGTAGATAAATCTGCTTGCAACGTACCTGGTTGGTGACAAGCTGGAAGAATGGTCGGGGTGACTGGATTCGAACCAGCGACCTCTTGCACCCCAAGCAAGTGCGCTAGCCGGGCTGCGCTACACCCCGACCCTGTGCTTCCAACGTATGGTGAGCTATGCAGGATTCGAACCTGCGACCTCCAGTTCCGGAGACTGGCGCTCTATCCAACTGAGCTAATAGCCCAAAAAACGGGTTCCTGACTACAGCGCCTTCTTTTTATGACGGTTTTTGCGCAGGCGTTTCTTGCGTTTGTGTGTTGCGATCTTATGCCGCTTTCTCTTCCGGCCACAGGGCATTCTTGTTGTCTCCTCTCTTCTTGCCATTTTCCACGCGTCCACGCAGTTCCCTGGACGCTTTGAACACAGGTGCCTTGCGGCTGGTGATCTTCACCTCTGCCCCCGTGCGCGGGTTGCGGCCCGTGCGCGCGGCACGTTCCACGACCTTGAATGTGCCAAAACCGCGAATCTCGATGTGCTCACCCCGTTCCAGGGCGTCTATCACCGCCTCTATAAAACCATCGACCACCGCTGTGGTATCTGTTTTGGTCAGACCCGAGTCCTGGGCGATGAGACGCACGATGTCAGCCTTTGTCAAGGCATCCTCCTAGCGTCGGTACACAGACTGAGTGAGCATCAACTTATTCGGACAAAACGTCTTATAGGTTAAGCCATGGGACCTGGCTTGTCAAGGCCACGGCAAGCAAGAAACACCGGCAACGGCCGCTCTTTCCGGGCAGCGCTGCCCCGGCCGGTATTACCATCGATGCACGGGCGACATCACGAAGACCTCTTCCAGGCGCAGGAAATCAACCCTGGACTCCAGAATGACCTCCAGGAAAAGGGGATCACGATCCTGTGTCTGCACCTCGACCACTATACCGATGGGAATTCCCTTCGGGTACCGTCCGCCCAGACCGGAAGACACCACATGCGCTCCGGTTTGTACCAGGCTGCCGGCCTCGACGAACCGCAGGTGAAAATAGTTGCCGCGCAACCAGGACACGATTCCCTGGGTACGGCATTCCTGCACGATGGCACTCACGGGTGCCCGCATCAGCAATTCGACCACCGAGCTGGAAGCACCAACCGATGCCACGTGGCCGACCAGTCCGGCAGCGGTTATCACAGGCCAGTCCTGTTGGACCCCGCGGTTCCGACCCGCGTCGATCACGATCGTGTCATACAGTTGATCAGGATCGCGACCGATAACCGCCGCAGCGATCAGATCCCTGTTCGCCTCGGCACGCCGGAACTCCAAAGCGTAGCGCAGGCGCTGATTCTCCATGGCAGCCTCGCGCAGGCGCATGTTCTCCAGCGCCAGCTGCACGTTCTGGGCCAGCAGAAAACGGGATTTCGCCTGGTGGCGCGCATACCGGATGGCGGCGGAAAACAGCCACTGACCACTGGTCAGCAACCTGGAGCGGGTGTTGACGGCCACAGCCTCTTTATGGTGTTCCGGCAGGGCCATCAGGCTCAAGCCCAGCACGAGCACCGCACCCAGTGTTCCCAGACTGCGATTAGGCGGCATTCAACCCACCACCCCTCAGTACAGGACCTTGCGGTACCGGTCGAAATCCTCCAGCACCTTGGCATTACCGCGTACAACAGCGGTCAAAGGATCGTCCGAGTCTACATACGTGGGGAGGCTGGTTCCCTCGATCAGGCGTTCGCGCAGTCCCTTGAGGATGCCCGCGCCGCCGCTGAGGACCATGCCGCGGTCCAGAATGTCGGCCGCAAGCTCCGGCGGCGTCTGTTCCAGCGTCCGGCGCACACCGGCAATGATCTGCGCCACGGGTTCGGCCAGTGCCTCACGGATCTCGCGGGAGTCCACCATCAGCGTCTTGGGTATGGCGGCAACCAGGTCCCGCCCGCGGACCGGTGCCTCCTCTTCCGGATTCAGCTCCATGGCCGACCCGATCTGGCACTTGATCGCCTCGGCATTGCGGGGTCCGATCAGGAGATTGTACTTTCTGCGCATCCAGTCTATGATGGCGCGGTCCATGGCATCACCGGCCACACGGATGGACTCTGAGGTCACGATGCCGGAAAGAGCCATCACCGCAATCTCCGTAGTCCCTCCCCCGATGTCGATGACCATGGATCCGATCGCCTGCTGGACAGGCAAACCGATGCCTATGGCGGCAGCCATGGGTTCGCTGATCAGGTAGACCTCGCGCGCTCCGACACGCTCACAGGAAGTGCGTACCGCCCGCTTCTCCACCGCTGTGCTGCCCGACGGGACCGAGACTACGATGCGCGGCCTGACGAACAGCTTGTTGCGTTGGACGGTGCGGATGAAATGACGGATCATCTCCTCCGTTACCTCGAAATCCGCGATCACACCTTCCTGCAGAGGGCGGATGGTCTCTATGTCCGTATTTTCCCGCCCCATCATTTCCTTGGCCTCACGACCCACGGCGATGACCTTCTGGGTAGCCTTGTGCCGGGCCACGATGGAGGGCTCATTCAGGACGATGCCCTCACCTTTGACATATATCAACGTGTTGGCTGTCCCCAGGTCTATGCCGATGTCGTTCGTAAAGAAGCGCGAGAGGAATCCCATGGGCTGGCTGTCCTGTATGGACTGGATGGTGGAAGTACGGGGCTAATGCCCGCGGATTTACGTGTGCAAAGACATCAACTTCGACGTTGCCGGTGATCGGTCCCGGCGCCGTCACGCCGCATCCACATCTGCAATACTCTGGCAGCGTTCTCTCCCTGGCTGGCTATCAGCTGGCGAATCCGCTGGAGCCGTTGTTCACGGCACTCCGGTTGCTTCCTGGCGTCTCCTGCGCCGGTAGAGGTCCGGTCCATTGCATTCATGGATTGATCCTGGCGAGACATATTCCGGTGCGCGTCGGGTGAACCAAAGATAAGGATTCGTATGGGGGATTGCCATTCCCCCGCCGCACTGTGTATCTTACTAGATTAGCGGGATGGACCGGAGGGAGCATTGTGAAGGTCCGGCATCCCGCCCGTCCGCATAATGTCCGGCCCCGTACCAGGAGGAATTGACCCAATGAACAGAGCGGCCCGCTCGGTGCTGCGAAAACTGGGGACTGACCAGCACCTTGATGAAGAACGCCGGGAACTGGTAGCGCGCGACGCCCAGGAGGAACGCGCTCGCGCCCATGCCCGGGAAGGCGTAACGGGGGACGCAGCAGCCCTGGAACAGATCCCTGATGAATACCTGTCGGAATCGGAGAAGCGCCATGAACGCTACCGGCGGCAACAAGCTGTCGCCGGGCGCTTCACTCCGGCGGCAGAACGGCTGCCCATCATGACAGCGGAACAGCGCGAACAAAGAGACAGGGCGCGGCCGAAATGGTCGCAGACCCAGTTCGAGGGCCCCATAGAGAAACTGATCGAAAAATACCAGGATCTGGCAGAAGTCAGGAAGCACCTCTCGCTGGGCCAGTCCATGAAGTACCAGTTCACCGAAGATGGTCAGGTGCTGGATAAAGACGGCAATCTGATCTATGACGGAACTCGGCTGGTCGATCGATCCTGACACCAGCCGCCGTCGTCGCACCCTGAGATGGTTTCCGGTCGTCACCGGCGCGGCGTTCGGGGCTGCGGCCGCAGGTGCGCCTCAAACCAGCCATCGAGGTCCTGTGGTGAGCCCGAGTTGAACAGAGGTGAACATATGAAGCGCCTGGTTCTGTATGCGTTACTGTCGCTCCTGTTGGCCTGTGGGCGGCAACAGGAAGACGATGTTCAGCCAGCGTCTCCTTCCACTCCGTTCGGCAGTGTGGCGACCGTGCTCGCGTACCGCGAGCGCATAGAGCCCCACATCCGCGCCGTTACGGAAGCTCAGCTGGTCGTGGAACAGCAATTGGGCTCCACTGGCCAGGCCACGGCATCCAACCTGGCTGCAGCCATGCACCAGGCCCGTCCCCCGCTGCAGGCAGCTCATGACGAACTGCAGCAGATCGATCCACCCGCTCGGTTAGCCTCGCTGCATGCCAATATCGCCAAGCTCATGGCAACCCGGTTGGCGGCCTACCAGATCACCATCGAGGGTTGGGAGCAGGAGCAGACAGGCACTCAGGCAACACCGGCTTGGCAGCAGCAGGCGGAGGCCAAACTGACCGAAGCCAACGAACTCATAGCCGAGTTGAATGAGCAACTGCAGGCGGTGGATAGCGCTGTTCACGCGGCTTTGTCGCAACAGGCTGCCTCACCGTAGTGTCCTGTAATAAGCCCCACCCCCGAAAGCCTCGAGTCGCCCGGCTCACAAGGCGCGCGAGTGGAGCGTCGCAAGATAAGGCCAGTGAGCGCAATGTAGCGGGCCGGAGGGCATCGGCGCTGGGATAGGGACGTGGATGAATCGCGTCGCGATTCGTCCAATCTGGCATCACGATCGGAGTATCTGTCGTACCGGATACGGTGGCTGTTCAGAATCGGTCTGCCCAGCTCAGGTGCGCCTGCTGCAGCGGAAAGAGACCCTCGGCCAGCTCCCGCTGTGCTGTCGGAACGCATATTCTGCCCCAGTTTTCCAGATCAGAGGGTCGCACATAACCGAAGATCAACTGGGTCAGGTCCTGTTGGGTCAGGCAAATGCCTTCTCCACTCGGTCCTTCCTCCCATACCAGCATGTCGCCGTCCATGCGGAGCCGGCCAGTCCCGATCTCGGTCCGCAGGCCCAGGACAGCCTGGGGCGCCCCGGAACGCCGCCAGCGGTTGGCAAGCTCGGAACACAGCTGTCGCATACAGCTGTGCAGGTCGATAATCCGTCCCATGCCCTTCTGGGCACGCGGGTACAGCGTATGGGAACGCAAACCGAACCGACGGCAATATACGCTGAAGGAATGATCTTCGGGAAGGTGAACCCAGATATTTTCCCGGCGCAGCCGGACCGCCCGTCGCCACAAGTATTCGATCATGGTGGGATACACCCCTTCCCCGCCGCCTCCTACCTCGGACACCCGGCAGGCTGCGGGAGTATCGTCGACCACCACATACCCGGCAATTGCGCCCTGACGATCGATCACCACCTGGGCCCTGGCAGGAACCGTCCACCAGGTACCCACAGTGAATCCGTGCCATTGACCGGCACGCCTGACGGCGCTGCCGGTCCGCTGGTCAGCATCGCGGTTGGCTATGTCGATCACCTGCGGTAGATCCGAACGTCGCAGCCGCCGTGTCCGCAGAGGACCGCGGGTACGTTCCGCTTCCCGTGTCTCCAGCCACGACTCGTATTCCGCCATACAGGTCACAAAACCGAATTTGCAGTAAAAATCCTGAATACCGTGCAGGAATGACAGGTCATAACCAGACTGGGCCATGGTTGACACGGCATCTTCCAACACCCGGCGGGCATATCCGCGTTTCCGGAATTCGTCGAGCGTGCCCACGCCGCCGATGCCACCCACATTCAGCCTTGCCGTACCAAAACGCATGGTTCGTTCGACTATGCTGCACCACGATACGGGCAGCCCGGCTCTGACGAGACTGATCTTCCATCCATTGGCGGTGCGTTGCCGGTTGATGTCCATTGTTGCCATGATCTATGCCGCACCTTTCGCAGTCACTGTCCCAAAAAAGCCAACCCCGTTGTCGGATCCCCCGCCACGTGCAGCCGCAAAAAATCAGCGGCGAACGGATCGATAGCAAGGTGCTGTCCAACCCACACCGCCAGTGCCGGCATTGGCGCATCATCCTGTTGTTGCTTATGCTCTTCCCTCGCAAGCCGTAACCATAGTCAGACAAGGCCATCCGATGAACACGGAAATAGCCGACATTCTCGCTCAGCGCTACGCCAGTTCCGGAATGAAAGCCCTCTGGTCCGAAAGCGGACGCATCATCGCCGAACGCGACCTGTGGATCGCCGTCATGAAAGCCCAGCGGGAACTCGGGGTCGATATTCCCACAGAAGCCATTCAAGCCTACGAACGGGTTCGGGGGCAGGTCGACACGGACTCCATTACCAAGCGGGAAACCGTCCTGCGTCACGATGTCAAGGCGCGTATCGAGGAATTCTGTGCTCTGGCGGGCTGGGAGCACATTCACAAGGGCATGACCAGCCGGGATCTTACCGACAACGTGGAGCAGTACCAGACGCACCAGTCGCTGCAGTTGCTGCGGGACAAGTACGTTGCCGTCCTGGTCGCCCTGGCAGATCGGGCCGAACAGTGGAAGGAGCTGGTCATGGCTGCCCGTACGCACTACGCGGCCGCACAGCCCACCACGCTGGGCAAACGTCTGGCGATGTTCGGCGAGGAGATGCTGCAAGCCTTTCAGGCCCTGGTGCAACTGCTGGAACGTCTGCCACTGCGCGGCATCAAGGGCGCCGCAGGCACCAGCCAGGATCAGCTGGATCTGCTCGACGGTGACCATGAACGGCTGCACCGGCTGCAGGAACGGATTCGCCGGCACCTGGGTTTTGGCGCCGAACTGGAAGCTGTGGGTCAGGTGTATCCCCGTAGTCTGGACTTCGCCGTTCTGTCCACCCTGTTCCAACTGGGATCCGGAGTAGCCAACCTGGCGCGCAACATACGCTTGATGGCAGGCGCCGACATGGTCACCGAGGGCTTCAAACCCGGACAGGTCGGTTCGTCGGCCATGCCGCACAAGATGAACACGCGCAGTACGGAGCGGATCAACGGTCTCCAGCACGTACTGGGGGGCTATGTCCACATGGCCGGCAGCCTGGCCGGAGACCAGTGGTTCGAGGGTGATGTATCCTGCAGCGTGGTCCGTCGGGTGTGTCTGCCGGATGCCTTCTTCGCCCTGGATGGGATGTTGGAAACCGCGCTGCACGTGCTGGCGGATATGGGCGTGTTCGGATCGGTCGTCGAACGGGATCTGGAGCGTTATCTCCCCTTCCTGGCCACCACGGCGCTGCTCATGGAAGCCGTACGGGGTGGCGCCGGGCGCGAAACCGCACACGAAGCCATACGCGAGCATGCTGTAGCGGCAGCCCTGGCCATGCGTGAACAGGGAACGTCGACTGGCGATCTGGTTCAGCGGCTGGGCGCAGACCCCCGTCTGCCACTGGACACGGATGCCGTGGCTGAAATCGTGGCCAGATCACGCCAGTACACCGGTGAGGCTACGCATCAGGTCGACCGGTTCACGGAGCGCGTCCGGATCCTGCTGCAGGACTACCCTGCAGCCGCAGCGGTGCGACAGGAACGCCTGCTCTGAGATCTGCGGATCGAGGGGACAGCAATGAGAGGAGCCATCTCTGAGATGCGTTACAAGCGGATACTGCTCAAGCTCAGCGGCCAGGCCGTCTCGGGTGATCAGGATTCAGGGTTCTCTCCGGATGCGCTGGACCACATAGCGGATCAGGTACTGGACCTGCACCGCCTGGGCATCCAGATCTCGCTGGTCATCGGCGGCGGAAACATCTTCCGGGGCACGATGAGTTCGAAATGGGGCATCGAGCGTGCCGAGGCGGACAACATCGGCATGATGGGCACGGTGATCAACAGCCTCATGCTGCGCGGCGTTCTCACCGGCCGGTCCCAGGGCCAGGCCGAGGTCCGCGTCATGACGGCGATACCCATCAACACCATCGCCGAGCCCTACATCCGCCTGCGCGCCATTCATCATCTGGAAAAAGGGTACATCGTGATCTTCGCGGGAGGTACCGGGAACCCGTACGTCACCACGGACTACACGGCCGCTCTGCGCGCCATGGAGACCCGATCCGACGCGCTGCTGTTTGCCAAGAATCAGGCTCGCGGGATTTTCACCGCGGATCCGCAGCAGGATCCAACCGCCCGCCTGTACCGCCGGGTGCACTACAACACGATCATCCGGCGGAATCTCAAGGTAGTGGACCAGTCCTGCATACTGCTGGCCAGAGATCACAGTTTGCCATTGCACCTGTTCGACTTCGGAGAACGCGACACCATGCGTGACATCTGCGCTGGTGATGACCCGGGCACTCTGGTGACCAATGTTGCCGAAGATCAGCTGGAGTAGCCTCTCTGACCGTGGTTGTGTATTTCACGGCATTGGACGGATTGCACGGGGTTGGGTTTTCACGGCAATGGCCTGACCATTGCCGCTTCGTTGGCGCCGCTTCGTATCCAGCTACCGAAACGTGACCGATAAACTCAAGCGTGTGCTGCGCTACCTGCTGAGCCTGGGGCTCATGGGTGGACTGCTGTACTGGGCCTTCCGCGACGCCCACCTCAGGGATGTGGGTAGCCGAATCGTCACTCTGCCCCTGCCCTGGGCCGCGGCGATCGTGGTGACAGCACTGTTTACGCTGGTGATGAGGGGCTGGCGGTGGGCCGTGCTCATGCGCCCATTTGCACCCCAGGTCACCGTGCTTGACACCACATTGGCCCTGGGTATCTGCTATACAGCCAACGTGCCCGTACCACGCTCCGGCGAGTTCGTGCGAGCACTCAGTCTGCGCTGGGTTCGCGGGATCAGGGTGACCTCAACGCTGGCTACCGTCGTGGTGGAACGGATACTGGACGTCGTCGGTCTCGTGGTCTTTCTGGGCGTGGCCGTGTTGCTCGTGCGGGGGCGGCTGCAGGATCTGATCCCGGGCATACGAGTCCTGAGCCTGTTGCTTTTTCTGGCGAGCGTGATCACTCTCGGCCTGCTGGGACTCGTCTCACTGTACCAGGACCGGGCCCTGAGCTGGCTCCAGCCCCGGCTGGCGCGCGTATCGCCCAGGATCGCCAGCCGGGCGATCGAACTGCTTCGCACGTTCATACACGGTCTGCAGGCTCTTCACCGCCCGGGCGCCTACCTGGAAATCGTGCTCAGTACTATCATGCTGCAGCTCGGTTACCTGGGCATCATCTGGGCTGCGTTCTACGGATTCGGTTTCGTCGAGCAATACGGCCTGGGACCGCGGGAGTCCCTGGTGATCTGGGTGTTCTCGTCGTTGGGGGCCACCATCCCCACTCCGGGTGCGGCGGGCTCGTACCATGCCTTCTTTGCCAAGCCCCTGGTACACTGGTATGCCGTTGAGCCGAGTGCCGCGCTGGCCTGCGCGACCGCGGTTCATGCGCTCACCATGGTGACGTATGCCGCCATCGGGCTGCCCGCTTTTGTCTTGCAGCGGCGGGCAGCCCGCAGACACCGGAGCGAAGGCGTTTCTGCCGGCTGTGAGATTGCCCCCCGGTAAAACCTCGGGGGTTGCTCGAGAGAGGCAGAGCGCAAAAACCTCAGTGCCGGCAGCACCGCGACAGACGCGAGTGCCACCCGGCACCCCCGGCGGAGAGCATGTGCTTCTGGGCTTCAGTGCAGACCTGCCCTGGCCTCAGTGCAGACCGAGTTGGCGCAGGTTTCGGAAACTGATCGCCAGACTCTCAAAGGGATCCCGCTGGCAGACATCCTGCTCGATCAGGTACCACTCCACGCCGGCATCACGGCAGGCCTGGATGATCTGCGGCCATTCCAGGTTGCCCTCGCCCACTTCAGCGAATGTCTGTTTGCCATCGACTATGGCCATGTCCTTGAAGTGCACGATCTTCATGCGATCGCGCAGTCGCTGCAGCCAGGTCACTGGATTGGCGCCGCCGTGCTGGATCCAGTAGGTATCGATCTCCGCCGAGAACATGGCCGGATCCGAATCATCGTACAGGATTTCCAGTCCCAGGCGATCACCGAAGCGTTCCAGCTCGAAGCTGTGGTTGTGGTAACTGAAGGACAATCCGGCTTCTATCAATGGACGTACCGCCTTTGACGCTTCTACCGCGAATCGGTGGAATCCCGCCGCATGGCGGAATTCCTGCGGCATACCACCGATGGCCACGTGCGGACAATCCCACAGCTTGTGCTCGGCGATGACGGCGTCCGGCTCTTCGGCGATGCGCTGGTACGAGATGTGCGTGGCAACGATTTTTAGCCCGGTAGCCTGGGCGATCTGGGCCACTGCCTCCGGCTCGATAGGACCGAAGCCGGACACCTGGACCGCCTCATAGCCGATGTCCCGGACTTTCTCGAAGGTTCGTCGCACGTCTTCCGGGGTTTTGGTGAATTCGCGCACGGTGTACAGTTGAGCTCCCAGAACCGAGTCAGCCATCTGTCTATCCTCTGTCAATGGGTTGCTGTTCCAGCCCTGGCGGCAGGGCCTGCGCCTGGGACGCGGTAAATCCGGAGTAGGTGCGGCGGAGCTTGGCACCAAGCGAGCGGAGGTACGTTGCGTGGGTCGTCAACACAGGCTATCCGGCAGACTGCGCGTCCACCGTAGATGTGCATCCATCGCAGATCGGCACCCATCGCAGATGCGCGTCCACCCTCGTTTTCCATAACGGTCAATCCGATGGGCGGTCCACCTCCCCAGGAGATGCTCCGGCAACCCCGGACTGCATGCGGGAGTGATCTGTGTTGCCGCTTGCATCCTGGTTCGCATCCTGTTCCAGCGGCCGACCGTCATCAGCCGAGGAGGCCCTGGCATGAGTACCGGCAGTACCGTGCCCGTCCACGCTCTGCAGCAGAACGCGCAATTCCTTGCCGTCCATGACTTCTTTTTCCATCAACACCTGCACCACGCGGTCCAGGGGCTGGCGGCGGGCAGTGAGTGTCTCTTTGGCCCGCGCGTAGGCTTCATTGATGAACCGGCTGATCTCCTCGTCGATCTGGCGAGCCGTGGACTCACTGTACGCGCGCTCCTGGGCGGGTATACCGAGGTATTGCTGCTGCGAACGGCTCTCGCGGCGCGCCACCAGGCCGATTCGATCGCTCATACCGTATTCCTTGACCATGCGCTCGACCATCTCCGTTGCCTGCTGAAGGTCGTTGGCCGCTCCGGTGGAGATCTCGTTCAGGACGATCTCTTCGGCCGCGCGCCCGCCCAGAATCCCGCAGAGGGTATCGAGCAGTTCGCTACGGGTCATCAGGTAACGGTCTTCCAGCGGCATGTTGAGCGTGTAGCCCAGCGCCGCCACACCGCGTGAGACGATGGAGATCTTCTGCACCGGATGGGCGTTGTCCAGCACTTCGCCCACGATGGCGTGGCCCGCCTCATGATAGGCCACCGTGCGCCGTTCCTTTTCGTTGAGGACGCGGGTCTTGCGCTCCAGCCCGGCCACCGCGCGTTCGACGGCTTCTTCCAGTTCGCTCATGCCGATACTGGTCTTATCACGACGCGCCGCCAGCAGGGCCGCTTCATTGACCACGTTGGCCAGGTCAGCGCCTGCAAAACCAGGCGTCCGCGCCGCCATAATGGCCAGGTCCACTTCAGGACTCAGTTTCACCTCACGGGCGTGGATACGCAGGATGGCTTCGCGTCCTTTGATATCCGGCCGGTCAACGGACACGGTGCGATCGAAGCGCCCCGGCCGCATCAGGGCCGGGTCCAGGATCTCCGGCCGGTTGGTGGCCCCCATCAGGATGACCCCGGCGTTGGGGGCGAAGCCATCAAGCTCGCTCAGCAGCTGGTTCAGCGTCTGCTCACGCTCGTCGTGTCCGCCGAATGATCCCACCCCCCGCGCTTTACCCAGGGCATCCAGTTCGTCGATGAAGACGATGGCCGGAGCCTGCTTGGTAGCCTGTTCGAACAGATCCCGCACCCGCGCGGCACCCACCCCGACAAACATCTCGACAAAATCCGAACCACTGATGGAGAAAAACGGGACCTGGGCTTCTCCGGCCACCGCCTTGGCCAGCAAGGTTTTACCCGTGCCTGGAGGTCCCACCAGCAGGACCCCGCGGGGTATGCGGCCGCCCAAAGCCTGAAAACGTTCCGGGGTACGCAGAAATTCAACGACTTCCTGCAACTCCTCCTTGGCTTCCTGAATCCCGGCCACGTCGGCAAAGGTAATGCCCGTGCCCTTCTCCATGTACACTTTGGCTTTGCTCTTGCCGATGGACATCAGGCCGCCCGACCCCCCGCCCATGCGGCGTGCCATGAGCATCCAAATACCCACGAAAAACACCGCGGGCAGGATCCAGGACATCAGTGTGGTAAACCAGGTATGGTCCGGTTGTTTGGCGTACCGAACGCCGCTTTCTTCCAGTAAAGGTATAAGTTCCTTGTCAGCGTCCACCCGGGTGGTTACAAAGCTGCGCTCATGCCCGTTTTCAAAGACCGTGCCCCGGATGTGCTCACCTCTGAAGGTCAGTTCCGAGACGCGGCCTTCCCGGACCCATTGCCGGAAATCACTGTAAGCGACACTGTCGACCTGTCTGCCGAAAAAGTTCTGCATACTCAGCAGCACGAGCAATGCCATGATGGCGTAAGCGATCGACAGTTGCGTTTTCTTGTCTATCTTCATCACACGGTCAGATGGATCGAATTGGAGGTGTTGCTTCGACTGTCCGCCGGACCGGCGGACCAGACCAGATCCACGCTGTTTATGCATACATATGCACATTAGTTCAGCCGTACACGCGCAGACCAGCCTAGACTGCGAAGATAGTGGGTTGTGCCAGAGGGGTCAAGACAGACGGAAAACCATCGGCAGCAACTGCCGCTGTGTTTCTCACAGGAAAGTCGGCCAGGCTATTTACGGGCTACGTAGAATCGCTCCCCATCCTCCCAGATGCCGCGGGTTCCCCATGGCCGCCCCTGCTCCAGGCGCCGTCGTGTGTTGAACAGGAGCACCTGAAAACCGGCGGCGCGCAACAGGCTCAACCATATGGCAGGCGGCAGTATTTGTATATACTTGACCTCCTCCTGCGGATCATCGATGACGCGCTCCCCCAACTCCCGGGCCCGGGAAGGGAGACCCAGCAATCGCGCCAGACCTACCTTGATCAGGTTGATCAACCGCGCGGGTGCATGCCGATTGATGGCATACAGCGAATGGGTGCAGAATATCAGACATCCCCCTGGCCGCAGAACCCGATGGATCTCCGCCATGGCCTCCGCCTTGCCTGTGCGTCCGGGGACGAGTTCGAAACCGTTGTACGAAAACAGCGCAGCATCGAAGGAAGCATCCGCGAAACTCAGGCGACGCGCGTCCATGCGGCGGACATCGACCTGCACACCCGCCAGGCTGGCCTGCTGACGAGCTACACGCGTCATGGCCTCGCTGATGTCGATGGCCGTTACCTGCAGTCCCATCTCGGCCAGGGGAATGGATGTCCGGCCCGCACCGCAGCCCAGATCGAGGATGTGCCCCTGCTCAGGGACATGCTCCAGCAGCAGTATTTCCTCGGACAGCCATAGACCGATCTTCACGTACCGGGCCACTACGCGAGGATCCTCGTAGGTGCGGTTGACGAGACTGTAGATATCCTGCTGCCGCGAGTTCAAAGCTCAGGATTGTACCGTTGTCAACGCTTGCGTTTCCTGCCCCGACTGCTCCCGCTCACGGTCCGGCGCTTCTGCCGCTCAGACGCCTCTTGCGCAGAGTCAGCCGTGCGGCCGCCCGACCTGTCAGCTGGCCCGTCGGACCTGTCGGACGGGCCGGGATTCCGGCCCGTGTCGTTGCCGCCGTCCTGGAGATAGCGGTGGTAAAAAAAACTGCCCCAGATGACCACCAGACCGATGATCGATACGATCATGATGGTGCGATCGGGTTCGATCATTTCCGCCATGGATTACCCCTCTACCGTTAACGCCGCTGAAGTGTCGACTCCGACTCCCCGCCGTGCGGCTCATCGCTGCCTGCCGTTGCCGCTCCTGCCACTGAACGCTTCCTCCAATTCCCGGTCGACCTGATGTACGGATATAGCGCGAAGATCAGAAGCCTGGATGATCTTGACCCGTTCATTGCCGTACCGGATCCAGCGTCGAACTTCCTCATCGAACAGTCCGATCACCGGAGTCTCCAATGCGATACCCATATGCAACAAATCCGTATTGCCCGCAATAAGCGTATGACAGCTGGGTAAAAGCGAAGCTGCATCGGCGGGATCTTCCGGCTCGAACGGTGTTATCCGGTCGCCATACTGGTTCAGGAGCGCAGCCACCAGCCGGCATTCTGACTGCGTGTGCAACACCAGAGCCCGCCCGCCCCGCCGGCAGATTCGGTCGAGGATATTCTCGATCTGCCCTGGGGCCAACCCATCGCCTTCACCACGGCTGAGATCCAGTGCCACAATCCGGCCGGGACCCCCCCGGTCCAGGTAGCGTTCGCTCATCTGCCGGACCTTGGCGGCGTTCACGGGCCAGCGTACCGAGCTGTCACCCTGCATGCCCAGCATGTCCAGCAGAAGGACGATCCTGTCGGCTTCGTACCGGATCGAATCGTTGGGCGAGATCTCGATGGTGTGCGGTATATGCCCCTCCCGTGAAAATCCGATGGGTACCCGCGCCGACGCGTACCGGAACAACTGCGCCAACCTGAAGCTGCAGTCACTGCCCAGACAGAACGCCAGATCGAACTCCATGGAAACAAGATCCTGCTGAACCGCGAGAAATGCCGCACTTCCCACCGGTTTACCCAGGTCTGCTTCGATCACCGTGTCAGGATACGGGAGCTGCCGGGCCAGTGTAGCCCAGGGAGCCCTGACGAGGAGTGACAACCGGGCATCCGGATACTGCTGGCGTAACAGCCTGCAGGCCGGTACGCAGAAGAAGAGGCCACCCACCCGATCATTGGGCACGATCAGAATGTTCCGCGCGTTCTGCAAGCAGCTGAACAGGTCCAGAGGCTCACTGCTGCGTGTCAGCCGCCTGGACAGCCAGCGGGCGCCCAGGCGATCCATGATCGTACCGTTGATCCAGGAACGTCTCACACCGCCTCCGAACCAGGAACGGATCCGCGTAGGTTTTCCGGGTATGCAGGTGTCCGGGGGGAAGCTCCTCCGCTCATTTCCGCGCGCCCTCCCTGGCGCACTCATAGGTGCCAGACGCCCTGGTATGGGCCCGGGCGATGTCCGCCATCTTGCCGTCATTGACGGGTCCGAAACGCTGGAGTCGATCGGCGACACCCAGGCCGTTCAGCACCAGACTGCTGATATCCTGGGCGGCCGGCGACCCTGGATTGTCGAGTAACAGAGGACGCCGCCGTTCACAGGCTTGCACGATGTTGATGTCAGCGCGCACGTAGCCGGCATATTCCATGGAAACCGACAGATACTCCTCCACGAGACGAATGAACCGGCCGGCGTCCTCCAGCTGACGGCGGTTTCTTACCTGATTGAGGACCAGGCGCGGCCGCAAGCAGCGCAGGTCTGCGGCGGCCTGTTCCGCTGCCCCCACATCCACTGCGGCGAGTTCATCGATGAGTTCCCGGATGCGCCCGCTGCGGCGTCCGGACGTCCGGGCGAAATGATCGATCCGATCCAGCACTGCCTTGTTCCGGCTGAACGCCCGTCTCAGTTTACGGTAGACCACATTCTTGATGAAGCCATATGCATCCACTCGAGCGTGCGGTTGGGGCGTGCATACCACCAGTCCGTGGTTCGACATGGAGAACAGATCCAGGGTATTGAACGCCGTACCGGCGCCTAGATCGAGAACCACGAAATCAGCTTCCAGGCCCCGCACATGGCGCATCAGCTTTTCCTTGACCAGGAACGGCAGGTTGGCCGTGCCGATCAGCTCGTTGCCACCGCATATCAGCTTGAGGTTCTGATGCGAAGTGGACAGCATCACATCTTTCAACGAGGATGCCTCGCGGGTCAGAAAACTGCTCAGACTGCGTGATGGTGCAACCTGGTCGAAAAAAAGATGCAGGTCCGCCCCACCCAGATCCCCATCGACCAGAATGACGCGGTATCCCAGCAAGGCCAGTCCTACGCCGATGTTGGCGGTCAGCGTTGATTTACCGGTACCCCCCTTGCCGCCGGCCACGGGTATAACGCCCTTCTCCGGCACCTTACTGTCCAGAGCAGTCCTGTCCGGGGCGGTGTTATGCTCCATCACCGGCTGTGCACTCATCATGTCCTGAACATGGAAAAGTCCATCACCAAAGCGCCGGAGAGCGCCGTGCAGATGTGACCGCTGCCCGCAGACGGCCCGCGGCTCCGTTGCGGCCGTTGAATGGTACGGTGGAGCCGAGTTGCATGTCAAGCGCTTTCGACTGCTGGTTCGGCGCCTTTAGGGCGCCTATATTAGGTCTATCGGCAGGCCGTCCGGCCCCGGTGAACCCTTTCTTGACCAGGACCGTTTTGCCCACGCGCGATTTCGCTGCCACCACGTTCATCGTCCAGGATAGTAAAACCCTTCTGCTCTGGCATCGAAAAACCCGGGCATGGTTGCCTCCGGGCGGACACATCGAGCCCGGAGAGCTGCCCGAGGAAGCCGCGGTCCGGGAAGTTTACGAGGAAACCGGTCTGGATGTGGCGCTGGCGGGAAGCACCCGGCACTGGGGACCGGTCAGGGTGCTCGTGCAACCGGTTGCCATTCTGCTCGAAGATATCTCTCCAGACCATCAGCACATCGACCTGATCTACTTCGCGCGCGTGACCGGAGGGCGTCTGCAGATTGACCCGGCGGAATCCGAGGCTGCCCGCTGGTACGGGGCCGAGGACCTTCTGGGTAGTGAAATCGCAACGGACATCCGCATTCTGGGGCAACGAGCCATTCGCGAGATCGCCGCATGGTCTTCGGCCTCGCAGGCATGAGGAACGCCTTGCGGTGAGCTTCGCAGTCAGGCGGGACCGGTCACGCAATCGTGGTGAACCGCCTGTGTTTCGGCCATCCGCGCCAGGCTTTACGCCAAGCCGTCGGCGCCGTTCGGCCTGGTTCACGAACCGATCGCCCGAAGTGGTCATCCGCGCCGGGTCATCCGCGCCAGGCCTCCAGGCCAAACCCTCTCCCCGGGCTCCACGCCGCTCAGCCGCCCTCACGAACCGGTTTCTCAAACACATGGATGTCGATCGAGTAGGTCTGTGACCGCCATGGCTGATCCACGCCATGGCGGGTATGCTCGTAGCCCCGGTCCTTGAGTTCAAGCACGAACCGCTGCGTGGGTTGGCGCCCCGGATCTGACGTATAAAATCGGCCACCCGGCAGCAGCATGCGTTGCAATAGACGGCGGAGACTGGGATGATTTTTACGTTCGTAGAGGACATCCGCGGCCACCATGCACTTGCATGCTGGACCGACCGGGTTGTGCCAGTCCAGGTAACCGACGTGATGTTGTCCGGTCACCCGGTTCAACGCGGCGTTATGACTGGTGAAAACCAGCGCATCCTCGACGAAATCCGTTGCCTCTACCCGCCAGCCCAGCCGGGCCAGGGCGATCCCCACCAGCCCCAGACCACAACCCAGTTCCAGGACGGGTTCTCTCGGCGGCGGCAAGTCCGCCTCGCACAGCCATCGCGCCAGCGCCACCGAAGCCGGCCACAGCTCCGCCCAATAGGGAAACCGCTCCACCTTCTGCGTCCGCCGCTCCATCTGAGAGATCATTCGGTCCAGCAAGACGTAGGGATCCTTCACCTCGACCATGCGCAGGCGCATGTCGTCAGCGACAGCGACGTCGGTCTCCACCCGCTGGTGTTTGTTCAGCGTTTTCCGTACTTGCTTCGGGGTGTAATGCCGGTGCCGTGACACGGTGTCATTCCTCCCCGTTGCCGGCGGACTCCGCGTTCGCAGCAGCCTGTTCGGCACAGTCTCGCGCGCAATGCGGGAAGGAGCGGGCCATGGCCACCGCCGTGGTGCGTTGGTTGGCCGCTACGGTATGGTCCGCAGCATGGGTCAGGGTGTGGGCCGGGTACCAGCTCTGCCGGTATACGCTGTACGCCTCGGAACGCAGATGCGGCAGACCCAGGTGTCCCATCCGGCGAGCTCGTTCGTGCCGCAGGGCTCCAAGATCGATGGGAGCCACCACGATCTTCTCACCCGGCCCGGGATCCGCCTGCGCCAGTATTCTGCCATCGTAGTCCACCACCATGCTGCCTCCCGGCCAGGAGAAAGGAGCATACGCCCTGAGTTCGGCCCCCTGGTTGGCCGCGACCACATAGGCCAGGTTTTCCAGGGCCCGGCAACGATTGACCAACGTCCACCAGTCCATGGGCGGTGTTGCTCCCCATGGGTCCATGTATGCCGAGACGCGCAGCAGCAACTCTGCTCCATTGGCTGTCAGTTGCCGTAGCACCTCGGGGAACAACCAGTCGTAGCACACGGCAACGCCGATCTTTCCCAACGGCGTAGAGACTACCGGGAACAACTCGTCGGCATAGCCCTCCAAATCATGCGGGCTGGCGTGCACCTCCCACGGGACCCAGGGGTTGACCTTGCGATACTTGGACAATATTCCCTCCGGTCCGATCAGACAGGTCGTGTTGAACACCATACCCGGCCATTGCGGATCCGCCTCCAGGAACGTGGCGGTCTGCACATATACGTCCAGCTTTCGGCATTTCTCCACGTACCGTTCGGTGTGCTCGTTGGGCACCGGTATGGCCAGGTGCCGCAGAATCGCACTGGCCGTAGGGTACACCGGCGCTGCATGCCCGAATTCGGGAAACACCAGAAGCCGCACATCCATGAATGGAGCATATCCGGTGACGGCATGATCGATCATCTCGAGCAGACGCGATGTATTACCAGCTATTTCATTGCGATGGAGTGGGTTAGAGTTACTTACCTGACACGCCGCCACAGCGTACCGGGTGCATTCTGTCGATGTGGACATACACACCTGCCGTCAAGGGTTGGGCGCTACGCACGGAAATCAGCGTCTGGGCTGTCACTGCCGGATGAACGCTCCCGGGTGTCGTGCCGGCGCAGGAAGGCCTGGTAATCCAGAGGAGTATCCATATCCAGCAGGATTTCCTCATCTTCTACAGGTACCAGCTTTCCCGCGGCGGCATGCCGCCGCGTTACCGCGTTCAATCCCTCATGCGCCGGCAAGGCCAGGATTTCCTCGCGCAGACAGCGGCTCACGAGTATCGGGTGACCGCGGCGCCCGCCATAACTGGGCGTCACCAGGGGCACCTTGCTGCGACGCCAGGCGGCGACAATCGCAGCGGCCACCTGTCGCGAAACACCCGGCTGGTCCCCCAGGCAGATGAGAAAGGCCGCCGCATCACCGGCGGCGCGGATGCCGGCCTGCACCGAGGTGACCATACCATGGCAGTAATCCGGATTGTCGACACAGCACGCCCGGCTACCAGCCAGAACCGCGCGTACCGCCTCCGCCTGGTGCCCGACGACGACCACCGTGCGGTCGACTACCGGCTGGATGGTCTTCACCACCTGTTCGATCACCGTGCCTGAACCCAGGGGCAGTAATTGCTTGGGCGTTCCCATGCGGGTGGATGCTCCCGCGGCCAGGATGACGGCTGCGGTGACGTTTTCCGGTTCGGCGCCATGGCGTTCCGGGTACTGCCGTCGTCTCATGGCTGAACCGCGGCACTCTGCCCGGCCACCCAACCGCTGGACCAGGCCCACTGGAAGTTGAAACCGCCCCAGTCACCGTTGACGTCCAGGGCCTCGCCAGCCAGATAAAGGCCCGGTACCAGGTGCGACTGCAGGCTGAACGGATCAACCTGCCCGGTGCTGATGCCGCCGATAGTAACCTCGGCATGCTCGAGCGAATGAGGTTCGGTCACCCGTATGGGCCAGGCATGCAGTCCCTGCGCCAGAGTCCAGCGCTGAGCCCTGGTCATGCGACGCACAACGGCTTCCCCAGGCAGGCTCAGGCTCCGCAGTAACGGCACGGCCACCCGCGGCGATATCCATCCGGCAAAACTCCGCTCCACCGTGCGGTGTGGATTGGCGCTCCACCGCTCCTTGAGTTGCTCGCTGAGCTGTTCAGGGCTTTTATCCGGAAAGAAGTCGATCTCCAGCAGCCGGGGGCCCTCGGCCAGCAGAGGCACCAGGTAGGTGCTCAGGTATAACACGGTGGGACCGGACACCCCATACGAAGTAAACAGGAGGTCACCGGTATCGCTGGTTTCTCCCCGCTGCCCGGTCCGGGTACTCACACGCGCCTGCACGCGACTCCCCTGCATGCGGCGTACGTGGGGATCCGGGCTCACCAGCGGTACCAGTCCGGGCATGAGCCCGGTACGCTCATGTCCCAGCGATTCGACCAGATCCAGACCGCTGGTATCAGCGCCCAGCTGCGGCGCACTGCATCCTCCGGTGGCCACGACAAGCGCCGGCGCCTGGAACCGTTCGCCATCAACGCTGCGTACCACGAACGCCTCGCGTTCCCGTTCCAGATGCACCACGCGAGCCCCTGTGCGGATCTGTACCCCGGCCTGTTGCAGAGCGTCCTCCAGCACCGCAACGATGCACCGTGCCTGATCGGAAAGGGGGAACAGCCGTCCGCGCGTCTCTTCACGGCATTCCACGCCCAGCCGGCGGAAAAAAGCCAGCGTGTCTTTCACTGCGAAACGCTCCAGCACCGGCCGGACGAAACGGGGATGGGTTCCGTGGTAATGGCGCGGATCACCGCCCTCGAGATTGGTCAGGTTACATCGACCATTGCCGGATACGAGGATCTTCCGGCCCAGTTTGGAGCCTGCTTCGAGCAAAATGACCCTGCGGCCGAGGCGCGCCGCCACAATGGCGGCCATCATGCCGGCCGCGCCGCCGCCCACTACGATTATATCCGTCATGTCCCTGCGCCGTACCGCATCAGCCCTCTTGATCTATCTGAAAATGTTCAAGTTATGACCGCGCTTTCCTGGTGTCAAACAGGTGGTCGGGTCGCTTGACAGCTCTGCTTCCAGGTCGTATTTTGGTGTGAATCCATATATGACGCAACCGCATATGGAGAGCGGGGTTATCTGCTTCGCTCGTTTCCTTGAGTGTCATTCTCAGCTAACTGGAGGCCTAATGGGTGCAGCAGCGGCTACTCCGCAGGCCGGGCAGTCACAGCCCTCACCTGGCGTCGGCAACGCGCCATCCGGCCCGCAGACCGCCCCGTCTCTGTACATGCCCCTCACTACGGATGAAGAAGTACATACCCAGATAGTCAAGGACGGCATCTCGTACGTGTTAGAGAGCCGTTCCGTGTCCACAGTGTCCCGGTTCATCTACACGCCCATAGACGGAACCTTCGCTGATCTCGAAGTCGAGATCAACAACATGGATCCCCTGCTACCGGGAGACGGTGGCGGCATCACCGTGCAGATGGCAGGTCAATGCTGGGACGCCACCACAGAGGACATCGAACGCCACTTCGTCTCCTGCGAGCAAGTAGGTGACACGGTTGAAGCCCGCTGGCAGTGGAAGCATGGAGAGGAACTGGCGGATTTCCTCTTCCGGTTCAGCATAAGCGGAAAATCGTTGATCGTGGAGTTGGAAGGGGGAAGCGGAAAAGCTACCGGCGTGGATCTTGGATGCGTCTCCGGCCTGGCCAGCGGCCGGCTGATCGAGATCCCGTACCTCGCATTCGGTACCGGCGCTCCGCGCCTGCTCTGTACGCACGGGGTCTTTGTCTCCAGTTTCCTGGACTGGCAGACCACCCATGCCAGCTGCCTGTACCCTCCAGATCCCACTGACGCCGGCGTGCCGGCCTTCCGCTTGAACGGCGGCTGCACCTACCTGGAGCGGTCGGACGGGCGGCGCCATTCCCTGCGCGAGCGCTGGATCCTCTCCGCCTCCCGTCGCCTGGAAGAAGTGTTGCCGGAGTTTCAGGCGGATACGCGGCAGGTACCGGAGGAACTCAAATCGCTGCTCTGGTTCAACATCAACTCCATCGCTCCCAGCGAAGAAGGCTACGTGGAGATCTTTGAGCAGCTGCGCGAATTCAACAACCTGGGCCTGGACAATGTGCTCGTCAATCATCCTGACGACGTCTGGCATGACGGTGACGGCAATGCCACGTTACACCTGACCGGCGCTCCGGAAAAAGGCGGGGATGACGCCCTGGAAGAGTATCTGGATGCCATCCGGGAGCTTGGGTACACCTTTTCACTTCCCACTGACTACACCCGCATCGGCACTGCCCACCCTGAATGGGAAGCGCAGATGGCCGCGCAGATGCCGGACGGCACCCCGGCACCGGCCGGAGCCGGCCAATATGTGCTCAGCCACCGTAAGGCGCTTGACGCGTGTGCCGCGCACACGCGTGAACTGGCAGAAAAGTTCAAACCGCCGGTTCTGTACGTGAGCCGGCATGCCGCTCGGCCGCCGTGGACATTCCTGGATTGTGCCGCAGACTCGGAGGGCGCTGCATCTCTACGCCAGGCGCTGCGTGTTCAACGACAGCTCCTGGCGGACATCACCGCCAGCTTCCACGGACCGGTGATCGGCGACGGAGGGATGCATTGGTTGTACCCGGGACTGCTGCACGGGCACCTGGCTCGCTTGTCCGGCATCGCGCCCAGTCACCAGCCGCTCTTGTTGGACTTCGCTTTGCGAAACCTGCACACGGGCCAGGTCAACGCCGGGCTGGGCTCGCCCGAAGATTTCCACGGCAGCGAGCTCAAGGAAGAAGACCGCAACAGCCGCAGCGCGCTGCTGGACCGCTATCTGGCCACGACGATCGCCTTCGGGCACGTCGGTGTGCTGCCGGATCCCAATGACTGGGGGCTGGCAGCCGCGGCCAAGGTATACTATATGCTGAATCAGCTCCAGGCCTGTTACGCTGGAGTGCCAGTGGAGTCCATCCACTATCACCGGGACGGCAACCTGCTGCCGGCCACTGAGGCCGTGGTTTCGGGAGCCTACCAGACCAGTCAGGTCGCCGTGGTATACGCCAACGGTTTGCAGGTCTTTGTCAACGGTTCGCATGAAGGCGTCTGGCAGATAGAGCACGCAGACCGGTCGTACCTGTTGCCTCCGGCCTCCTTCCTGGCCAGCATGCCGGACGGTCCCCTGGTCTATTCGGCGGATACCGGTCTGGGCCGGATCGACATGGCCCAATGCAACGGATACATCTACTGCGATACCCGCCTGAACCGGGTCCAGGCCGGACCAGTCAAACTGGAGGGCGCCGCCGTGGTCTTCCAACGTGACTGGGAGATCGATGTCCTCCCCGTACAGTGTGCCGGAGAGATAGAGGTCGACGTTTCCCAACTCTGGCCTGAGCGCAGGCTTCCACCGCTCCGCGTCCTCGCCTTCAAGCCGGAGGAAGAGGAAGGAGAGCCTTTCCGGTCCACCTCGGAACGGGGGCGGGTAGCCTTCGAACACGTTGATACGTATTGCCGGTACCGTATCACGCTGCCGGAATGGATGGTGGAGCCGGGGCGGTAGGGCCGTCCCGCAGCGGGTCCACCCCCCAACGCCATGCCTCTTGCGTCCAGCCGCCGCCGGGTCGGTGCCGGCTGTCCCAAGCATACAGGAATACCTGCATGCCGTACACCACCTCCTCGTCCAGTCCGTTTCTCCAGGCCTGTGCCGGCCAGGTACCGTCGCGCAAGCCCATATGGCTCATGCGCCAGGCCGGCCGGATCCTACCCGCATACCGCCAGTTGCGCAGCCAATACCAATCCGTCAGTGAACTTTTCGACTCCCCGGAGCTGGCTTCCCGCATCACGCTGATGCCGGTGGAGCAACTTGGGGTCGACGCCGCCATCCTGTTCACCGATCTGGTCACGCCATTGAAGGCCCTGGGCGTTCATTACCGGTACCAGCCTGGACCGGTTCTGGAGCGGCCCATCCGCCACCGCAGCGACATGCAGACCTTGACCGCCCGGTCCCTGGATGCATCGCTCAACCATGTCCTGGAAACGGTTCGGCGGGTACGTGCCGGACTCCCGCCAGAGGTGGCCCTGATCGGCTACGCGGGAGCACCGTTTACTCTGGCCGCGTGGCTGGTGGAAGGACAAGCCACCCGTGATCTGTCCGTTCTTAGACGCCTGCTGTTCTGCAACCCCGTTCTGGCTCATGAGTTGCTCGAACGGCTGGCCGTCCTGGCCGCAGAATTTCTGCAGGCCCAGATAGAAGCCGGCGCCCAGGCGGTGCAGCTTTTCGACACCTCGGTGGGCATGCTTGGACCCGTGCATTTCCGTGAGTTCGCCCTGCCGTACGTGTGCCGGGTATTCGAGCAGCTGGACACTGCCGGTGTGCCGCGCATTTACTTTCCCCTGGCTGCTCCACACCTGTTACCGTGGCTGCCACCGAGCGGCGCCGACGTTCTGAGCCTGGACTGGCGTACTCCGCTGGACACCCTGTATGCCCGGCTCGATCCGGCATTCCCGCTTCAGGGCAATCTGGATCCGTGTGCGCTATTCGCTCCGGTGGCGCAGCTCGATCAGGCGATCGACGCCGTCCTGGCATCAGCCGCGGACAGGCCGCACATCTTCAACCTCGGGCATGGAGTCCTCCCCGACACCCCCCTGGCCCAGGTGCGCAGGCTGGTAGAAAGGGTGCACAACAGCGGCACCGGCGCAGCTGGGAACCAGACGCCAGAGCTTTCCGGAGACGCTGCCCATGGATGAGTTTACCCAGGGAATGGTACGTCGACACACCTTCTTCTGTGTCAACAAGGAGCGTCACACCAGCAATGAAAGCGTGGTTGAGGCCGTTCCCATGGACATCACGGTGTTCGGCAGAAGCGTACACGGATGGCTGATCACCACGGAAGAGTCGGTGAGCGACAAGATCATCCCCCTCCAGGAGTCGTTATCCGGAAAAGGTATCCCCTCAGATCCGGAATGACACCGGCGTAGCAGACACAACACACGGCCAGGAGCAGACGGGGCCGGCGCCTCAGGGTTGCCACGTGAACCGGTTTTCCTGCCAGGCGCCGATGGTAACCGGCGGGTCGTCCCATTCTGGACCCGGCCCCCGGAATACTCCGATGAAGTCCTTGTCGGGCTCATACCGGTTCCACAGCGCCGGAAAATCCTCCTCCAGCAGGCGCTCCACCTGGTTGCGTATTCCCTCGGCGTGGTAGGTCATGATCTCCTCGGCCTGTTCACGATCGACCGTCTCGGTCAGATGATCCGCCAGACCACTGCTGGCCAGAAATTCAAAGGCTATCCGGCGGTCTTCGTCCAGGGCGACATAAACGCGGTACGCAGGAAAGCTGAGGCGCTGACCCAGCACCTCCAGGCGCAGCTTCAACCAGTCGGCGTGGGTGAGTACGCGAGTCGAATCCAGCCCCTCCCAGTCAAGATCCGCCCGCACTGCGGCAGGCCACCCGGTGCCGAGAACCAGTATACAGCAAACCGCACCCCGGAACGTCCATTTCCTAATCATCGTATTCCTCCTGAAGCGCCGTCAACAGGCCGCTCTGCCCGATGTGAACGTGTGCAGCGTCGTTCGCTGGCCGCCGTGACCGGCAAAACCTTTGCAGGGTAAACCTGACACCCATGGAACACCACCTACAGCCCTGGCCCGGGCAGGCGCTATGCCGCCGCGACCGGGCCGCCTTGCAGGACCGGTGAACAGCCACTGGAGAATTCGATCAGGCAGTCAGCTGCCTCCAGCAGCAGTTGGTCATGGTCTGCTACGACAACCGTGGCGCCGGCACAGGTGCTGGCGCGCAAGGCGGTAATCAAGGCCTCCACGTCCTGTTCGTGTTCACCGGCTGCCGGTAGATCGAGCGTGATCAGATCCCGCCTGCCCAGACGCGGCAACTCGCGGGCGAGTTGGAGTCGTAGGCGCTCGGCCCGTTCCAGTGAACCCGTGCCGGAACCCAGAGGCAGATGTCCCAGACCGCAACGCAGGGCCGCGTCCAGCCTCTTTCCCAGGCTGCGCTCGCGCTGTAACCACTGTGCTGCGGTTTCCACCGTCTGGACCAGCACCTCGCTGATGCGGTAACCTCGCACCGTAGCCTCGTCCACGTCCTCCCGGAATCGGCGCCCCTGACATTGCGGGCAGCTGATGGTCAGATCCTCGAGAAAGTCCATGTCGTAGTGCAGCACTCCCATCCCTTCGCATCGCGTGCAGCGCCCACCTGGAGCATCGAGGCGAAACCACTCCAGCGGATATCCGCGACGTTGCGCCACCGGCGATGCGGCGAACAGGCGGGCGATGCCTTCTCCCAGCCCCAGATGCAACAACACCGCGACATCCGGGCGGCTAGATGTATCATCGATACAAAGGGCGCGGACCAGGCCGCGATGTCCCCTGAACACCAGGCTCTGTCCGTGTCGCGCCCGCCCCTTCAGCGCCGGTAGAAGCAGATCGTCGATGAACCGGGTTTTACCGCTGCCGGACGGACCGGCCAGGGCGATGAGCGTCCCCATAGGCAGCAACAGGTCAACAGGCCCTGAGGGCGGCAGGGCCGGTGCCGTCAGGTGAAGCAGGCCGGCGCCGGCATTCCGGCCCGACACGCACCCGCCGGCTGGCGCCACTTCCGGGGACCCCACGGTCTGGTTTGCGGCGAAGTCAACCACCTGGTCGGCCGCCTCACGGATGGCTTTACCCCCATTCACCACGACCACCGTGTTGCCGTGATCCACCAACTGACGCAGGGCCTGCACTAGATCGGGAAGGTCCAGCGCATGCATCAGTCCGCCCAATCCTTCGAAAACATACAGCATACCCATCAACCCGGTGCTCAGACACCGAGCCAGCGCCATGCGCACGCGCTCGCCGTCAGCCATGTGCGCCACCTGGCGCTCCAGGGGCAGCCCGCCCAGTCCCAATCTGCCGGCGATGTGCATTCGATGCCGCAGCTCCGCCGCCGGTCCGTCGGCACGGGTCCACCGCTCCAGGTGTGCCTGCAGCTCATCCAGGGTCATGCGGCGCATGCCCGTGATACTGGTATCTCCCAGCAGAACACCATCGCTGAGCGGGTGCCGGTCCGCATGGCCCGACAGCAGATCATCGGGAGTCGGCCGAGGGTGGATGGTGGCGCAGCCGGTGCAGGTCAACTGCTGGTTCAGCCAGAGCTGCCGCCCCGTATCGATGGCCTCTACCAGGCATCGACCACCGGATACGGCCCGTGCATTGCGAACCGCCTCCAGCAGACGCGATGAAAGCGCAGTCCCCGGTTGGAGGCGATCGACGACGATCTCCATTTTCGAGCACGCCGTTACCGCCGCCTCGACGTTCGGACTGTCCAGACGGACCACCTGTCCATCCAGGCGCAGACGGGCAAACCCGGCCCCTCGTATCTCCGCCACCAGCTCCCGGTCGTCGACGGTTCCGCGGCTGTAGGGCGCCAGAAAAAGGCACCGTTCCTCCGGCATCTCCGCCGCCACCAGCCGGGCCGCGGCGTCCGCGCTCAACGCACGACAGGACTCCCCGCAGAGCGGACACTGGATGCGTCCCTCGTCATGCAGCAGCTGGCATAGAGATTCTTCGAGCTGTAGTGCACGGCCCAGGTTCCCGTCTCTCCGGTGTGAACGGCAGTCCACATGGACCGCCGGCGGCAAGCCGGAGATGGATTCCACCGCGACCTGTTCGAGTCCCCCCAGACCGGCGCGTTCGCCGGGTGCCAGGGCGAGCAGGTACTTTCTCCGGCTTTCCGCTACCAGCACATCCACGGCCATGGTGCGAGCGCCCGCTCCTGCCGGTCCACGCAGGCAGATCAGGGCGTTGCGTCGGATGCGTATGCTGGCTCCCCGCAGCACGCCTTCGTTGGCGTCCAGGACCTGAATGGATGGTATGCTCTGGTCATGCGTTGGCGACATCACGATCAGCGAAAAAACGGATTGTTCGCTTTCTCTTCTCCGACAGTGGTGGCCGGCCCGTGTCCGGGATACAGCACTACATGATCTTCCAGCGAAAGCAGATAGCGGGAGACGCCGTCGATCTGCCCGAAATAGCGCTCCCGGCTTCGCGTGCCGCCCAGGGAACCGGCGAACAGAATGTCTCCCACAAAAGCGGCCTGCGCGTGAATCAGGCAGATGCAGCCAGCGGTGTGTCCGGGAATACTGCGCACAAGCAGACGCTGGCCACCCACGGTGATGGTCTCGTCTGCGGCGATTTCGCCGTCAACCAGGTCTTGCAGCCCTTTCTGGGCAGCCAGGTCAGCCGGGTGTATCCTGGCCGGCGCGCCAGTGGCGGCGCGAATGGCGGCCAGCGCCCCGGTGTGATCCTGGTGGCCGTGGGTCATGAGAATCTGGTCGATCCGCAGCCCCGCACGGTTCACGGCCTGCATGAGGCTGTCCGCGTCAGCACCGGGATCTATGACAGCGCCGGTTCCTGTTTGACGACAACCGATGACATATCCGTTGACGTTGAAGGACTGGCCCAGATTCAGCATCTGTACCATCAAAACACCATGGTCGGTGCCGCATGGCGCCGCGGGGAAGAAGGTCTCCTGAGCGCTGCCCTGCAGTTTGGCCGCATCCAGCCCCAGAGCATCGGCCAGGCGGCGAACAACCTGCGAATCCGGGATCGTCTCGTACCGTTCGATGGCCGCCAGCGTTGCCGTGCTGATGCCGGCTCGAGCAGCCAGGTCATCCGGCGTGATCTCCTGCCCGCGACGCGCCTTGCCGACGACATCGCCGAACTCATCCTCGAGTGTCTGCCAGTCCATAGCCAACTCCTTTTCGGCAGATCATCGCGCCGCGCCACTTCCCGTACCATGAGTCTGCCTATGGTGAAGGATCTTGCTCGGCAATACCGGGTGTGCATAGGTTGGAAACAAGGCCCGCCGCTCAGGGCTCAGGGCCCTGGACAACGCTGTCCCGGTGTGCGAACCGTTGCCTTCCGGCCCTGCCTGCCCGGGAAAGAGTCTCTTCCGGCATCGTTCCGGCGGCTCATTGCATGCCGAACATCTTTTCTTTCAGATCCAGGTAGTACAGGTAGTCGTCAGGCTTCACATCCGGCGGACAACGATGGTCGCAGAACGGGATGTATCCGCCGCGCTCCACCAGCGGCACGAGAGATTCCATGTACCGGCGGATGGCTTCTTTGCCTTTGATCATTTCGATCTTATCGAAGCCGCCCATGATGCGCAGATCCTTGCCATATTCTTTCAACAGTTCGGCGGGATGCACGCAGCTGTTGACTTCGTACGGGAACAGACAGTTGATGCCGGCCTCCATGAATCCGGGCAGCAACGGTCTCACATCCCCGTCGCAATCCGTGTACCAGAGATCGATCCCGTGCGCGTGCAGCTTGTCACCGATACGCTTGTAGCGCGGGACGATGACCCGGGTGAAATAATCCAGGCTGACGATGGGCCCGTTCTTGAAACAGATATCCTCCCAGCCGGTGGCAAAATCCACATCGACATGCGGCAGAATCTGGTCCAGCGCGTCTTCCACCAGAACACAGCAGGTTTCCACCATATCCTCGACCATGTCCGGATAGTCGTGGGTGGCGTAGGCCAGCCCCTCGAAAGTCAGCATGTTGCGTATGCGGCCGATCATGGAGCCGCAGTCACAGCCCAGCGGGTAATCCCGGTCCGGCGGGTGATGGCGCCTGATCCGCTCCACGTCCACCCGGCGCACCGGATCATCCCGCTGAAATCTCTCCGCTTTGACCCGCTTCCAGTCCTCCGGAGTGACCACTGAGGCCTTGATGTAATGCGGAATGGTGTCGTGTCCGTCCCTGGGGATCTCGGCGGTAAGACCATCACCGTTCATGATGATCTGCATGGTTTCGGTTTCCTCCACCACCGTGGAGGGGAAGGCAGGATGCATCCAGGTATTCCCACCGATACCGGCGATACGGTCGAAGTTGAAAAACCGGTCAGCGGCCTCGTTGCTGGCCACTCCGTTGTCGACGAACAAGGGCCACAGAGTGAAGTTCTCCTGCCAATAGCCGAATTCCATGTTGAAGCAGCGATCTACGGGACGGTAGTGCATCTGGTTGTTGAAACGCTCCCTGTCCGTCATGGTGCCTGGCCACTTGTTCCTGCACGGCTTGATATCCATCTTCGACCTCTATGCGGGTTTGACGGTTCACGGACAACCCAAAACTGGACGACGGTCCGCAGGGAACTGTCGACAAGTCCGTTGCAGGCGCATACGGACGATGCACGAGTTGCTGTCGCGGACCTGCAGTCCAGCTCAGGCTGGAGTGCCCCAGCAGCGAGAATTCGTTGGCCTCAGGTTATCCTCCCCAGCAGCGGGAATTCGCTCATTGGCTCGATTCAGGCTGCGATGGCCTTTTCTTTAGCTTTCTTCTTCGATTTCTTCCGTTTCTTTTTGCCCACTCCATCCAACCTGGGACAGTCTTTGCAGTATTTGCCTTTCCGGGCGTGTTTCCCGCAACACTGGGCCATAGCGTACGTCTCCCCGTTGGTCTCGATCAGCCCACCATATCGCGACGACGGCTCAGCAGCCAAAGGAAAAACGGGCAGCCTAACACCGCCGTGATGATACCGATAGGAATCTCGGCTGGTGCCATGATGGTACGCGCCAGAATGTCAGCCGCAAGTAGCAGGATCGCCCCCCCCAAAACGGAGACGGGAAACAGGCCCCGGTGATCTGGCCCTACGATCAAACGCATCACATGAGGAACGATGAGCCCGACGAAGCCGATGATACCGCTCACGGCCACGGCCGATGCTGCCAGAAGCGCGGCCACGACCAGCAGGATCCGTTTGACCCGTTCGACCTCCACCCCCATGTGCTGTGCCGTTTCCTCGCCCTGCAGGATGATGTTGAGATCACGGGCGAAGAACTGGGTCAGCACGATGGCGCCTATGATGGGCGGCCAGACCAGGCGCACGTGATCCCAACGGCTCGCCGCCAAGCTGCCCATGATCCAGAAGAGGATCTCGTGCAGATCTCTGCCGCTGGTGATGATCAGGAAGGACGTGAGGGCCGAAGCCAGCGAACCCACTGCGATACCGGTCAGCAGTACCATGCCTACCGGAAGACGTCCGCCCCGCATGGATATGGCATATACCATTCCGGTTACCAGCAACGCCCCGCAGAACGCACTCAATCCCATCCCGCCAAGACCCGCGAACCAGCTGTCCAGACCCAAGGTGGCGGCCAGTGCCGCGCCCAGTGCCGCACCGGCCGACACGCCGATGATGTAGGGGTCGGCCATCGGGTTCTGGAAGAAGCCCTGCATGACCACTCCACTTTGCGCCAGTGCGGCGCCGACCAGAATCGCCAGCAACACACGCGGCAAGCGGATACTGCGGATGATAGTGGCTGCTGCCTCGTCACCGGGTACCGCATCCAGACCCAGCAACAGGCCGGGAACCCGGCGGGCGGCGATCGGTACCGGACCGGCGCCCAGAGAGACGACGGCCACCGCGCCCAGCAGGAATACCAATAGCGGAATCGCCAACCGCATGCGCATGAACGGTGCCCGGCTCACGCCTGTTCATCCATGCAGGTACCTCGCAGAGCCGCGCCTGAGCCCCATCTCCTGTTCAGACGTCCGATCATCCCGATGATCCGATGACCACGATGCCCCATTGAACCCCGCCTCAACTTCGGCGCCTTTGCAGCCGCGTCAGGAGGACATAGCCCAGCAAGCCAAGGGAAACAAGCCCCAGTCCCACCAGGCCTTCCTTTCTCCCCATACTCCGCTGCATGGTTCTGCCTCCCCGTCTACCGGTGAAAATCTCGTAGTTCGAGCTGGGCGCCATGGCGCGAGCTGCTTCCAGGGCCTCTTCCATGTCATCCCAACGTTGTTGTTGGCTGAGCAGGTTGAGCAGGTTGAAGTGGGTTTCCACCAGTTCGGGGTAAAATTGTATGCCGATCCGGTATTGCTGCTCCGCCTCGACCAGCTTGCCGTCGCGCTGGTAGCAACTGCCCAAGCCGTTGCGCGCCAGGGCTTCGGAATGTCTGGCCAGTTCCTGACCCGACGGGCTGCGGCGTTGTTCGCCGAGTTCTCTGGCAGCGCGGACAGCCCTGATGAAGTAAACTTGTGCTTTCTGGTTTTGTTTGAGCTCCGCATGGATCAGCGCCGTGTTGTACAATACGGCAAAGGGCCGGGGATACCCTTCGGGGTAGACGCTCAAGGCTTGGGCATAGAAGGTCAGAGCCCGCCGCAGGTTCCTTCCGGTGCCGTCGCCTGTCTGGTATCGGTACCCCGCCTCGAAATAGCCGGCGGCCCGCTCCAGGGAGAGGGCCGCGGCTGAACCGGACGGTACAGCATCTGTCTGGAGTGCTGTGCTCAGATACAACGCCGCGACCAATACCTGGATGGGTGCGAACCCGTTGCCGATGGTACGATGAAACCCGATGCGCCTGATGCGTCTGATACGGCTGATGCGGCAGTTCAACCCCGCCCGGAATAACACCCATCGACCTCCCTGGACCCGTGGCGCTTACGTTTTTTGGCGCAGCAACGCCACCATAGGCTTCAGAAGACAAACTGTATACCGAAACTCAATTCATTGTGCTGCACTGTCTTATCGTCTATCATATCATCAGGAAGATCAAGTCCAGCGTGCTCCGCGGCCCGATCCAGCGCCATGCTTGTCACGTCGAGCACGACATACTGACGCCAGTCCGCGCGCAGATTCAGGCGTCCATTGAGCGCGTACCGCACTCCCGCTCCGTAGCTCAACGCCATACTGGTCTGCAGATCCGATACTGCCTTCAGTGCAGCGGCCACGGCCTCGTCCTGACTGTCCGGCACCGTGGTGGACGTGATGGTCACAGCGCCCAGACCGACGCCGGCAAACGGTCGCCACGAACCCAACGGCACACCGACCAGGAGACGGCCCTCGTAGAAAAGAGCGGTGGCCGTCTGTTGGCCGAACGCACCGAGTTTACGCTCTGGTCGCGCGATCATCAGCGCCGTCTCCCCCCCGAAGATTCTGCCGGAGCGGCCCCAGCGCAGGCCGAACCCCAGACCACGATCCAGGTGGGCTTTCGAGTCAAAACCTACCGTTCCCACGAAGGCGCTGGCGTCGGCCAGAGCCGCGCTCGCCGCCAGGCATGTGCCCAGGAGCGCGCTGACGAAGACCATTGAACGATATGCCTGCATGGCGGTGCTCCTTTGTATCGAGTGGATCATGCGTTCATCCTGCAGTCCGTGGCAGCGCCTGCCGTCCGCCCTATTCCGCCCCGAACGGCGCGACCTCGATCTGATCGGCGATGGCTTCCAGTAATATGGTGATTTCCCGGCGGTCGTGCTCATCCAGAACGGGTCCGGGCGAACGCTCGGCCATGGAGGTGAAAATGCCGCGACGTTTGAGCATGTACCGGAAGAAGGTGTGGGACTCCAGGTTGATCAGAGGCAACACACGCCGGTGCAGGTCCCGGGCTGCTTCCTGATCCCCGGCCCACCACAGTTCATAGATCCGGGCCAGCACGTCCCCCAGCTGGCAGGCCGGCATGCAGCCATTGCCGCCGCGGCGCAACTCGTCCGGTATGAACTTGCCCCCAGCGCCGCCGAAAACCGTATGTACCTTGCCTGCGGTCTGCTGGGCCACCTCGCCCACGTGGCGGGGACACGGATGCCTTTCCTCCTTGATGTATTCTATCTGCGGCACCTGTTCCACCAGCTCGAGGATCTGCTCTACGCTCAGCGGCGAATAGCCACCGGCATTCTGCAAGAAGATCGGCCCGTCAAAAGCATCCGGCAGCTTCCGGAACATGTCCATGGCGATCGGCGCGTTGGTGCGGGCCGGCGCCATGGCGATGATCGCATCGGCTCCGGCCTTGCGGGCCGCCCTGGCAAACTGGACAACCTGGGGTACGGAGATCCCCGAGCACCCGAAGACCACCGGCAGTCTGCCGTCCACCGTCTGCAGCACGGCGTCCAGGTTTCTTACCCGTTCTTCCTCGGCCAGGAAGTAGAACTCGCCCACCATCACGGGCCAGACGATACCATGCTGGCCGCTATTGCAGCAGAAGTCGGCTGCCGCGCACAGGTCGCGGGTGTGGATCTCGAGATCGTCGTCGTACGGCGTAGGCAGAAGCCCGAACAAGCCTTTGAAGGGAGCGAAGGTCGGCATGAAGCTACTCCTTTGGTGGTATTTGGCGTTGCCGGTCCGCGAAAGGCATCAGCAACGAGATGGGTGACGGTACAGATCCGCCATGGTACGCCGCTGCCGTAGCTGGCGCAGCCGCCGACGGAGAATCGGTACTTCCAGAAACCAGTCCGCTTCCGGGCGCTCCAGCACCAGGACGGACGTGTCGCGACGGCTTTCGACCTGGTAGTGGTCGGTCTGTGCGGATCCGGTCATAAAACCGGATTCACCGTATACCGGCTCGTCGCACAGCGGCACACCCGTGCCGTAATCCGACGGAGTCAGCTTGAAAGCGCCGGCATCGGCGCCGATATACAGCGAGCCATTCAGCGGCAGCAAATCTCCCTGACCGAACCTTTGCTCGCGGGCGTACCGGGCGATCCGGTTGTGCAGATGAACGGGAACACCGACGTCGAACAACCGGCATTGCTGGAGTATCTGGCGCAGGCGCCAGGTCCGGTGCAGAGTGCCTTCCCGGGCTTCTTCCCCGCCATACCCCCCCAGCAATGCGACAATCTCTCGAAACAGGAAGCCGGGCATACGCAGAATCCGCATGTAGGTGTCCGACTGTACGCACGTGGTGCGCGGCACCTGCAGCAGCGCCTCCATCTCCCCGATGAGATCTCCGGCGTAGACTTCGGCCACCTTATGCCAGATGGAGCCATACTGTGCCCATGCGCTGCCCTTGCCGCTGATCGCCATGTCGACGCAGGCGGCCTCTCCACCCGGCTCGAGAAAAAGAGTATCGGGTTGGACCGTCAGTATGTCGCAGTCAGCCATGATGCGCTCATCGCCGAGCACCTGCTGGCGCTCGAGCTGTCCGCCGGAGATACGGTTACCGACGAGGTCGAACAGAGAATCGGCCAGGTAGGCCAGCACCCGTTCCCGGTACTTGTCCCGACACGACTCCGGCGACTGAACGCCTACTTCGCGGGCCGATCCGGCAATGGCAACCTGCCCCACAGTGACCGTCGCCCGCGGGTCCAGGCGTTCCCTCTGAATGTGGGCCAACACGATGCTTGCCGACGTGTCTTTTTCGAAATCACCCCAATAGCCATGCACGGAGCATTGTTGTCTGGCTTCCACGGCTCCCACGTCGATCTTCTTGACCGTGGTGGGCGCGAGGACGAAATCCCGGTACCGGTCAAAGCGTTCCGGCGAGAGGTAGCCCGCTTCGATCAGTTGGCGACACCGCCGGAAGTTCAGGATGTCGCTCATATGTCCGTAACTCTTCCACTCCTGCCCCACGATACCCCGCAAGCGGTAGATGGCGCAGGGCACCGAGTGAATGGAGGGATGAGCCAGGATTCGCAGCCCGGCATAATCGTACTCCTCACCATACCGGAGAGCCACGTAGTTGAAGTAACTCTCCAGTTCGTCCACCTCCATACCGAGCATCAGCGCCCCCTTGAGCAGGATGGTCCGCCAGACGATCCGCGGGCACAGCACCGTCGGCTTCCGGTCCATCTGCAACAGCATGCTCAGTTCGCCGATATGGTCGTCGTGATTGTGGGTGAACAGGACCGCATCGATTTCCGCGGGTGAGACACTGACCTGCTCCAGCAGGTAGGGCACGTTCATCGGCAGATCGATGCAGATGAGGCGATCCCGCCATTGAACGAGCGTATGCATGCAGCTGCGCGGTGAGAAACCGTCTTCCTCGCCCGTGTCTATGATTTGGAAGAGCTTGTGATCGATGTGCTTGATGTCCAACTCGAGCGGTGGCACGTAGTCCCTGCCCGGAGGCAGGTTGCAGTCCACCTGTACGTGCTCGTCTCCATAACTGACCAGAAAAACATTGGGGGCTTCCTTGCGGATACGCAAGCCCCGTACCTCCGCTGCAGGCGCTACCGAGCCATCCCGCGGCAACGGCGGCAGCGTGATGCAGTCAATCATGGAATCGGCGGGTTGGATGCCGTCGACCGGCGACAGGCCTTCGATTTCGCGCAGCAACTGCCGGCAGGATGAGGGGTCCAGGTCGCACCCCTCCATCTCGCTGACGTCGTAATATCCGAACATGCCCCGCTTGAAGCTGTCGGTGGCCGGCGCGAGTTGCTCCGGGGTTCCCAGCAGGCAGGGTTTCTCCCCCCGGGACAGCATGCCCTGGTTGAACAGTGCATGCAACAGCGGGAATTCGATGAGATTGCAGCTGGTATCCATGCGTCCCTGTGAGCGCAGATCCGTACACACGATACCATTCAGCTGCAGGTTCCGCTGGATGAGCATCTTGATGGAGTCCGGCCAGGCATTGAACAACCAGGAGATGCCCAGTGCGGGAACGCGGAGCAGGTGACCGGCGGGACAGAGCTGGATCAACTCCATGCGTCCACGGGATGCGTCTTGGGGCATGACCGTCACCTTCCCGGTTCCGGACTCCGTGTAAGCGGCCGGCAGCCCTCAGGGTGGCCGGCCGCGGCGCACGCTGATGCCACACCCGGCCGGTGCGAGCGCGTATTCGGTCTCACCGGAGCGGCGTGGACATCAACAACGACAGAATGACGCCCACCTTGGTGTCATGCCTGATGTCGTCGCCCGAGTGGATGCTGAACCGGATACCGCCATTGAGCATCAGTCCGGGAATGATCTCGTAATCCAGATTGGGGACCAGTATTACACTGGAGCGATCCACCAGTTCCTGCGAATCCGAGGTCAGAAGAATGTCCAGATAGGCAAAAACTCGATCGCTCAGCGGCAGCACGGGTTGGATCATCACATCGATCAACGTGCCGTTGGGGGTGTAGCCGTCCAGAAAACCGAACAGGATGTGGCTGTTTACTCCGATATCGCCTACGAGCATCGAGTGCATCAGACCGGCCGATATCCCGTAGTTGTCCGTTTCCCGCTTGGCACTCAAGTTGGCCGTGGCAGCGGTACGCGACCCCAGGGAGTATTTGGCTCCAAGAGTGATGGAGGACAGGGCCTTGGCATCGTCGCGCAGAACGCCCAGCGTGGCGCGCGCACCAACCTCGAACCAGTCAGCAAGCGCGTATTTTGCCATGATGTCGATATCACCGAACTCGTCGATTTTATCGATGTCGGGCGTGAGAAAGCCGATATCCACCCCGCCGGTACCAGCCGCTTCCGGCAGTACATAGTGGATGTCGTATGTCAGCGGATAGGTCAGGGGTTGAGCCTCCACCATGTAGCCCCCCATGACAAGCAGACCTGCAACCGCCGCGATCAACGTGCTCATGGCTCAAACCTCCGTGATTTATGCGCCGCCACCTGGCTCGAACAAGGGTCGGCAGCACCAATGTAGTGTCGCCGGTGAGTTCCTGGCCTTCGACCAGGAATGCCATGCCGGACATATCGACTGTAGATCCACAACACAAACGTAGCTACGTCCGCCGGCTCAGGCCAGATCAACCGCTGATCGAGCAACCGGAACCGCGGCTTGGAAACACGGTTACAGCGCTCAGTTGCACCCTGGAAAGCGGCCCAGTGCCTGCCGTCTTCCAGAGAGCAACGGATATGCTCTACGGACCGGTGCAGATCGACTCCGGCAGGACGGGCCCGCCGCGGCCGGCGTCTTCCAGTACAGAACGAAAAGAGCGCAACCCGCTTTGCTGTGAACGAGTTGCGCTCTCCGTTTCTGGCTCCGGCGGTAGGACTCGAACCTACGACATGGTGGTTAACAGCCACCCGCTCTGCCAGCTGAGCTACGCCGGATCACGATCCATCAACTGCTGTCTCGAAATGCCCGCAAATGTGCCGGAGCTCATCCGATCAGGACGGCAGATGAAGATAGGCGCACCTCGTCGATCTGTCAAGATTGCGCCGATCAGGCGATGTAGTGTTCCATCAGGCAGTCGCTTCTGCCGGGATGACGGAGCTTTTCCAGGGCCTTCTCCTTGATCTGGCGTACGCGCTCGCGTGTACGGCCGACGAACATGCCGATCTCTTCCAGCGTCATGGATTCGCAGTCGTCAAGGCCGTAGTACATGCGCAGCACACGCGCCTCGGTCTCCGTCAGGTGATGCATGGCCCGGTTCACCTCGTCCTTGAGTTCGGACTCCGAGACCAGATCATCACTGCCCTGCTGCGCCGCATCCGGGAGAAGGTCGCCAAGGCACCGGTCAGGGTCGTTCTCATCGCACGGGGCTTCAAGTGATATGGGGCGTTGCGCCAGGCGCATCAGCATTTCCATATCACCGGGCTCCAGCTCCAGCTCTGCGGCGATTTCCTCGGCTTCAGGCGGTCGTCCCAGACGCTGCTCCAGGGCATTGAGTATACGGTTGATGCGGGTCAACTCGCCGATCCGGTTCAACGGCAGTCTGACGACCCTCGATTGCTCTGCCAGAGCCTGCAGGATGGATTGTCGAATCCACCAGACGGCATACGAAATGAATTTGTAGCCTTTGTCTCCGTCGAAACGTCTGGCGGCGATCATCAAGCCCAGATTCCCCTCGTTGATCAGGTCAGACAGGGGCAGGCCCAGATTCTGATACTGTTTGGCGACGCTGACGACAAAGCGAAGATTGGCCTGGACCAGTCTGGATAACGCCCGGTCATCGCCATCCCGGATCTTCCTGGCCATTTTGATCTCGTCTTTAGCCGACAGCCCGACCGAGCACTCGATCTCGCGGAAGTACCTGTCGACGAGCGAATCCGTTTGCAATGTTGCCATGACGCGCAGCCCTCCTCGCATATATACATCCGACCACAGCGCTGATTTACCATGGGGAGTTCGCCACAGCCGGCCGTATATCTCAGCCGACCAGACCACAGGGGATTGGACACGCAGGGAGAGTTTGAGTGTCAGGGGAGATCAGAGCGTTACAACGTCAAGCCAGCGACCTGGCGTTACAACGTCAAGCGAGCGACCTGTCGGGGGAAGGCGAGCAAGCCGCACGATGGAGACCAATATAATTCAATTATTTGTGCAGACAAGACATGAACACGTCATTCGACAAAAAAACACAAAAAAACAATGCATTACCAGCGCAGGGGGGCGCCAGTCCCTACGGGCAAGGCGCAACTCCGCCGCGTCACCATGCCGTGAACTCTGCACTCCCTGCCCACAGCGCGCATTGGCCGCACTCCGAGAACTCATCACTCGGCGTACATCCATCAGCGGGAAGATGAACGCCGCTGCTCCGCGGAGTCCGACCCCAGCTTGTGTTCCAGTTGACCCCGATACATCCAGATCCCAAGAGATCCGACGGCACTGATGACGATGATCCAGTACAGGATCTTGCCCAGATGCTGGACAAACGGTCCGGTGGATATGGTGGTGCTGACGATGATCAGTACGAACGCTCCCAGAATGAGAACGGTGGTCAAGCGCAGCAGGCGGTTACACTTGGTTATCGCGGCGCGGACAGACGCGGCGTCATGCTCTTGATCGTTCACAACGGTCCTCCCGTTTGAGCCGGCTGATGGGGGCGCCAGCGGTATGGGCCTGAGGTGCAGTCGCGTCAGTCAAGGCGCTCGATTCGCTCAGCCGCATACGCCCGGGCCCAGGTGTCGATTTCCAGCACATCCTCCAGGCTGGCCGGCTTCCCGGCAGGTGCTGCGGCCATGACGTCCGTGTTGATCCGTTCGATGTCGAGAAAGCCGACCCGCCGGTTCAGGAAAGCCTCCACGGCCGCTTCATCGGCGGCATTCAACGCCACCGGCGCGGCGCCACCTTGCCTGGCAGCATGGTAGCACAGATTCAGGCACGGAAATGCTTCGTGGTCCGGTGCGGCAAAATGGATGCTGCCCAGCGCGACCAGATCAAGACGCGCTACCGTGGAGGGGCGGCGTTCGGGCTGTGTCAGAGCATACTGGATGGGCAAAGCCATGTCCGTCTTGCCCAGGTGTGCGACGATGGTGCCATCGCAGTACTCCACCATGGAATGCACGACCGATTCACGATGGATGACGACGTCCACCTGGTCCGGTGCCACTCCGAACAGCCAGCAGGCCTCGATCACCTCGAAACCCTTGTTCATCATGGTGGCCGAATCCACGCTGATCTTCGCTCCCATCGACCACGTCGGATGCGCTAGCGCGGCGCCGGGATCCACCTGGCGCAGCGCTTCCCGGCGACATCCGTAAAACGGACCACCGGACGCAGTCAGAAGCAGCCGCTCCAGGCTGCGCGGATCCTCGCCGCGCAGGCATTGCCACAGGGCATTGGGTTCGCTGTCCAGGGGTAAAAGCTCCGCACCGCCAACCGCGGCCGCGTGCATGAGAAGGTCGCCGGCCATCACCAGCGGTTCCTTGTTGGCCATGGCCACGCTTCTACCCGACTGTAGCGCCGTCAGCGTCGGCCGCAGTCCGACCGCACCGACCAGGCCGTTGATCACCAGCTCCACCGCGGGATCGCCGGCAACCTCCTGCAGCCCTTCTTGACCGCCGACAACCCGCGTCCCCGGCAGCGCGGCAGCCACTTCCCCGATGCGCTCGGTAGCGCCCACGCTCACGATGCGGGGCTGCCAGCGCCGGGCCCGGTCGACCAGTTTATCCACCTGGTTGCCACCGGCCAGGCCGATCACCCGGTAGGCGTCCCCCAACCCCTCCAGGACGCGGAACACCGTATCACCGATGGAACCCGTACAACCCAACACCGCGATACTCGGCAAACCGTCGTCTCCTCGCGCGACCGCTGATTGTGAGGCCGCGGGCGCGCATCACCCACACTGCGCTCCGGCGCTGCGTCCTCACCCCAGCGGTTATCTATTGGTCTGTGCCCCCAGGCTGTCGTCCCAATCGAGCTGCCTCAGTTCTCACTGATACCGGACTGCGATCTACGGTTGCCTCGAACCCGGCGCGCGCCGGTACGCTGCAAGCCGCGCTTGTTGCGCGATCGTCCGGTGAACCGGACGGCCCGCGTTTCCCGCACCACCATGACTTTCACCTGACCGGCGAAAGTCAGCTCCTGGCGCACTCTCTCGGCGATGTGGAAGGCCAGCATCTCGGCATCGTCATCACCCACCCGCTCGCCTTGGACCATCACCCGGATCTCACGCCCGGCGTTGATGGCGTATACATCCTTGACACCTTCAAAAGAATTGGCGATTTCCTCCAGCCGCATGATCCGGCGCGCATAGCCTTCCAGGTCCTCGCGGCGGCCGCCCGGGCGAATGGAGGAGATCGTGTCCGCGGCTTTGACCAGGAAGCCGACGGGTGACAGGCGTTCGCTGTCTTCGTGGTGTTCCGCTATCACCGCGCTTATGTCCGGATGTTCGCCGAAACGCTCAGCCAGTTCCACCCCGAGCTCGACATGCGAACCTTCCACCTGGCGGCTGACCGTCTTGCCGATATCATGCAACAACCCGGCGCGACGGGCCAACCGTACATCCATGCCGATCTCCGAAGCCATCAGCCCGGCCAGCTGCGCCACCTCCAGCGAATGCTGTAGAAGATTCTGCCCGTAGCTGGCCCGGTACTTCAACATGCCCACATAATAAGGAAGCTCCTCATGGTATTCGGTGGCACCGATGGCCGCCAGCGCGCCCGCTCCCTCCCGGACCATGTCCTCGTTCAACTCGGCCTGACATTTCTCCACCACTTCCTCGATACGATTGGGTGTGAACCCGCCATCTTCGATGAGGTACACCATGGCCCGGGCAGCCACCTCACGCCGCGCCGGATCGTAGGAGGACAACAACACGGTATCCGGGGTGTCATCCACTACTACCTTCACCCCGGTGGCCAGTTCGAAAGCCCGGACATTGCGGCCTTCCTTGCCGATGATGCGGCTCTTTATCCGTTCGTCCGGCAGCGCCACGCTGGATGTGGTCATCTGCACCACTTCCTCCACCGCGCACCGCTGAATGGCCTGGGCGATGATTTTCTGCGCCTCCCGCTCGGCTTCCTCGCGGGCGCTGCTGCGCTCGGCCCGGACCATGGCCGCCATGCGGGCCTGCACCTCCGCGGAAACCTGCTCCATAAGCTGCTCGCGCGCCTCTTCAGCGCTCAGACTGCTGGCCATCTCCAGGCGCTGCTGGTAGTCGTCCACGATTTCGCTCAGTGCCGTTTCCTTCTCCTGCAGGTCACGCTCGCGGCTCTTCAGCCGCCGCTCATGGTGGCGTAACCGGGTCCACTCCTTGCGGCATTCCTCCTGTTGATTGTTGAGTTCCCGGTCGCGCGCCGCTACCGCCTTTTCGCGTCGTGCGACCTCCTTCAGCTGTGTTTCAAGGGTGGTTTCCTGTTTGTTACGCTGTTCGTACCAGTCTTCCTTTTCTTCCAGCAAGGCCAGCCGCTGGGCGCGTTCGGCATCGGCCATCTGCCTGGTCAACCGTTGCTCGGTCTCCCCCTGAAGCCGCTCCTGGGTCTTCTGGCGGGACAGATGGTAGATGGCCAGACCCAGTCCGCCACCGACCAGTATGCCACCAAGGCCGGCAAGGACGAGGTATAGATGGGTGTAGGTCATCCGGTATCCTTTTGAGGGTATCGTTCAAGGTCAAATACTCCGATCTCAGCCGATCGTACAGAGACGTCCACCACAGGAATGGGCGTTCTCGCTCCTGGTGATGAATATACATACAGATCGGTGCGACGAATGGACAGGACATGAGTCCGCCGTCCACCGGTGCGACCCGATTGCGGCGGACTAGTCCGGAGGGGCAGCGTTCCGCGCTGCCTGAACCAGCGTGGCCCGGGTAGCTGGATCCTCCCAGCGGCGGCGCGCGTCATCGCTGAGCGCATGGAGTGGGTCGAAGTACAGGAACCGCTTGCCAGGCTTCACCGCGGGACTGGTGAAAACCGATATGCCATGTTCGCGGTCGTAGTGCGTATAGGAATGGACATCACGTTTTCCGCCGCCCCCCGGGGTATCCACCACAAAGGTGGGCGAGTTGAAACCCGAGGTCAGGCCGCGCACTTCCTTTTCCAGTTCCATGGCCGTGAACAGTGACGTGCGCAGGTCTTCGACACCGGTTACCAGATCGTGGGCGAAAACATAGTAAGGCTGGACATTCAGGTAGCCCAGGCGTTGAACCAGCAGGCGCATGGTATGGATATCGTCGTTGACACCACGCTGCAGAACCGTCTGATTGCGTACGATGACGCCATTTTCCGCCAGACGGTCCAGGCCCACCCGGGTAATCGCAGTGATTTCGGTGGGGTGGTTGAAGTGGGTGTGCAGAACCACCTGTTTATGCTGACGGCGACCTTGCTCGACCACCCGCAGCAACGCCGTCATCCAGGCATCGTTGGTGACCATGAGCTGGGGAATCACCGCCGGTCCCTTGGTGCCGTAGCGAATTCGGCGCACGTGGTCGATGTCCAGCAGACAGGTACCCAACCGCTCGATAGACGCAGCCCCGAGGTTGGCGACATCCCCGCCGCTCACCACCACGTCTTCGAGCTCCGGCCGTGAGCGGATATACTCGATAGCCTGATCCCAGCGCTGCCGCTGGGCACCGAAGTGCAGTTTTGACAGGCCTTCCGTATCCAGCCCCACCGCATACGATCGCGTGCAGCAACGGCAGTAGACGGGGCACGTGTCCAGCGCCAGAAACAGCGCCCGGTCGAAATAGCGGTGGGTCAATCCGGGCGCAGGAGAATCCTGTTGCTCACCCAGGGCATCCCGGGTGACCTGCGGGTGGTCCGGCAACAGGCGCGAAGCCAGGGGGACGAACTGGATGCGCAGCGGATCCTCGTACGGTTGCTGCCAGTCGATCAGACTGAGGATATAGGGGGTCAACCGGAAGCTCATGGTGGACCGGGAGATGCCCTGCTCCACGTCCTCCATGAACCGGGGAGGAACCAGACGGCCCACGATGTCCGCCAGCCGTCCCGGCGAGGTGACACTGTGGCGCACCTGGAACCGGTAGTCATGAAACTCCGCCGCGTCCGTATTGCGATAGGCCGGAATGCGCCGCCAGAATTCATCTTCACGGAGATCCCTGTGGGCCAGTGCCTCGCTCGGTACTGGCGGTCTGCTGATATATTCCGGAGAAGCTGCGGTGGTATCGACGGCCATGAGGTCACCTTGGTTTATGCTGCCTTGCAGAGTACGTCATTGCCGGGAGGCCGGGACATTGGCGGTGTGGGCGAACAGGGTTGCGTGCTTGCGGCCTTCAGCCCGAGCTGTGGTCAAACGGGCCACGATTCAGGCGCCTTGATCCGCGTTCTGGCCCTTGTTGTGGCTGCTGTCCCGCCAGTATTGTCGCACCATCTGCAGGACTTCCCACATGATGGTATCCCGGGTCACCCGGTCGATCAGCTTGTTGACCTGATCCGCTTTCTGGGGCTCGATCAGACCCAGCCCCGCCATCATGGTCAGCTGCTGCACCATGCCGATCTGTAGCAGGGTCCGGTTCATGTCATCCAGCGGAATGCTGGTCTTGGCGTCGAACTCCTCCACCACCACGGAGTATAATTCCGCCAGATCGTGAGCGATGGTGGTCTCTACGTGAAAAACCTTGTCCATGGAACCTGTCTTTCCCGGCTAGAGCGTCCGGTAGGTTCGCCTGCGCCCGGCCGCAGCACCTCCCCCGGTGTCCCGGTGTCCGGTTGTGTCCGGTTACATGCACGGTCACGCCATAGTACCGGGCCCGTAACGTGGTTGCGGCTGCGCTCACACCACTCCGTCAGCCGGTCTCAACCGTCAACCGTTTCCAGGAAAGCCTGCCGGAGCGCCCGCGTCACCGGGCCGGGTGTGCCGGTACCGATCTGTTGACCATCCAACTGGACCACGGCCAGCGCCTCTGTCGTCGTACCGGCCAGAAGGACTTCCTCAGCCTGGAGGTATTCATCCAACAGGCAGTATTCCTGACGCACGGGTATAGACAGATCGGCGGCCAACTGGATCAACACGGCGCGCGTGATGCTGGGGAGAATGTGGTTCCCCGCGGGCGTGGTCCACAGTACGCCGTCGCGGACACAGAAGGAGCTGGTAGACGAGCCTTCGGTGACCCGGCCGGCATCGTCCACCAGCAGGGCCTCGAAAGCACCGGCGGCCACCGCGTCTTCCTTGGCCAGGATGTTGGGCAGCAACGAGACGCTCTTGATGTCACACCGTTTCCACCGCTGGTCCGGACGCGAGATGACCGCCACACCGCGTGCGTAGGTCTCCGGCGACAGCCGTTTCAACGCTTTGACAGTCATTACTATGGTAGGGCTGGCCGCGGGCCGCGGAAATTCATGGTGACGTGGAGCCGTACCTCGGGTGATTTGCAGGTAGATCAGCGCGTCGGCAAAACCGCTTCTGCGGATGCCTTCCATGATGATGGACTCCAAACCATGAGCGCGTACATCCAGCGACAGGCGCAGTTCGGCCAGACTGCGCTCCAGGCGTTGCAGGTGCGGTTCCAGTGCATACGGCTTGCCCCCGTATACAGCCACCACCTCGTACACCCCGTCGGCAAACTGGAAGCCGCGGTCCTCGATGGAAATCCGGGCTTCCGGGAGCGGCACGAAACTACCGTCCACATAAGCAACTTCCGGCATGGTGTCTTACCCCTTTCAGGTGTGGGATTCCGAGAGTGCCAGCCAAAGGGCGCGATAGTAACGCATCAGCCGCAGCGGTTCAGGGCTTTCCGGTATCTCGGCCAGCGTGTAGCCCTGGTAGCCATGGGTCTGCAACAGCTCGAACAGACGCCGCCAGGGGTATTCATTCCAGAGTTCGGTGATATGAACCAGACGGATCCTGGGTTGCAACAGCGCGAAATTGGCGTCGATGGATCCGTCCACCATGTCCTGCATGTTGGAGTTCCAACACACGTACACATTGGGATGATCCGCATGATCCATGATCTGCCGGATATGCGGCGGCTCACACGTCACTCGCCCATGGACCTCCAGGCGGATCTGCACACCCAGATTGCCGGCGAACTCGCCGCATTCGCGCAGCGCCAGACCGATCTGCTCAAACGTCTGTGCCCGGGGAACCCCCTCGTCATCGTGCACCTTGTTGGGGCGCACCTTCACGCCGGAAGCGCCGATGTCATGCGCCAGTTGCACGTATGCCTTGGTGCCTTCTATGTTGCGCCGCACTTCCTGCGGATCCACCGCATCGTATTCGAAGGCGCTGCCCAGTCCCACCAGCGTCACCGGCGAATCCGCGAAGCGCTGCCGGATCTCCGTCCGGGCCGAGGCCCCCAGCTCTACCTCGACGCCGTGAGCATGACTGGTGCGCAGCTCAACCCCTTCAAAGTTTGTCTCCGTGCAGTTGGCAATGATGGTTTCGATATTCCAGTCTTTGGCCAGATTATAGGTAACCAGCCCCAGTTTCATACCTAGCCTCCTCGTTGAATGCGCATGCCGATATCACCCGGCGGCGACCGCCAGCCCTTCACCGCCTCGATAAAAAATCATAATAGCCGCACCATCAGGGGGTGTCAAGCGCCATGCCAGCGGGCAGGCTGCAAGCGCCACTCCAGGGAGCGGTCGTCTGCGCCCCCGGCGTGGCGGTTCGCCTTGCCATGGTCTCTCTGCTCGGTACCTTCACAGGTAGGAGTTACGACATCGAGGCTTCGGAATTCCTGCGCACTCCCCCGCAGCAGGACCGCGGCCGTAATTCCGGACTCCCATCGGTCTTACCAAGGAATGGCGCAGTGATGCACATACTGCTGATCGACGACAACGAGATCTTCACCGCCGCCCTCGCTGCCCTGCTGCAGAGCACTGGATACCGGGTCAGCGTCACTCGTGATCTGGAGCAGAGCCGGCAAATCCACAACCAGAACCCCGCTGACCTGGTCCTCATGTGCATCGATTCGGATTCACCGGCCGCGGTGGATGTCATCACCGAGGAGCTGCTTTCCACCTACGCCGACACTGCCGTGATCGGCCTGGTCGACAGCCGGCACACCAGCCACCCGCAGTATTCGGCGCTGATCAAGGAGCTGGGACCCACGCGCGTATACAGCAAACCCTTCCGCACGGAAGACCTGCTGCGGACCATCAAGGACACGCTGAACCTGTCCACCCGATGTGCACCTTGAGTGCCGTTGCGGCCGGGACCGGCCGCAACGGAGCCGGCCGCACCGGCTGGATGCGCTGCGGCACTCACCACAGGCAGCCGGCCTCGGTTCCGTCCCGGGTGTCACCGGCCTGGAAGTGTATGCTGGTCTGCAGGGAGGGTCCCGGCGCGGCGTTCCAGCAATAGGTGCACACGCATTCTCTGGGCAGGCCGATGGCCCGGAGCATGTCCTTCATGGTCTGGTAACGCAGCGATGTCAGCTGCAGACGCGTGCGGATCCGTTCCACCATGGCCGCGTATTCCGCCGATCCGTGAACGCAGTAACGTGCCAGCGTGGCTGGGTCCGGCTCGCCGCCCTCCAGCTCGGTGATGGCGCGCCGGGCCGCCAGGTCCGACTCCGAGCTTGAACGGGAAAAATTGAGGAAGCGGCAGCCGTAGACCAGCGGCGGACAGGCCGGACGCATGTGCACCTCCAGGGCGCCGCCGTGCAGCAGGCGCCTGATGGTCCCCTGCAGCTGGGTGCCGCGGACGATGGAATCCTCGCAGAACAGCAGGCGTTGCCGCTGGATGAGTTCACGGATGGGAACCAGCTTCATGCTGGCCACCAGATCGCGCCGTTGCTGATTCTGCGGCGTAAAGCTGCGGGCCCAGGTAGGCGTGTACTTGACGAAAGGCCGGCCATACGGAACACGGGACTCGTTGGCGTAGCCAATGGCATGGGCCACGCCGGAATCCGGAATGGCGGCCACCAGATCCACCTGTACGTCGTCCGCCCGGGCCAGCAGCCGTCCGCTCCTGTTGCGCATCACCTCCACGTTGACGCCTTCGTAGCTGCTGGCCGGATACCCGTAATACACCCACAGAAAGGCGCAGATCTGCAGGACCGGTGATGGAGGCGTAACCGTAGACCACTGCCGCGAATCCATGTGCACGATCTCCCCGGGGCCCAGTTCGTGCTCCGCGACATAGCCCAGATTAGGCAAAGCACAGGACTCACCGGTAACGCACAACGAGCCCTCTCCGCGCCCCACCACCAGCGGCGTTCGTCCGTGCAGATCCCTGGCCGCGATCACCCCGTCTGCAGTCAGCAGCAGCAACGAGCATGAGCCGTCGATGGCCTCCTGCGCCAGGCGTATTCCCGCTTCAAAGGTCTTGCCCTGGTTGATCAACGTGGCGATGAGTTCGGTGGGGTTGATGGCGCCCCCATCCATCTCCAGAAAATGCGTGCTGCGGCGCCCGAAGGCGGCGGCGACCAGTTCGTCCGTGTTGTTGATCCGTCCCACGGTGACGATGGCGTACGTGCCCAGGTGGCTCCCGATCAGCAGGGGTTGTGCGGCTGTGTCGCTGATGACACCGATGCCGCGCGTGCCGCGCATTTTCTGGATGTCGTCTTCGAACTTGGAGCGGAATTGGGCGTTTTCGATGTTGTGGATGAAGCGGGTGAAGCCCGGTCCGTTGGCCACGGCCAGGCCTCCCCGGCGCGTCCCCAGATGCGAATGATAGTCCGTTCCGTAGAAGAGATCCGAAACACAATCTTGCTGTGATACGACACCAAACACTCCGCCCATGACCTGTGGCTCCTCGTTGAAAGACTCCCATCCGTCCAAAGACCAACCGGGCGTTACGGCCCACATCATCCCGCTTCAGTAGCAGCATCTCAGGCGGCACGGCCCCGTCAGCATGCATTATCCCGCGTCAGCAGCAGCAGCGTCTCAGGCGCCACGGCCCCGTCAGCGCGCAGCATCTCGCTTCAGCCGCAGCATCTCAGGCGGCACGGCCCCGTCAGCATGCATCATCCCGCGACATGGGCGGCAGTCGGTGCTGGAACAGCCTGTAGCACGGCTATGCCGACCGTACCCATGGAGCGTTCACTGGACGCGGCATCGCCTGGGGCTATTCCGGCCGGATGATGAAGCGTTCGTTGGCCTGGGCGCTGACTTCCAGCGTGGATCCCAGCCAGTGAGTCAACCCGTCGCTGCGCTCGATTACCGCGGATTCCCCCCAGGGATTGTCCAGCCGCAATACCGCAGCCGCCGTGCTATGCACCTCGATGGGACCTACCGACCCATTCTGACGACGAGCGCTGAGCAGAAATCCGCCGGGGGCCCGCAAGCGGGTGAAACCGACTCGCGTCCAGTGCCGCGGAGCGCCGTGGAAAAGCCGCACCACACCGGCACGGGTATGAAGGAGCATCTCCTGGATGGCGGTGACGCACCCCATGCCGGCCTCGATCTGCATGATTTCCTCCCGGCCGGGATCGGTGCAGACCGCCCCCTTGCCCATCATGGAGAATCCGGGAAAATGCACATCGTGCAGCGTTCCGTGGCCCTCATTGGTGAACACGCGCTGCCAGATCTCCAGCCACAACTCGGCCGCATCCGCATTGCCTGCGCGCGTATGGATCATGCTGGCCCAGGGCACACACCAGCCACTCCACAGACCCGGTCCCAGGCAGATCCAGTGACTTAGGCTGCGTTCGATCACCCCCCACCAGCCGGCGTCCTCCAGGTCGATGATGTCGAAGGGGGTGATTCCGGCCAGGTGGGAATGGTGGCGATGGCTTTCCTCCAGCTCGGCTCCCTCCCACAGGGCTATTCGTTCGCGGCCCGGTCCTCCACTCAAACAAGCCCGGGGCAGTTTCTCCTGGATGCGACGCCAGATGGGACGCGGACACCGGCCCAGCACCTCAGCCGCCTCCAGCAGGTCGGCGCACAGCCGGTGCACGCAGGCGAGCTGGAAACTGGCATTGCGTCCCCAGGCATCCATCGCCGCGCCGCGGTATTCCGGTGAAACGCTCACCGGCAACACCAGGACATCACCCTCTTCTTCGAGCATTTCCTCGTACACGCGCATGGCGCTGTACATGAAAGGATAGGCGCGCTGCTCGAGAAACTCCCGATCGGCCGAATACTGGTAGTACCGGTACATCATCTGCGCCACCCAGGCGGTGCACCCATGGTCGATGCTGCCGGTCCAGAAGCCCCCCATGCAAGTACACCGGTCGTCCACGGCGTGGGGCAGCATCAGACCATCCTCGATGCCCAGAAAGACCCGGGCATTGTGGCGCAGCACCGGCATCCAGCCGTCGATCAGATCGAACAGAGGCAGCAAGTGCTCCAGCTTGTTGCCGTGGTACGCCGGCCCGTAGCACATCTGCACGTTGATATTGAAATGGTAGTCGTTCGACCACGGCGGCAGCCGGTATTCCTCCACCCAGGCGCCCTGCAAGGTAGCGGCCACACCGGCAGGCTGAGTCAGGCCACCGAACTTGAACATGCCGTAGTCGTACAGAAACCGCAGATTGCTGTTGGGAATATCGATCTTGGGGACATCCGTCCAGTAGGTGTGCCACCACGCCGCGGTACGTTCCTGCAGGGTCGGGTAGCTCTCCCCCGCCATGCGGGTCAACTGGTCGAGTACACCGTTACGCGCCTCTTCCGCACCGTCTCCGAATCCCGTGCCCAGCAGCAGCACGTCCTGCTCACGGCGGTAGACCACCGCCAGACAGGGATCCGCCGGCCGCATCTGCGTCCAACCGCTGATCCGGCCGGAATCGAAACGTTCAGGCGGGTGGAACCCGATGGCGTCCAGTTCTTCGCCGACATACTCCCATGCAGGCACCATGTGGACCCTGATCAGGCGCAGTTCCGGCGGTAGATTGAGGGCAGTCACGCAGTGGTCCATGGACAGCATCAGGCGGAGCGTATGGTGATGGCCCTGCTTGCCTGCCTCCACCGTGACCTCGCCCGTGTCGATATCCAGCGCAGCCCGGTGCAACGACACGCCCTGACCGAAATCCACGTCCACACGACCGACCGGCAGAATGCTCGGACGACGGGGTGTACCCGGCGGCCGTCCCGGATCCTCGAAGAGGGTCCGCAGTGCGGCTTCGTCACCCTTTTCCAGGCATTGCCGGATGTTCGCGTAGGATTGCTGCTCGGTCCACGGCAGACCGCCACGATGATCCCAGAAATCAGCCCTGCCCAGGGTGATGCGCAGCACGCTGCCCGCACCCCAGACCATGGTCCCCATGGTGCCGTTGGTCTGCAGCATGCCGGTGTGCGTACGAGGCAAGGGGAAATCCCATTCGATTTTTCGCGCCATATGACCTCTGTATGAAGGCTCACTGATGAAGGTTCATTACTGATCGGCTGGTTGTCCCACAGCCGGCAAAGACCCGGTTGCCGCCCGCGACCAGGTCGGCGTCGCACCGCTGCCACCTGTGCGCCTTGCCCCGCTGCCACCTGTGCGCCTTGCCCTGTTCCCTCTAGTGCGTCTTGCCCCGCTGCCAGGATATGCCTTATTGACGGAGTATGGCCAGCCACCGTGATGCCCTTGCATGCGGTCAGGCTGGCGGGTCTTCGTCACGATAACCTGGGAGAAGGCTTCATGGCCCGAACACGTTTGGCATTGGTCGGTTGCGGTGGAATGGCTCGGTCCCATCGCAGTCGTTTTGACCGGCTTCAGGATCGTCTCCAACTGGTAGCGGCGGTAGATCCCGTAGAAGAACGTGCCGCCGCGGTACAGGAGGTTTTTCCGGGTATCCGCACGGCCGCCCGGTATGAGGCGGTTCTGGATGAAGTCGACGCCGTGCTGCTGGCTCTGCCCCATCACCTGCATCATCCGGTGGCCCTCGCCTGTCTGGAAGCCGGCAAGCACGTTCTGCTGGAAAAACCCATGGCCAACAGCGAAAGCGAATGCCTGGAGCTGATCCAGGCGCGGCAGCGCAGCGGCGTCGTGCTCATGATAGCCTATTGCATGCGCTTCCACCCTCTGGTGGTCCGCATGCGCGAACTGCTGCAGGAGCAGCGGTACGGAGACGTGTTCCAGGTGTCGATCTGGACCGAACAACTGACGCAGTATCCCGCCGACCACTGGGCTTCCAACGCCGCCCAGCTCGGGGGCGGCCAACTGTTCAGTCATGGGTGTCATTATATCGACATACTGCTGTGGTACCTGGGCGCGCCTCTCCAGGGAACCCACCTGGGAACCAATACAGGCACTCCCTGGATGGAGCGTGAAGGCACGAGCAACGTCTCCCTGCAGTTCGAAGGCGGCCGGCTCGGTTATCATTTCGGCACCTGGGGGGCGCGCGGTAGCCGCCTGCGTTATTCGTTCCACGCGCACTGTACAGAGGGCATGCTGGAGGCCGATATCACGGGCGGTTGCCTGTATCTCCACACGGGCAAAACCCGGGAAACCGCCGGTGAAGGCCTGCGCGGCCGCTGGGGAGAGGGCGAGTTGCTTATGGAAGCCGAACGCGGCAAGCATACGGAAAACGAAATGGCCCACTTCCTGGACTGCATCGACACCGGCCGGCAACCGTTGACCGATGGTCCCGGCAGCCTGCAAGGCCTGCGCGTCATCTGGCGGCTGTACGAAGCCGAACAACAGGGGCGCGTCGCGGACCTGAGCGGATTGGGTCTGGAGGCGGCGGTTCTCCATTGACGGATCACGGCAACCTGCTCCGCCCCGGATCGACGGGCCTGAGGGCAAAGTAACCACACCGGAATCGGCACACAAGCGTTGAGGCCGGTTCCGCATCGGACCGGCAAGCCGGCAGGTAGCACGCCACGGCCCGGGACGGCGGCAACGCTCCGCTTGACTATGCTCGTCAAGATAGCCAGGTTATCCATCGATACCGTCGTCCTGGTCTGCGCCGGCCGTCTTCGGCGCCGGCGTGGCCGCGGTGTTCGCCGGAATCTCGTTGACGGCCCCTGACAGGAATACCGTTCATGCCCGCGCCTCAGTCCCGCATTCTCGTGCCCATCCAGGATCCCCAGTCCGAGGGTGACGTGGTCCGTCTGGCGGCCCTGCTGACCACCCCACCGTGGGGTGAACTGCACCTGGCTCACGTCCTGAACGCTCACAGCCCGGACGCTGAGGCAGTGGCAGCGCAATTGCGGGAACTCGCGCGCATCGCTCTGCAGATGGGCATCGGCGCGCTGGTGCACGTCGAGCGCGGTCCGGACGTTGCTGCGGTAATCGGTGATGCCTTGAGCCGGTGGAACTGCAGCACCATAGTCATGGGCTGGAAAGGGGACATCCAGAAAGATGCGGTCCTGTCCGCCTCCAACCGGGCGCTGACCAAAGTCAAGGACGTGGATACCATCATCTTCATAAACCGGGGCTTCAGCGCGGCCCGGCGCATCGCCGTGCCCACCGGAGGCGGCAGCCATGCCATGCTGGGTCTGCGCATCGCGGCAGATCTGGCACGGCGCTGGAATGCCCAGCTGGACGTGGTGCGGGTGGCGCGGGACAATATCTGCGATCCCACGGATCCGTTACTTTCCCTTTACTGCAAGCAGATGCAGGAAGACACCCAGCTGCAGTTGCGCATGCTGGGAATCCAGGCTCCGGTTACCATCATACCCAGCCCGCAGGTCGTCGAGCCGCTGGTGGAGCGTGTGCGCAACAGCGATCTGGTGGTTCTCGGCGCCTCCAATGACTGGCGTCAGGAGGAGCATCTGGCGGGATCCATCCCGGATGAGATCGCCAGCCAGGTCTCCTGTTCCGTGCTCATGGTGCGGTCCGGCGCCGCCGCGCGGGTGTCGTTGACCGACATTTTCTACGAAAACACCGTCCGTCTGGACGTGCGGCCGGCGGACAAATGGGAGGCCATCCGGCTGCTGGTCGATGCCCTGGTCGAAGAGAAGCAGATTCCGCTCTCCGAACGGGACAGTGTCCTGACCGCCGCGATCAACCGGGAGACCGTCAGTTCCACCGCCATGGGTCATGCCACCGCCATACCTCACGCCCCCATCCCCGATCTACCAGGGGTCATCGGTTGCATGGCCATCTGCCCGGTTGGTGTGGATTTCGGCGGCTCCCACTCGGAAGCGGTCCGCTTCGTCTTCCTGGTGCTGACGCCGCAGCGTAACTATGCCACGTATATTCCCCTGCTCTCCCAAATCGCCGGCCTGATCCGTCCCCAGGAACGGCGTGAAGCCCTGCTGGCCTGCCAGACGCCACGAGAGGTCGTCGACCTCATGCGACAGGCCGTGCCTGCCGCCACGTGAACGTCGCCCCCCGCGCACCCATCGCCGTGATCGATCTGGGCACCAACACGGTGCTCATGCTCATAGGACGCAGTGACGGGCAGGGTGGTGTGCAGATCATGGCGGACCAGCACGCCATCGGACGACTGGGGCAAGGCGTGGATGCACATCGCCGTATTCGCCCCGAGGCTCTGGTCCGGGTCTGCGCCATCATGCAGCAATACGCCGGTCAGGCACGGCAGCTGGGCGTCGTCTCCGTACGTGCGTTCGGCACCTCGGCCCTGCGCGACGCGACCAACCGGCAGGAGGTGTGCGACCTCATCCAGACCCGCACGGGCATCGAGCTGAGCGTCGTCGACGGTATGGATGAGGCCCGCCTCACCCATGCCGGCGCTGGTCTGGGAATGGACCTGCCCGCCTCTTATGCCGTACTGGACATTGGCGGCGGCTCTACGGAAATCGCTGTCGGGTCCGCCGGCCACATCCAGGAACAAGGGACGGTGAATCTGGGGGCCGTCCGTTGTACCGAACGCTTCCTGCCGGTGCTGCCGCCGGCCACCGAGCAGGTGGAACGGGCCCGTGCGGCCGTGGAGCGGCTGCTGGCCAGACTGCCGGCACCTCCCCGCCAGGTCCCGCTGATCGGCGTGGCCGGTACAGTGACCACTCTCGGTGCCATCGACCGCAATATTCCGCGCTTCGATGCCGACGAACTCAATGGCCACGTGCTGACCGCCGCCCGCGTCCGGGAACTGAGTTCCTACCTGCTATCGCTGAACTACGCGTCGATTCGGGCCATGCCGCAGGTCAACGAGCAACGTGCCGATCTGATCACGGCAGGGGCGCTGATCCTGCATACGGCGCTGTCGCGCTGGAAGCGGCCCGACATCATCGTCTCCACCCGCGGTATGCGGTACGGGTTACTGTGGCGAGAACTGGGCCGCCTCGATGCCGCTTGATCCGCGGACGCGGCCTGATCCGCTGACGAGGCTTGATCTGCTGACGAGGCTTGATCCGCTGACGCCGCCTGTTCCGCTGACGAGGCCAGATC